>NZ_DATJWR010000246.1:0-17120 GCF_035501035.1 Paraburkholderia sp.
GCGTTGCCTCGGTGCGAGCTTGCGATGTCGTACGAACCGGACGATTCGACGCACCACCGCAGCAGATGTCAAACGCCGCTGTCGTTCGCCGGGACCGACGCCCCGTCGCAGCCCCGTCCGATCAGCGCGGCCGGCTTGCACGACCCGTTCGACAGTCGGCGGCGCGCTGGCTCTGCTCGACCATGCGGCGTCCACCTGCCCCATCGTGGACGCGGGGATCATAGCCCGACGTATTGGCTAACTCCAGATTCGCGCACGTTGTCCACATATTTGGACACTTGCCACGTCAGCAAGGTGGGATTGCGCATTGGCCATTCGAATTAGCTCGATCAATTTGCCTTCCCGAGAACCCGTGACGGGCCGAAAAAAAACGCCGCGGCGTTCACCGCGGCGCTTGCGTCAACTTGCATCGCTCGAGTTCGCCCTACGCCGACGAAGCCGCAGAGGTACCCTGCCCGGCCTTGCGCCGATACAACCTGAGCGTCGCGCACAGCCCGCAAAGCGCGGCAAAACTGAGCCAGTAGCCGGGCGCGGCCTTGTCGTGCGTGACTTCGATCAGGAACGTCGAGACAGCGGGCGTGAAGCCACCGAACAGCGCGGTGGCGAGGCTGAACGCGAGCGAAAAGCCTGCTACGCGCACTTCTACCGGCATCACTTCCGTGAGCGACGCGACCATCGCGCCGTTGTACATGCCGAAAAAGAACGAGAACCACAGCAGGACGCTCAACATGCGGCCGAAGCTCGGCGCGCTGGCGAGCCAGGACAGCGCCGGATACGACGTGCAGATCGCAAGAATGGCGATCGCCATCAGAATCGGCTTGCGCCCGATGCGATCGGAGATCGCACCGCCGATCGGCAGCCAGATGAAGTTCGACACGGCGACCAACAGCGTCACCATGAGACTGTCGCTGGTGGACAGTTTGAGCACGGTCTTGCCGAAGGTCGGCGTATAGACCGTGATCAGATAGAACGTGGTGGTGGTCATCGCCGTGAGCAGCATGCCCGCAATGACGACGCGCCAGTTGTGCAGCAGCATGGCGAACACTTCGCGCGTTTGCGGATGATGGCGCCGCGCCTCGAACGCAGCGGTTTCCTGCAATGAGCGGCGCAGCAGAAACAGGAAGGGCACGATCGCACAGCCGATGAAGAACGGAATGCGCCATCCCCACGCGCTCACCTGCTGCGCGCTCATCCACTGATTCAGCGCATAGCCCAGCGCCGCCGCGACCATGATGGCGACCTGCTGGCTGGCCGACTGCCAGCTCGTATAGAAGCCCTTGTTGCCGGGCGTGGCCATCTCCGAGAGATACACCGACACGCCACCCAGTTCCGCCCCTGCCGAAAAGCCCTGCAGCAGCCGGCCGATCAGCACCAGCACCGGCGCGACGAGGCCGATGGTCGCGTAGCCCGGCACGCACGCGATCAAGACGGTGCCGCTCGCCATGATGCTCAGCGTGACGATCAAGCCGGTGCGCCGCCCGACCTGGTCGATGTACGCGCCGAGAAAGATCGCCCCGAGCGGACGCATCAGGAAGCCCGCGCCGAATACGGCGAAGGTCAGCATGAGCGAGGCGAACTCGCTCGAAGTCGGGAAGAAGATCTTCGAGATCGACGTGGCGTAGAAACCAAACAGGAAGAAGTCGAACTGTTCGAGGAAGTTGCCGCTGGTCACGCGCAGCACGGTGGCGGCTTTTGCTCTGCGGGAGCTGCCCGTGGTGGTGGCGAGGGTTTGCGTGGGGTTCATCGCGTGTCTCCTTTGTCGTTTTGCAGCGGCACAGGGCGCCGCGTTCCGTACGATCCCAACTAATCCGAGCCGAGTTTCAGTTCGTTGCCTTGCCGCTTTTCGACTGACGATTTCAGCAGCGCCGCCGACCGGTAGATGCCATGCGCGAACTTTCCGTACGGCAGCGTGGCGAACAGCGCGATCACGATGCCCAGATGCACGGCGAGCAGCGCAGGCATTGCCGAAGTATCGCGAAGACCGAGCAGCGCGAGACCCGACGCGCTGGTCAGCAGCAGCAGCGCGATGAAGCCGCGGTCCATCGGGCGCTGCGCCGTATCGCCCTGTTCGGGATGACGCCGCAGATTGAGCCACAGCAGCCCCGCAGGCCCCACGAGCAGGCCGATGCCTCCAGCCGTGCCGAGCAGCACCGGCACGCTGATGAAAGGATACGGCGCATGCGCCCCAAACGCATAGTGATACAGCGTGGCCACCACGGTCGCGGCGAAACACAGCATGAACCCGTAGAACGTCAGATGATGGAAACGGCGCCGGGCGAGCGTGAACGCGTCGTCCGCTTCGTTGCAGCCGTCGCCGTGTCCGCCGTCTAGATACTTGAGCGTCAGTGCGTTCTTCGCGGCTTCGGCCGCCGCGCTCGCGCTCGCACTTGCCGTTCCCGCCGTCACGTCGCGCCAGAAGCGCGTGACGCCCACGCCCAGCGCCGCAACCGCGAACAGGAAGACCGCGCCGAACATCGCTGCGAGCAGGTTGTGCGGAAAGATCGCATAGAAGTTGTCGCCAACGTTGTGTAACAGGCCACCGTTGCGCGCAGTGCCGAGCAGCAGCAACAGCGCGAGCCCCAGCGCGAGGGCAACCGAAACCGTCACGCCATTGCGCTTGTAGAGCACGCCGAGCGCGGCGGGCCACGCATATTCCGTGTAGGTTTCGAGGCGCACTTTCGCCATCGCTTTCGGCACGTTGACGGCGAATTCGTGCGGCGGTGCGTACTGGCAAGCGTGATAACAGGCGCCGCAGTTGTGGCAGAGGTTGGCCAGGTAATTGACGTCGGCCTTGCCGAACTCGAGGCGCCGCGTCATCGCGGGGAACACGGCGCAAAAGCCTTCGCAGTAGCGACAGGCGTTGCAGATCTGCATCTGCCGCGCGACTTCGCTTTCGCTTTGCGTCATCGGCACGATGGGGATCACGCGTGAAGCGGCCTTTGGCGAAGTGCGCGAGGAAGACGCGGCATCGCTTGAAGCGTGGCGCGTGCTGGCGGGTGCGAGCGTGTCAGACTTCTGCACAATGAACTCCCGAAGTTTGCAACGCATGACGCGCGGCCTCGGTGCCCGCGATGCGCCCGAATGCAGTACCGATCGACATGCCGACCCCTGCCGTATAGCCCTTGCCGAGCACGTTGCCCGCCATCATTTCTCCCGCGACGAACAGGTTGTCGCTCGGCACGCCGCCGAAATGCACCTGGGCCAGGTCATTGGTTTCGAGACCCAGATAGGTGAACGTAATGCCCGGCCGCAGCGCATAGCCGTAGAAAGGCGGTGTATCGATCGGGCGTGCCCAGTGCGTCTTGGGCGGTGCGAGCCCTTCGGTATGGCAGTCGTCGAGCGCGGTGTGATCGAAGCTGCCCACCCGGCACGCTTCGTTGTAGCGGCGCAGCGTCTCAGTGAATTGCGCTTCGGGCAGATTCAGCTTGCGCGCGAGTTCGGCCAGCGTATCGGCTTTTTCGCCCGGAAAAACGGGCGGCATGAAGCGGCCAATCGCTTTCGAATCGATGATCGAGTAGCCGATCTGGCCGGGCTGTTGCGCGACGAGCCGGCCCCAGATCGCGTAGCGCTTCGGCCAGAAGTCCTCGCCTTCGTCGTAGAAGCGCTCCGCGTCCCGGTTGACGACGACGCCAAGCGACACACAGTCGATGCGCGTGCAGATGCCGCCGTCATAGAGGGGCGCGCGCGCGTCGATGGCGACGCAATGCGATTGCGCCGGGTCGCCGATGGCGTCCGCGCCCGCGTCGATCATGTATTTGAGCAGCACGCCCATGTTGAAGCGCGTGCCGCGGATCAGGAAGTTGTCGGCAGGCCACTCGCCGCGCTCGTTTTGGCCCCAGGCCTCGCGCAGCCATTCTCGGTTCGATTCGAAGCCACCGGCCGCCAGCACGCAGGCGCGCGCCTCGAAGCGCTGCGTGCCGCTCTTCGCCGCGACGAAGCGGCCGCCGTCGAGCTCGATGGAGTCGACCGGCGTTTCATAGCGGATCTGTACGCCTAGCGCTTGCGCGCTGCGGTAGTACGCGTTGACGAGCGCCTTGCCGCCGCCCATGAAGAATGCGTTGGTGCGCGCGACATGCAGCGCGCCGGAAAGCGGCGGCTGAAAGCGCACGCCATGCTTGTGCATCCACGGCCGGCACGTCGACGAAGCGCGGATCGTCAGGCGTGCGAGATGTTCGTTGGTGAGCCCGCCCGTGACCTTCAGCAGGTCCTGCCAGTATTCTTCTTCGGGATAGGCGTCGACGAGCACGTCCTGCGGCGCGTCGTGCATGCAGCGCAGATTGCGGGTGTGCTGCGAATTGCCGCCGCGCCATTCACGCGGCGCGGATTCGAGCAGCAGGACCGATGCGCCCGCCTCCCGCGCCATCAACGCCGCGCAGAGCGCGGCATTGCCTCCTCCAATGACCAGTACGTCAACCATACATGCCTCCTTTGGGACGCACTGTATTACCTGGCGAAATCCACCGCTACGAGCGGATCGTCAACGGGTCTTCACTTTTCGTGAAGACTCCGGCTTGCGCAGCCGCGCGCCGGGCCAATGCCCTTCGCGCACGAGCTGGCGGGCGACATCGGCGAGTACGACGCGTGCAGCAAGACCGGCGGGCGAGAGTTCGTCGTCGGACGCGCTCGCAATCATGTTCGGGCGCGTCGCGTAGGCATCGGCAACGGGCACGCTCGCCAGCGTCGCATTTTCCGCGCGCGCGAGCGCCGCGCCGGGCTGGATCGTCGCGCCAAAGCCCGCGCGCACGAAGTCCATCAGCAGCGCGAGGCCGTCGACTTCCGCGACGATGCTCGGCTCGTACTTCGCACGCTTGAAAGCGGCCGCGAGCAGGGTTCGCAAGCCGTGCGGGCCGCTCGGCAGTATCAGCCCGAGCTTGCCGAGTTGCGCGAGGCGCACGGAAGCGCCGCCGGGCATCGCATCCAGATGGCTCGCGCCGATGACGAACAGGCGTTCGTCGAGCAGCGGCAGCACGCTCCAGCGTTGCGTGGGCTCTTCGCGAAATATCACGGCGAGATCGATCTGGCGTGCGCTCAGCATCGATGCCAGATAACCCGAAAGACTTTCGACGATGCGCACGCGCACGTCGGGATAGCGCTCGCGCATGGCCTGCATGAAGGGGACGCCGAGCACGCTCGCCGTGCTGGGCGCGAGGCCAATGCTCACGTGGCCCGAGAGCCGCGCCGCGCGTGCGGCGAGCGCGGCATCGTCGATATGGCGCAGGGCGAGTTGCGCCTGCCGCCAGAATGCGAGGCCGGCCTCGGTGGGCAGCACGCCGTTGGAGGTGCGTTGCAGCAACCGCGTAGACAGCTCGCTTTCGAGCCGGCTGATCTGCTGACTCAACGCCGAAGTCACCACGCCGAGTTCGAGCGCGGCCTTTCCCATGCTTCCGTGTTCGACGACGCAGAGGAAATAACGCAGCTGTCTGAGTTCCATTGGAAAATAGGTGGCTTGAAGAAGCCACCTATTCTCTCACCGTGCCGTCAGGACGGCGGCACTTCGGGCGCGAGCGCGATCCGCTCGCTCTCGCGCCGTGCGGGCATTACTTGCCGTAGACGTCGAAGTCGAAGTACTTCTTCTCGATCTTCTTGTACGTGCCGTCCTTCAGCATGCCGGCGATCGCGCCGTCGATCTTCGTCTTGAGCGCGGTGTCTTCCTTGCGCAGGCCGATGCCAGCGCCGTTGCCGAGCGTCGCCGGGTCGTTGATGTCGCTGCCCGCGAAGCCGTAGCCCTTGCCGCGCGGCGTCTTCAGGAAGCCGATATCGGCCTGCACGGCGTCTTGCAGCGCCGCGTCGATACGGCCGGCCAGCAGGTCCTGATACACCAGGTCCTGGTTCTGGTACGGCACGACCTCGACGCCGGCGGGCGCCCAGTGCGCCTTCGCAAAGGCTTCCTGGATCGTGCCCTGCTCGACGCCCACGCGCTTGCCCTTGAGCGATTCCGCGGTCGGCTTGATGCCGGAGCCGGACTTGGCGACGAGGCGGGTCGGCGTGTTGAACAGCTTCGCGGAGAACGCGATCTGTTCTTCGCGCGCCGGCGTCATCGACATCGACGAGAGCACGCCGTCGAACTTGCGCGCCTTCAGCGCCGGGATCATGCCGTCGAAGTCGTTCTCAACCCAGACGCACTTCGCATCGAGACGGCGGCAGATTTCGTTGCCGAGGTCAATGTCGAAGCCAACCAGCTTGCCATCGGACGCTTTCGATTCGAAAGGCGGGTAGCTCGCGTCGACGCCAAAACGAATGGTGTCTTGCGCGAACGCGCCGCCGGAGGCCGTGGCGGCGAACAAGGCGATGGACAAGGCGGCATACAGCTTTTTCATGGGATCTCCCTGGGTTCTGGGTGTAGGGTGGTCAATAGCCGGACCGCACCGGCTCACAACCGGTATGGACGGTCCGCGCGACGCGCTCCGCGAACGTGATCGACGCCGCGGGCACACCTGCGTCGCGCAAGGTAGCAGTACAGAAATCGCGCGTCGAGTCGCCAGAACCTGACGATATCCCTGGCTGACACGCAGCCCTGGAGTACTGCCCGGTGCGCGGGCAGGCTTGGCGCTGTCGTTTTCCTTTCTGACTGCTTTCGTTGCGTGTAAGCCATGGTCCGGAAAATCCGTGGACAACCGTCACCGCGCCCTTGTCGGATGCGATGACGGACCGCAGGCCGAACGGGCTCGTCAAGCGCCGAGCAGAACCCCAGTGCGGATCGGACGGGTGCCGGTCACCCTTCCGAGCGGCGCGCCCGCCGTCACGAAGCGGATCGCGCGCCGCATGTAGAAAATGCCATCCGTGTTGCTGCGGATGGTGATCGTCTCGTCAGTCAGCGGATCGACGATGTCGAAAAGCGGGTCACCGGCGCGGATCCGGGCGCCCATTGCGGCGCGGTGGACCAGGATGCCGCTCGCGGGCGCGTAGAACTGCTCGCTGCCGGCAAGCGGAGTCGGCTCGTGCACGAGCGGCGGCAGCGGCTTTGCCGTGCCGCGCACCGCCCCACGCGCGCGAAGGAACTCGATGATGGCCTCGGCATCGGCTGCGGCCGTCTCGTACGACACGTCGCGCTGCCCTCGGCATTCGATGGTGGCGGCCACCGTGCCCGGCGGCAGAGGCGTGGCGTCGCCCACCTGCTGTTGCAGGTTCCACCAGGCGAGACTGTGCGCCTCGTCGAACGCCTGGCCGCCGGAGTCGGTGGCGAGCAATGACGCCTGCGAGCCCATATAGCGCGCGAGCGGCTCGAACTGCGGCCATGCCGCTTCGCTCGTGTACAGATGCAGCGTGGCTTCGAGCGAGCAATGCAGATCGATCACGACGTCCGAATCGAGCGACAGTTGCAGCAACGCGAGCTGCAACGACTCGAATTCGGTACGCGGCTTCTGCTGCGCGAGCGCTTCGCGCATCGCATCGCGCACGAGCGCGACATTGTGCGCGGCGTTGCTGCCGAGCTTGCCTTCGAGCTCCTTGGCCACGTCATCGAGTGCGGGGAAACTCCGATTGAAATTGCGCCCGCTGGCGAGGTCGAAGCGGCCGATGAACTGGCCGAGCACGTGCTGTGCGAGCCCGACCGGATTCGCAACGGGCACGAGCACGATTTGCGCGCTGAGTTCGCCGGCCGCCTCGAGTTCCGCGAGGCGGCGCCGGAGCATCACGCTCACGAGCATCGCCGGCGTCTCGTCGGCGTGCAGCGCAGCCTGGATGTAGATCTTCTGGGTGGCGTCGCTGGCGCGGGCCGGCCCGAAATGAAAGCTCGTGAGCTCACGGCGGGTGCCGATTGCCGGCGAAATCAGATCGATGGAATGCGTTTGCATGTAGAGAAAGAAACAAAAACGAAAACGTCGGCGAAATGCCGGGCCTGGCTTATTCGCCGTACGGGTCGAACGAGAAGTAGCGGTGCGCGATGCGCTCGTAGGTGCCGTCGGCCCGCATCGAAGCAATGGCCGAGTCGATCGACGCCTTGAGCTGCGCATCGTCCTTGCGCATGCCGATGCCGACGCCGTGGTCGCCCATCGAAAGCGGCTGGCCGATGAACGCGAAGTCCTTGCCCTGCGGCGTTTGCAGGAAACCCTGGTCGGCCTCGACCGTGCCCAGGAGCGCCGCGTCGAGACGCCCGGTCACGAGGTCCTCGAAAACTTCCTCCTGGTTCTTGTACGACACGACGGACACGCCGTGCGGCGCCCACTGCGCGAGCGCGTAGGTTTCGAATTGCGTACCGGATTGCACGCCGATGTGCTTGCCGGCAAGCGACGCCGCATCGCTGCCGAAGCCCGCGCCCTTGTGCGCGACGAGGTGCGACTTGAATTGATAGAGCTTCGACGAGAAGGCGATCTGCTGCATGCGCTTTTCGGTAATGGCCATCGCCGAGAGAACCGCATCGATCTTGCGAGCCTGAAGCGCCGGGATCATGCCCGAAAATTCGAGCTCGACCCACTTGCACTGCGCATGCATGCGCCGGCAGATCTCGTTGCCGAGATCGACGTCGAAGCCGCGCACGCTGCCGTCCGGCGCCTTCGAGTCCATTGGCGGATAAGTCGGATCGATGCCGAACCGCACGACATTCGTATCGCTTGCGTGTGCAATGGCCGCCGCGCCGAGCAGCCCCAGCGCCGTTACCGCGCTCAGTGCGACACGTAGAAATGGCTTCATGGTCTCCCTTCTCCCGAATGATTGGGCCCCATGCTATGGCACCGGAATGACGCTGCGAAGTCCGCGGGCGGCTATCATGATCGTTTTTTCCGATCACCGGCCATGGCTCTGACGCTTTCCCAATTGCGCGTTTTTTCGGCGGTTGCCGAGCACGGCAGCCTGCGTGGCGCCGCGCGCTCGCTCGGGCTCGCGCAGAGCAGCGTCACGCAGCAGCTCCAGAATCTCGAACTCGAACTGGGCGCGCCGCTCGTGAGCCGCACGAATCGTGGCATCCGGCTGACCGCATATGGCGAAAGGCTGCTGGTGCGCGCCGCTGCAATCCTCAGCGAGTGCGAGCGCAGCGAGAACGAGATCCGCCAGTTGCGCGGGGACTTTGGCGGCAGCGTGACATTCGGGATGACCACGGAACCGATGATCGACACGCTCGTGCCGGTGATGAAGCAATATCGCGCGCGCTTTCCGGGCGTGTCGCTGCACCTCGTCAACGGCACGTCGCGCAAGATGATCTCGTGGCTGCGCGACGGCACGCTCGACTTTGCCGTCGCGCTGGTGTGGCCCAAGACCGATACGGAAGACCTGGCCGTGACGAACCTTTACCGGTCCGACCCTGTCGTCGTGTGCCGTCGCGGCCACCCGCTGCAGCACGCGAAAACGCTCGCCGAGCTTGGCGATTGCGACTGGATCGCCACGCGCCAGCCGGGCGCGACTGTCCCGGCGCCCGTGAACCGCCTGACGGACATGTTCACCGAACGCGGGCTCGCGCCACCGCGCATCGTCGCGACGACCGAGTCGCTGTTCGACACGCTGCATCTGATCGCGGAAACCGACTGGCTCTCGCTCGAGCCTTCCATCGTCACGCGGTATCGGCTGTTCAACGGCGAGTTGACGTCGATACCGATTGCCGAGCGGCCAGCCGAATCGAGCGTTTGCCTGCTGCATCGCGCCAGCGTGCCTTTGACTCCGGCCGCGCAGGAACTGGCGACGATGTGCGTTTCTTACGCGCGCATGACGAAGCGTTGATGCAGCGACCGAAGCCGCAGTTGCCTGACGCTACTGCCACGCGCGTTGCGCCGGTCAGAACCGCGTTTGCACGCCCACACGCGCGATGAACTGGTTCGGACCACTCGACGTTCCATCGGGATCGAGCACGCCGCTGATCAGTGCCTGGGCTCCCGCGTTCGTGCGCTGGTATACGGTTTCCGCATAGACGACCGTGCGCTTCGAAAGGAAGTGATCCAGAACCGCCGTGATCTGGTGAGCGTGATTATTGTCGAGGTAGGCGTTGCCCTTCATGTACATGTAGTCGGCGGCGATCGCCCAGTCCGGCGCCAGCAGCCAGTTCGCGCCCACCTCGCCCTGGGCGATCGCGCCACCGTTCGAGTTGTTGCGCACGGTCGTCACGAGCAGCGTTGCCGTGACCTTGCCGAAGTCGTAGTGCGCGCCCACCCCCCAGTTTCGGATGCTGACATCGGGCTCGCCCTCCTCGACATATTTGGCTTCCGTGTAGGCCGCGGCCATGCCGAACGGACCGTTGGCGTAGTTCGCGCCCGCGCTGACCGTGTTACCGCGACCGAACGCACCCGGAATGCCGCCAAAGCCGTAAAGGCCGCCGAAGCTGAATCCGCCTAACGTGGGCGAAGCGTATTTGACCGAGTTCTCGACCGTGGCGCCCGCCATGCGGTCCCAGTCGAATTGCGGCGCGAACGGCGGATTGCCCGGAATGGCGATCTTCGCGAACGGCCCCGCGCGGAAGTTATAGAGCCCCCCTACTTCCATTGCTGCATCGTCATGGCCGAAGAACAGCGAATCGGTCATGAAATCGTACTGGTTGCCCATCGTCAGCTTGCCGTACTGATCGCTGGCAAGACCGACGTAAGCATTGCGGCCGAAGAGCCCCTGCCCCGACACGATCGAACCGGTGCCAAGCGAGAACTGGTTGACGAGGTCGAACACTGCATGCAGCCCGCCGCCCAGGTCTTCGTTGCCGCGAATGCCGAGCAGGTTGGGGGTGAGAATGCCGTCGTCGAACTTGAGGTTCGAGTGGCCGCTTTCGTTGCTGACCCACGATATGCCGGCGTCGACGAGGCCATACAGCGTCACGCTGTCTCCTGCCGGGCTCGCTTCCGCATGTGCTTGAGCGCATACCATCGCCGAAACCGCCGTGCACCACAGTGCGAGGCACTTCATGTTGACGTCTCCTTTACCTTTGTCTCTGTCCAATTGCTACGGACAACGTACTAATTTTAATAATTCCCGGAATTCCGGAAGGTGTGACGGCGCAGGCGCGCCGTCACGGCAACATCATTCGGCGCGCAGTGCGACCGAAGCCGAGCGCCGAGCCAGCGCGCGCGGGGCGGTCTCGATCAGGAACATCGAAACGAAGGCGCCGCAGATCAGTCCGCCGAGCGCGAACTGCAGCGTGAACTGAATGCCGTCGTGCTGAGCGACATAACCGGCGATGGCTGGGGCGATACCGCCGCCGAAAATCTCCCCGGTGCCCGACGTGATGCCGATGGCCGAGGCCACGAGACCCACAGGAGCCGCTTCGGTTGCGATCGGTCCGGTGAGGACGCCCAGCATGCCGAGCGCAAAGAACGACACGACGAACAGCACGACAAAGAGCATCAAGGGGTTCGCGCCGATGCGCGCGAACACGTAGAGCGAAAGCGCCGCACCCACGAAAGCGACGACCGACGTCAGGCGCCGTCCCACGATATCCGAGACGCTGGCGAGGCCGAACTCGCCGAGAAAGCCGCCGAAGCCGATCGCCGATACGACGAAGCCCATCTGCGAGGTATCGAGGTGCAGGTAGTCGACGAGGTAATTGGGCACCATCGCGCCAATCACGAAGATGCCGGCCATCGCGCAAAGCGTCGCCAGCATGGCGAGCACGACGTTGCGGCTGCGAAAGAGCGCGCTCCAGCGCGGACGCTGCGACGCGTGCGTGCCCAGCGTGTTCGACAGCGCGCCTTGCGGCGCGTCGCGCAACAGCGTGGCGATCAGCACGGCCACGATCAGCCCCGGAACCGCGGAAACCGCGAACACCCAGTGCCACGAGGGCACGACGCGCAGCAACTGCGTTGCGATGATGGGCGCAAGGCCCAGACCCATCAGCGCGAACATGCTGAGTTGCAGCCCCTGATTGCGGCCGCGACGCGACGGATGCGAGGCCTCGCCCACAGCCGCAACGCTCGTTGGCGTGAAGGCGCCTTCGGCAAGCCCCATCAGCGCGCGAATCAGCAGCAGGCTCGCGAAGCCGGCCGCGAACCCCGAGAAGCTCGAGAGCAGCGAGAACATCACCATGGCCGCAATCATGATCTTGCGCCGGCCGATACGGTCCGAGAGGCGGCCCATGAGGATCGAAAACACGCCCCAGGCAATGCTGAGAATGCCGATCAGCGAGCCTAGCTGCTGATAGCTGAGGCCGAGGTCCTTCATCATGTGGGGAAAAAGCGGCGCGATCATCCAGCGGTCGAGTCCGACCAGACCGAAGCCGATGGCGAGCAGGATCAGTGTCCTGCGTTCGTTTTGCAGATCGTGCGTGGGGGCATGCCTCGTCACGTGTGTCTCCTGTGTGTGCTTTGCGTTCGTATATCGAACGATGCTTCGTTTATCGAACTTCCGGCGAAATGGTAAGAAGCGCCCCTCACGCGTGTCAATCAAAGATCACCCTGGATGTACACAATTTTTCTTTACTAACGCCTTACTCATGGTTGTTTACCCTTAAATCAAGGGCGAAAGCATTGAAATTATGACTTTGCTGTATACAATTTGTACACAGCACCGCCCTCCCTCGGACGGTTCCTGCCCGCATCCACAATCGTGTTTTCTTCACCTCTTTACGCATGAACGGCATAGACGACACCCCAGCCAGCACGCGCGCCGGCTCCGCCGCCTCGCAGACCGTCAAGGCCCAGCTCGGGCTGCGAGAACTCATACTTGGCGGCGAGCTGTCCCCCGGCGAGCGCATTTCCGAACTCGGCGTGGTCGAACGCCTCGGCGTCTCGCGCACGCCCGTGCGTGCGGCGCTCATGCGCCTGCAGGAGGAAGGACTGCTCGAGCCGATTCCGAGCGGCGGCTATGCCGTGCGCTCGTTTTCGGAGAACGAAATACGCGACTCGATCGAACTGCGCGGCACGCTCGAAGGATTGGCCGCACGCCTCGCCGCCGAGCGCGGTATCACGCACTCCATGTTCCGCGACCTGCACGACTGCATCGACGAGATCGACGAGCTACTCGTGGGCGCGCTGACCGAGGAAACGTTCTCTCGCTACGTCGAAGTGAATGGGCGCTTTCATCGCCTGCTCGCAAATGCTTCGGATAGCGAAGTAGTGGCGCGGCAAATCGAGAAAATCGCGAGCTTGCCGTTCGCCTCGGCCAGCGCATTCGTGGTCGTGCAGTCGCTCGACCCGCGCGCGCGCGAAACGCTGATCGTCGCGCAGGCCCAGCATCGCGCGGTGCTCGAAGCGATCGAAAGCCGTGAAGGCGCGCGTGCCGAAGCGCTGATGCGCGAACACTCGCACATCGCCCATCAGAATCTGCGCCGTGTGCTCGAGAACCAGCGCGCCATGACGAGGCTGATCGGCGCCAACCTCATTCGCCGCAATCCGCGCTGATGTCGCGAGATTGCGCGGCTTGATACGTACGGCGGCAAGCCTGCCGCCCCCACCACCCAGACCAAAGGCGTGTCGACACGCCATGGAGGAGACACATGTTCCTGAAAAACGCGTGGTATGTCGCGTGCACTCCCGATGAAATCGCCAGCAAGCCGCTCGGGCGGCAGATTTGCGGCGAGCGCATGGTGTTCTGGCGCACGGCCGAAGGCGGCGTCGCCGCGCTCGAAGACTTCTGCCCGCATCGCGGCGCGCCGCTCTCGCTCGGCAGCGTGCGCGACGGCCATCTGGTGTGCGGCTACCACGGCCTCACGATGGGATCGAACGGCAAATGCGTGAGCATGCCGTGCCAGCGCGTTGGCGGCATTCCGTCCGTGCGCAGCTATCCCGCCGTCGAGCGCCATGGCTTCATCTGGGTGTGGCCCGGCGATGCGGCACAGGCCGACCCCGCGAAGATCCATCACCTCGAATGGGCCGACAATCCCGCGTGGGCCTACGGCGGTGGCCTCTATCACATCAAGTGCGACTATCGCCTGATGATCGACAACCTGATGGACCTCACGCACGAGACGTACGTGCACGCGTCGAGCATCGGTCAGCCCGAAATCGAAGAGGCGCCGCCGAAGACGGCCGTGAACGGCGACACCGTCACGACCAGCCGCTTCATGGAAAACATCATGCCGCCGCCGTTCTGGGCCGCTGCGCTGCGCGGCAATGGCCTCGCGGATAACGTGCCCTGCGATCGCTGGCAGATCTGCCACTTCTCGCCGCCCAGCCACATCATGATCGAAGTGGGCGTGGCGCACGCGGGCAAAGGCGGTTACGAGGCTGACGCGCGCGACAAGGCGTCGAGCATCGTCGTCGATTTCATCACGCCGGAAACCGAAACGTCGATCTGGTACTTCTGGGGCATGGCGCGCAGCTTCGCCGTGCACGACGAGGCACTCACCGACACGATCCGCAAGGGCCAGGGCAAGATCTTCGCCGAGGATCTCGACATGCTCGAATCGCAGCAGCGCAATCTGCTCACGTGGCCCGACCGGCCGATCCTGAAGCTCAATATCGATGCCGGCGGTGTGCAATCGCGCCGCGTGCTCGACCGGCTCATCGCCGAAGAGCGCAGCACCGCAGCGGTGGCGGTCTGACGCCGGGGCCGCGCGTACGCGCGGCCGTCTTCCCTCTTTTGCCCACGCATCATGAAAGTCACCCTCACCCGCAAGCTTCCCGTTGCCACCGACATCTGCCTGTTCGAGCTCGCGAGCGCCGACGGCTCGCCACTGCCGGCATTCGAGGCGGGCGCGCACATCGATGTCCATGTCGGCGGCTTCGTGCGCCAGTATTCGCTTTGCAACAGCCCCGCCGATGGTGCTGTCTATCGCATCGGCGTGTTGCGCGATCTGGCGTCGCGCGGCGGTTCCATTGCCATGCACGCGCTTGCCGCTGGGACGATCCTGGAAATCAGTACGCCGAAGAATCATTTTCCGCTCGACGAGCACGCGGCCCATACTATTCTGATCGCAGGCGGTATCGGCATCACGCCGCTCATGGCGATGGCTGAACAGCTAAGGGAAGCCGGACGCGCGTTCGAGCTGCATTACTGCGCCCGTGAACCCGCGCGCGCCGCGTTTCGCGAGCGCCTTGCCGAACGCGGTTTTGCGGAGCACACGCGCTTCTATTTCGACAGCGAGGGACCGGAAGCTCGCCTCGATCTCGCGCGCGTGCTTGCTCAGCCGCACGCCGGCACGCACGTCTACGTGTGCGGCCCGGCGGGCTTCATCGACGCCGTACTCGGCGCCGCGACGAACGCGGGCTGGCCAGCGCAGAACGTGCATCGCGAGTACTTCGGCGCGGCCCAACCGCCCACGCACGCCAACGGGGCGTTCCAGGTCACGCTCGCGAGCTGCCAGCGCGTGATCGACGTACCGGCCGGCACGACGATCGTCGAGGCGCTGCGCGCCGGCGGCATCGAGGTACCCGTGTCGTGCGAACAGGGTGTTTGCGGCACCTGTATCACACGCGTGCTGGAGGGCGTGCCGGACCATCGCGATCTCTATCTGACCGACGAAGAACGCGAGGCCAACGATCAATTGCTTCCGTGCTGCTCGCGGGCCCGCACGCCGATGCTCGTACTCGACCTCTGACGCGCCCGCGCCAGCGCATCCGCGTGAGCACGATCTCTTCCCCAGACAGCGCGTCGAATTTCGCTTTTTGGCCGCCTGAACGCGACACATGCGTGGGTTACACTACCGGGCGACAAAACTCAGATCGCAAGCGGGGGTGGATGCCATGGGCGAGCCGGATACGCATTCCTGGTCCGGAAAGGCGCTTTTGGGCGCATTTCCGAAAGATCCGGAGAGGGAGCAGGCGGTACTGCGTATCTCGCTCGGTTCGGTCGTGCTTCTCGTCTATCTGGTTGCCAGCTCGGTTTATCGCTCAGCCGAAGTCTATGCGACGCTTCTGGCCGTCACCGCTTATGTGATGTTCGGCGTCGCCACGTACGTTGCCGTGACGGTTGCGCCAGCGCGCTCGCGCGTGCGCCTGACGCTCAGCACTTTGGCCGATCAGGCCATAGTGATCGCGGCGCTGGCAGCGGGCGGCCCAGCCGCGCTGCCGCTCCTGTGGGTCGTCTTCTGGTTCCTGGTCGGCGCCGGATGCAGGTATGGCCAGCGCATGCTGGTGCTTTCCTGCGGCGTGGCGATCGTGGGTCTCGCGTGCCTGATGCATTGGCAGCCATGGTGGCGCGCCAACATCACGGCCGCTCTCGGAGTGACGTTCAGCGTCGCTGCAACGTCGATCTATCTGGCGGTGCTCGTATCGCGCCTGGAACGACAGGCGTCGACCGATCCGCTGACGGGGCTATTTAACCGTGTAAGGCTCGAGCAAGCCATCGGCCGAACGCTGTTTGCGCGCGGCGCCGAAAGTGACCGCACCGCCATGCTGCTCGTCGATCTCGACGGCTTCAAGGAAGTCAACGACTCGTTCGGGCACGCTGTCGGCGACGAACTGCTGCGCGACTTCGCGACGGCGCTGGGTCGCCGCATGCGCCGCGGGGACACGCTTGCGCGCCTCGGTGGCGACGAATTCGTGGTGCTGGCGCGTCACGTCTACGACAAGCAGGATGCACTCACCATTGCCGACAGCATCCACTCGATTCTCGGCAACATGCGCACCGTGGGTGGCTACCCGGTTGCCGTTTCGTGCAGCATTGGCGTATGCCTGCTGACGGAAGACTCCAGCAGCCGCTATCTCGACGCGCGAAGCCTGATGCGCGCCGTCGACAGCGCCATGTACCGTGCGAAGTCGCGCGGCATGGGGAAGACCGAGTTCGTCGACACTGGTGGAGCCGTGCCGGGCGTCGTCTGATGGCGCCCGTCTTGCCGGCGGATGAGCCATCAGGGTTGCGTCCGTTGTAGTGAGCTGGGCGCTACTGCATAGAACACGCTGCGCATTTTGCCTACCGAAGCCGTGGCGGCGAATCAGCGCCACCACGGCTTTCGAGCCGGCAAGAACCATTACACCGCAGCCCCGGCGCGCAGACGTTGGACGATCTGGTTGTCCTTACCCTGCACGAGCGGCGTCAACGTGAAGTTGAACTCGATGTCCTTGTACGTATCGGCCTTCAGGCCCAGCGCCGTCCCGCCGGTCTTTTCGACCACCGGCGGAATCAGTTCCTCACGCGTGGCGTAGGCGAAGTCGTCCCAGATCAGCGGGTCGCCTTCGATGTTGAACTGCGTGGTCAGCTTGCGGGTGTTCCCGGACGTGACGAAGAAGTGCACGTGAGCCGGACGGTTGCCGTGGCGACCGAGCCCGTTCAGCAACTGCTGCGTGGCGCCCTGCGGCGGGCAGCCGTAGCCCACCGGCATCAGCGTGCGGAATTCG
>NZ_DATJWR010000247.1:0-9568 GCF_035501035.1 Paraburkholderia sp.
GTGATGCGCGCGAGGTCGGCGGCGGCTTCGACGGCCTCGTCGTCGGCGCGCGCGGCTTCCACGCCGCGCCGCAGCTTGCCGAAGAGATCGAATTCATACGAAACGTTGACGCCAAGGTCGCCCAGGTTCGCCACGGGCACCTTTTCGAACAGGAGGTACTGCTCGCCGGACACCTGCGCGCGCTCGACCGTGGCGCTCGCGTTACCCGAGAAGCCGCCCTGCGCATTGGCCACGGCGACTTCGGCGCGCGAGCGCGCGAGATTCGCGGCGGCCACGCGCAGGTTCGTGTTCGCTTCCAGCGCTTCCTGCACGAGCTGATCGAGCGTGGGGTCGTCGTAGAGCCGCCACCAGGCGGCGGGCACGCCCAGTTGCGAGACCGGAGCGTGGTCCGCACCTTCAATCGGCCCTTGCGCGAAGGGCGCGTTCACCGCGGCTTCCTGCGGCAGCTTGTAGTTGGGTCCGAGCGTGATGCACGCGCCGAGCGCGAGCGTGAGCGGCGTGAGAGCGAAGCTGCGCCAGAGACTGCGGCGTGTCATTGCGAAGCTCCGGCGGCCTGCGAATTGGCCTGCGAAGCGCCTAAGGAAGCAGCGGGCGCGCTGGTAGCCATTTCGGGCTGCGTGGCGACGGCGCCGCTCGCGCCGCCATCCGCACGGTTTGCCCGCCTGTCGCTCCTCGCCTCGGTACGAACGGACACGGTCGCCGTGCGGCCCGCGATCATGCGGAAGTCTTCGGGCACTTCGTCGAGCGCCACGCGCACCGGAATGCGCTGCGCGAGACGCACCCAGCTGAACGCCGGATTCACGTTGGGCAGCAGGTTGGGGCTAGGCTGGCGGTCGCGGTCCTCGATGGCGGCGACGATGCTTTGCACGTGGCCGCGCAGCGGGCGCGATTCGCCCATCACCGAGATATCGACCGGCTGACCGATATGGATGCCGTGCAGGCGCGTCTCCTCGAAGTAACCGTCCACGCGGAACGAATGCACGTCCACCACGGAGAGCACGGCGCGGCCCGACGAGACATACTCGCCCACGCGCGGCGCGCGGTCGTTCAGATAGCCGTCCACGGGGCTCACGATCGTCGTGCGCTGGAGGTTCAGCTTCGCGGTATCGACCTGGACCTGGGCATCGGCGGCAGCCGCTTCGCCCTGATCGACGCGCGTGCGGCTTTCTTCGAGCGTTTCGGCCGCCACGAGATTGCCGAGCCCGATGTTGCGCGCGTATTCGCGCTTCGCTTGCGCGAGCGTCGCCTGGCGCTGTTCGAGCGTGGCCTGAGCCAGGCGCAGCGCGAGCGTATAGCGTGCCTGGTCGATCACGAACAGCACCTCGCCTTGCTTGACCTGCTGGTTGTCCGCCACCTGCACGGACGTGATGAGGCCGCCCACGTCGGGCGCGACCTGGATCACGTCGGCGCGCACGCGACCGTCGCGCGTCCAGGGCGAGAACAGGTAGTAATTGACGATGCGCCACAGCACGAGCGCGGCGACGACGACGACGATGAGCGTCAGCAGGATCTGACCTGCGGAGAACCAGGTTTTTTTCACGTTCACGTTAATTCACGAAGCGATGCGACACGATGATGACGGCGGCCAGTACGAAGACATAGATGCCGAGATCGAAAATGGAACGATGCCACACGAGCCGGTAAAAGCCGACGCGCGTGAGCACCCTGCCGATCACGACATTGATGAGGTACGCGATCAGCATCAGCACGAGCACGGCGGGCACGAACACGCCGAAGATATCGATTTCGCCGATCATGGTGCGGGTTTCGAAAAGAGGGGTGAAGGAAGCGGGCTCATGCCGTGGCCTCTCCGCTCGAAGGCGCTTGCGCCGAAGACGCCGGATACAGCGCGAGCCGCATGCCCACGAGCGCGTGCAGCGTGTCGCGCAGCCTGCGTTGCGAGACGAGCGCGCGCGGCGCGGGCGCCGCTTCCGCGTCGGCAGCGGTGGCGGGCGGCGTTTGCGCGAGGCCGCGGGCCGCGACGCGTTGCACCGCGTCGTCGATGTCCGTGAGCAGCGACTGCGGCGCGTGCTGGCGCTCGCTCGCCCGCGCGCAACGCGCGTAATGGTCGCTCACGCCGGCGAGCACGCGGTCGATCGCGTCGGGCACGTCGCCATCGAGCTTGTGGCGCGAGCGGCGCAGGTCCAGCGCGTTGAGCGCGATGCGCAGATCGCGGAAGCTTTCGATCGACGGATGGCGATGATCGTCGGAGGCCGCGAGACGCGGAATGAGCTGCATGAGCCGGTCGACCATGCGCGAGGTGAGGTTGCGCTGGTCCGCGATCGGCGTAGGCGAAGCGGAGAGCGCGACGTCGCTCCAGCTCGAGCGCAGGAGGCGCCGCGCCGCAAGCTCGGCGCCGAACGGGCGCGTGATGCGCGTCCACAGATAGGCGAACAGCAGGCCCGCCACGCCGGCGATATTGCTATTCAGGAATACCAGGAAATCGGCCTCGTAGGCGCTCTGCACGCTGATGAAGGTGGCCGTGTTCACGGCCACGAGCATCGTCGCAATGTTGAAGGCCGGGCGCGGAATCAGCGTGCCAATCAGGATGAACGGGCCCGAGAACAGCAGCACGAGCATGGCGAAGTCGTGCACCTTGGGTAGCGCGACGAACAGGTAGAGACCCGCGAACACCACGCTCGCCGCCGTGGCGAGGAAGAAGCGAAATACCATCGGCGCGGGATCGTCGAGCGCCGCGAAGAAGCAGCAGGCCACGGCCGCGAGCGTCACCGCGCCCGCCCCGTCGTGCCAGCCGGAGCTCACCCACAGCCAGCAGGCCACGAGAATCGCGCTCACGGGCACGAGGCACGAGAACAGCATCATGCCGCGATCGTAGAAGCGTTCGGTGCCGCCAAGCCGCCAGTGGCGATAACGCGGCCGCCACGCGCCCGCCTCGTGCGCGATGAGCGCGCGCAGCGCGCGGCAGTCCTGCCACACGTCGATCAGCTGGCCAAGCCGCCACAGCGCATTGGAAAGCAGCGCGCCCTGCCAGCTCACGAGCCCTTCGCGTGCGGGCTGCAGCGCCGCTACGCGGGCACGCAGGCTCTCCGCGGTGGGGTCGCCCGCGTCGTCGCGCATGTCGGCTGCGCGCGTGGGCAGCGGCTCGTCGAACCAGCGGGCCGCGTCGCCGAGCAGGCCGTCGAGGCCCTCGGGCCACACTTGCAGGTCGCGGCGCAGCGCGATGAGCGGATCGGCGAACGCGGACATCATTGGCAGGAAGAGCTGCATGCGCCCGCGCAGCGCCTCGGCGCGCGCGAGAATTTCGGGGTGCGTATGGTCGTAGCTCAGCTGGCTCAGGAGGAATTCGAGCTGGTTCACGGTGGCCGCGAGGCGCTGCCGGCACGCCGAGAGCGCCTTGCCCGCGATATGGCCCGAGAGCGTTTCGCGGCCGTACCAGGCGGCGTCGCGGAACCACGCGTCGGCGCGCTCGATCAGCGTGGGCGCGAGGCGGCTCGGCAGGATGGTGCTGCCCACCACGCTCGCGCAGATGATACCGAGCGTGATTTCCTCCGTACGAGCGATGGCCACGTCGAACACCGTAGTGGGATCGGTCACGGTGGGCAGCGCGATGAGCGGCATCGTATAGCCCGCGAGCATGAACACATAACTGCGTGCGGTGCGGTCGGAGATAGCCAGATAGAGCAGCGTGCCGGTCCACATGGCGACGATCACGCTAAACAGCATCGGCGTTTCGACGAACGGCGGCACGAGGGCAATCGCGGCTGCCGCGCCGAGCGCGGTGCCGAGCGCGCGATAGAGCGCCTTTGAGCGCGTGGCGCCCACGAACGGGTTCGAGACGATGTAGACGCTCGCCATCGCCCAATAGGGGCGCGGCAGCTGGAACACGAGCGCGATATACAGCGCGAGCATCGATGCGGCAAAGGTCTTGACTGAAAAGAGCCAGTCGCGGATGGAGGGATAGGTCATGAGTCCGCTTTTCTGCTTTCAGTCGTAGATGGCCCGATCGGCACGGTCGGCTTGATCCGCCAGGTCTGCCGCGTTGAACGCGTTGAGCACGCGCAGCGTCGCTTCGAGGTCGGCGCGGGTCACGCCCTTGAGCACGCGGGCACGCAACTCGCGCAGTTCGTCCTCCATGCGGGCGGTCACGGCGCGGCCTTCGTCGGTCAGCGAAATCGTTTTCGCGCGGCGGTCGTCGGGGTCCTCCTCGCGGCGTACGAGGCCGGCTGAGCAGAGCTGGTCGAGCAGGCGCACGAGCGAAGGGCCCTCTATGCCCACGTGCTCCGCGAGCGTCACCTGGCGCACGGCTTCGCCGAGGCGGCCGGCCGTGAGCAGCGGCGCGGCGCACGCTTCGGAGACGTTGTATGCGCTGAGCGCGCCATGGGTCGTGCGACGCCATTTGCGTGCCGCCACGACGAGCGTGCTGCTAACGGCGAGGCGTAAAGTATGAAGATTCGACATCGGCGGATGATAGCCCAAAGCGATTCGATAGCAAACTATCTTTTTCGGTACGCGGCGCCACGATACGCATGGTATGCGAGTCGCGGGTGGCCTGCTTCGTGCGTGGTGCGCGGTGACGCGTGCGGCCAACACCGGCGCCGGCGCGCGCCTGCATTCGCCGGTTCCGGTGCTATGCGCGCTTACGCGCTCGACCAGCCCGCAAGCAGGTCGGGAAGCTGCACCATGTCGGTGAATACGTGCACGACGCCCGCTTCGCGCAGCGCGCGAGCGCTGCTGTGGCCCGGCTCGGGCGGGCTGTAGCCGAACACGGTCGCGCCCGCGGCGAGGCCCGCGCGCGCGCCCGTCACGGTGTCTTCGATCACGGCGCAGCGCTCGGGCTCGACGCCGAGACCGGCCGCCGCCGCGAGATAGACGTCGGGATGCGGCTTGCTGCGCGGCATTTCGTGGCCGCTGAAGATACGTCGGTCGAAGCACTCCAGGAGGCCCACCTTGCGCAACTGCAGCTCGACCTTGCGCCGGTCGGCGCCGGAGGCCACGGCGATGCGCCCGCCGAGCGCCGCGTGCACGGCGCGCACGGCGGCGGGCGCGCCCGGAATTTCGACGAGATCGCGCTCGAGCGCTTCATTGCGGCGCGCGCGAAAGCCTTCGAGCCACGTGTCGGTGATCGCGAAGCCCGTATGGGCTTCGATGCGCGCCGCTTCGTCCTTCACGGCCTTGCCGACGAAGATACCCATGGCCTCCTCGACGGAGAGCGTCCAGCCGAGCTCGCCCAGCATCTGCGTGAGCACCACGTGCGTGATGCGTTCGGAATCGACCAGCACGCCGTCACAGTCGAAGAGGACGGCGTCGAACGGAATGGGGGACATCGTGTGTCTAGGGTAGCCTGGGGAGTTCTGGATTGCCGGTGCCGGTGCCGGCGTCAAGCGGCGCACGCGAGTGCGCAAGTGCGCAAGTGCGCAAGTGCGCGATGATAACCGGAGTGGCGAAAGGGCGGCAGTTTCGGCGGCCTCGACCAGGCGGGCACGTTCGCGTGCGCGGGGGGCGCGAAGGCGAACGGCGTTGCGAGTGCGGCCGGACATTCGGGGCGCCGGATGATATCGTCGGCGCCGTGGATGGGCTGGAGCGAGGCGTATAAGAGGCGCATCAGCGGTACACAAGAGGCGCACAAAACGGTGGACAATAGCGTTCCCGCAGAGTCTGTGCCCCAACCACCTTCATGTCCGACGACGAAAAGAACCCCTCAACCCCGGCCGACGAACTGCCGGGCCGTGCCAGCTACACGCAGTTTGCCCGGCGTTACGCCGAGCAGGCACCGGTCAAACCGCACAACGCGCTCTATGAACGGCCTGCCACGCGCTCGCTCCTCGGCGAGGTTGCGGGGCTCGACTTGCTCGACGCGGGCTGCGGCCCCGGCATCGTCAGCGCGGAGCTGGCGGGCGAGGGCGCGCGCGTGCAGGCGTTCGACGTGACGCCTGCGATGGTCGAACTGGCGAAGGCGCGTTGCGCGGGCCTCGCCGTCGATATCGCGTTGGGCGACCTCGGGCGTCCGCTCGACTGGCTCGCGAGCGCGGCGTTCGACCGCATCGTGTGCTCGCTCGCGCTCGACTACGTCGAGCAGCTCGCGCCGACCTTTCGGGAGTTTCACCGCGTGGCGCGGCCTGGTGCGCTGCTGGTGTTCTCGATGGCGCACCCTATGCGCGACTGGATCGACACGCGCACGCGCGGCTCGCGCACCTACTTCGAGACGACGCGTTTTGGCTTGCATTGGGGCGGCTTCGGCGAGCCGAAGCCGTGGGTGGAAGCGTTCAGGCGGCCGCTCGCCGATATCTTCAACGCGCTCACGGAAACCGGCTGGGCCATCGACCGCGTGCTCGAGCCCGTGCCGCAGCCGGAGATGAAGGCGGTATCGCCGGCGCTGCACGCGGAGCTCGCGCAGGCTCCGGCATTCATCTGCGTGCGGGCGCGGCGCGTTTGAGATTGGCAGGCCCGGTCGCGACGCGCGGCCGGGCGCCGCCTGGCATCGCTTAACGACGTGTTTCGCGCGGGCTGGAGGAGAGCGATTCTTCGAGCGCGGCGACGCCGGCCGGCAGATCGACCTTGACGCCGAGATCGCACATCGTGCGGCCGAGCGCGTGCACGGTGCGAAACAGATTGTGCTCGCGGCATTGTTCGCCCATCTGCCCGATACGGACGATAGGGAGACCGAACGATCCGGCAATCTCGACCTGATACTGCTGCGAGATGTGATTGCACACCTCGCGCGCCGTCGTGCCCTCGGGCAGCGCGATGCCGACCACCGAGTTCAGGCGGCAGGTTTGCGGCGTATAAAGCGAGAGCCCCAACGCGCTCACGCCGCTTTGCAGCGCGAGCGAGCAACGCAGGTGGCGCGCGTAGCGCTTTTCCAGCGTTTCCGTGCAGACGAGGCGCAGCGCCTCGTGCAGCGCCAACACGCCAGAAACGGGCGCCGTGTAGTGATAGCCGGCGTTGTGCCAGAAGTTCTCGGCGAGGATCGCATCGAGACACCAGTGCGTGTTCGGCGCGGTGCGTGTGCGCACGCGCTCCCAGGCAGCGTCCGAGAAGGCGATCAGCGAAACACCGGGAATCGACGAGAGGCCCTTTTGTCCGCCCGTGATCACGACGTCGATGCCCCAGGCGTCCATTTCGAGCGGCATCGTGCTCAGCGTGCACACGGCGTCCACCACCACGAGTGCGCCGGCGGCCTTGGCGAGCTGCACGATTTCCTTGAGTTCGCGGTTCCAGACCGTGTTCGACGTTTCGCCGTGCACGATCGTGACGACGGCCGGGCGCGTGCGCTCGATGGCTTCGGCGACGGCCTCGAGCGAGGCGATGGAGCGGTCGGCCACGTCGAGCGTGGTGACCTCGGCGCCCACGCGGCGCGCCATTTCGGCCATGCGCGCGCTGAAGAAACCGTTGACGATGGAGAGCACACGCGTGCCGGGCCACGCGAGGTTCGAGATGGCCATCTCCATGGCGGCCGACCCGGGGCCGGCCACGCCGAGCACCCAGTTAGAGCGCGTCTGGAACACGTAGCGCGCCATCGTCTTCACCTGATGGATCACGCGCGCCATGGTGTCGCCAAGGTGATTGATGACGACGGTGTTGGCCTTGGCCACGGCATCGGGAATCGGCACGGGGCCGGCACCCATCATGAGGAGCGGCTCCTCGGGAAGGATGCGGTCGAGCGTGTCGACGACCGGGCAAGGGACGGGCGCGGCCTCGGCCTCGGCCGCTGCCGCCGCCGCCGCTGTGCGCGAAGTGGCCAGCGGATCGGGGGGGAGCGCATTGTCGTTCATCTTGGGTACCTGAATGTCCTGGAAGTGGGGTTCGCCGGGCGCGCGCGTCGCGTCGCGTCGCACAAAGTGTTGTGCGGCGCGTTGGCGCTGACCATGTACAGTTGCGAGGAAATTTCCTGAACAGTCGTTCGTGGGGCGCTGCGGCACTGCGGCCTGCGGGCCGGCACCCTATAATCAGCCGCATCGCCAGATATTGCAAGGAAGACAGCGCATGTCGCAATTCGCCGTGGACAACCCGTTTCTCGAAACGCTTGGTGTGAGCGTCGCGCAGTGGCGCGACGGCTACGCGGAGCTCGTGATGCCTATCGAAGCCTCGAAGCTCAATCGCCAGGGTGTATTGCAGGGCGGCGCGATCGCGACGCTGCTCGACGCCGCGGCAGGCTACGCCGGGCTATTCTCGCCAGCCGGCGAGCCGCCGCGTCATGGCTTCACGCTGTCGCTCACCACCAACTATCTCGACAAGGGCCTGGGGCAGTTCGTGCGGGCGAAGGGGTTTCTGGAGCGCGGTGGGCGTTCGATCTTCTTTGCTCGCGCGGAAGCATGGGTGGACGATCGCCTTTTAATCGCTAGCGCGCAGGGCACGTTCAAGTATTCGAAAACGGCCTGATTCGGGTGTTTTCGGGAGGCGGTTTCGGATCAGATCGGAGTCCGAAATAGATTGTCGGTGTGTGTGCGGATGCTAGTTTTTCGCGGGGCCTCGCGCTTTGGCCTTTTCTTGGTTTCGTGTCGGTATGCTAGCGTCGCCCCTGTGCGGGGCGGCACCTACTTTTCTTTGCAGCGGCATATGGACCGGGGACATGGGTGACACATGATCCGCTCATTCGTGATGGTTCAGATTGATGGTGCCGAAACAGTGATGCGCAAAAAAACAGGTCTTAGCAGTTCTCTTCATCGACGCGCTCGCGGATGGCCACGGACAGTTTCTGCAAGCGTTGGACACCTTGAATCGCCGCTTTCTTGAAACGTAGCTCACCATTCCACTTCACGCGCTTCATGAGGTCGTTCTCACCATATCCGATTGGCGGCAGGATCTCCGGATACGCCCCGCACTGTGCCGGTAGCGCATAACAGGGATCGCCATGTCCAGCGCTTGAGGCTGGCGCTCATGATTGGAGACTGTGCGCCATGCGTCGAACGTCTGCTGGACGCTACGCTGTTCACGTCCCTGAACCGTGGCAATGCAGGATGTACGTGACCATGCTGGGCGCAGGCACATCCGTGTGGCCCTGGTCGTGCAGGCGCCGGTGATCTTGCGCCCACCCCAAGCTGGGTGCTCCAGACACTTGGAACCGGTCTTCGCACTGATGCCAAAGCGTCGACACAGTTCACGACGGTTGGCGCCTTCCTGCGAGGCCAGATGGACGAATTCCAGACGCAGATTCAAGTGTCTTTCGGGTCCCAGGGCATGACCGGCTCCAGGCGATTGACTCGCCCGAAGTATTACCCATGTTCCCCGCACACCTGTTGCTACGTCTCCGGTCCATACAACAGTGAAAACGAAAACGAAAGCGAAAACGAAAGCGAAAGCGAAAACGAAAGCGAAAGCGAAAACGAAGGCGAAGGCTCTCCTAATTTAGGGAAGGTCTGCAAAAGTCCTGGCATTGAAGTCTGGTTGGCCTATCCAGGAAGAACGCGGATTAAAGGAGTTCCTCGATGACACAGTTCGGTCTTGGCCTGGATCTTTCAACGAAACGCACGCGCAAGCGGGAATTTCTCGATGAGATGAGGCGCGTTGTGCCGTGGTCGAGGTTGATTGCGTTGATCGAACCGCACTATCCGAAGGGTAAGACTGGAAGGCCGCCGTTTCCGATTGCGACGATGCTGCAGATTCACTT
>NZ_DATJWR010000248.1:0-10584 GCF_035501035.1 Paraburkholderia sp.
CGTCGCCCAGGACGCGCACTACAAGTTCTTCCGTTTCGGCATCCCGACCATCGCCTATGGCGACCTGTACATGCAGGCGGCGTCGGCCGCGCTGCTCGGCAAGGGCGACGTGATCGTTGCCGTCTCGAAGTCGGGCCGCGCGCCGGAACTGTTGCGCGTGCTCGACGTCGCCACGCAGGCGGGCGCGAAGGTGATCGCCATCACCTCGAGCAACACGCCGCTCGCCAAGCGCGCGACCGTGGCGCTCGAAACCGATCACATCGAAATGCGCGAATCGCAGCTTTCGATGATCTCGCGCATCCTGCATCTGCTGATGATCGACATCCTCGCGGTGGGCGTCGCGATCCGCCGCGCGTCGCCCGATGCGGACCTGAGCAACGCCGTCGAAACGGCCCGCGAGCATGCCGACGACGACGCCTCGGCCGTGCTCGACTGGCTGAGCCACGGCGCGTCGTCCACGGCGCGCGACTAAGGCCTTGACCGGCTGGACCGGGCAATAAAGAATGGGACGCCGCGGCGTCCCATTTTTCTTCGGCGATCCGTTCGACTCAGGACGCTGCCGTTCGGGCGGCGCCCGGGGCCGGCGTGCCATGCCACTTCACGACGAGTGCGCGCCCGAACCATGTCAGCACGCCGCACGCGCCGATCGTCACCCCCATACCGAACGGCGATACGCCCGGAAACCACCCCACCACGGCGCTGGCGAGCGCGCCGAGGCCGAGCTGCGTCGCGCCGAACACAGCCGCCGCCGCGCCCGCGTTCTTCGGGTAGCGATACATGAGATCGGTCGCGCAGTTCGCGCCGAGCAGACCCACCACGCCCACGACGAAGAACAGCCCCGCCACGATCGACCACAGGCCGCCCCAACCGGTCACGCACATCAACGCGACGAAGAGCGACGCGCCCGCGCTCACCGCCGCCGCATGCGAAATCATGCGCAAGGTGCCGAAACGCCCGATCAAGCGCGTGTTGAGGAAGTTGCCGAGCATGATGCCGAATACGTTCGCGCCGAAGAAGAACCCGTAATGCTGCGGCGAAACGTGGAAATACTCGATATAAACGAACGGCGTGGCCGAGATATAGGTAAACATCGCGGCGAACGCCATGCCGCCGCAGAGCATATGCCCCCAGACGAGCGGATCGCGCAGCAATCGCCCGTAGGCCGCGAACGAGCGCAGCACGGCCGCGCTCTCGCGCTTTTCGGGCGGCCAGGTTTCGGGCACGCGCAGATAAGCCGCCACGGCGCACGCGAGGCCGAACAGCGTGAGCGCGACGAACACCACGCGCCATCCTCCGATCAGCAGCAACTGACCGCCGATCAGCGGTGCGAGCAGCGGCCCGATCGAGGTGACGATCGCGACCATCGAGAGGACCTTGGCGGCGTCGGACGGCTCGTGGGCATCGCGCGCAATCGCGCGCGCGAGAACGGAGGCCGCGCCCGCACCGAGCGCCTGCAGGAAGCGCACGATCACGAGTTCGCCCACCGAAAACGAGAACCAGCAGGCGATGCTGGCTATCGTGAAGAGCGCGATGCCGCCGAGCAGCACGGGGCGGCGGCCGTACGCATCGGAAAGCGGACCATAGAGCAGCATGCCGATCGAGAAGCCGGCCATGAAGCTCGTGAGCGTCGCGGCGGCCGCGCCGGCGCTCACGCCGAACGATTGCGCGATGGCCGGCAGGCTCGGCAGGTACATGTCGGTGGCGAGCGGGCCGCAGGCGGCGAGTGCGCCGAGCAGCAGGATCAGCCGACCATCGGGCCGGCGACGCGGAGAATGGGACATGGAAGTGAGTGGCGGCGGAACGCGCGCAGTCGGCGCGGTCTCGATGTCATGAGCCGAAATACTGGCCGATTTACTGACCGATTCAGTGGCCGATTCTCTGGCCGATTCATGCGGCGAACCACGGCGGGCGGCGCGTGGCGGGCGAGAAACGACGAAAAAACGGCAAAAAAAGCGGCAACGGTGCCGCCGCATTGTACCCGACGTCGATCGCATGCCCGCCGGCATCGGCATGGTTCGAGCGCGGCTTTGCGCTAAGCTGCCCGCTTTCTTCCACGCTTGCGCGCTGCCGTCATGACCGCCTTTCTGCTGATCTGGAGCCCGAGGAAGTGGCCCTGGCCCGAACTGCCCGAATTCGCGCGCCGCGTGCGCGCCGGGGAGGCCGTCGCCGACACCTGGGGCTGCGGCTTCGCGCGCGGCATCCTGCCGGGCGACCGCGTGTTCCTGCACCGCGTCGCGGCCGACCCGCGCGGCCTCTTCGGCTCCGGCTACGTCACCCGCGCCCCCTACGAGGTGCCCGATGCTGCGTACAAGCGCGGCTACCGGCTGTGCATCGACTTCGTCTACGACTGGCTCGTCGATGCCGGCGAGGAAGTGGTGATCGCACGCGACGCCTTGCGTGCCCACCCCTACTCGGTCCAGACCTGGGACGCGCAGAGCTCGGGCACCGTCATCAAGCCCATTGCCGAAGGCGCGCTGGAAAAACGCTGGGCGCAGCTGACCGGCCGGCGGCCGATGCCAGCGCCGGCGCTCGCTGCCATGCGCGACGCCATGATTGTCGCGGCATCCGCGCCAGCGGTTCCGGCAACGGCAAACGCGCCGAGGACGGGCGCGGCCCGATCCGCGCGCAAGACAGCATCCGCGCCGGGCGCGGCGCGCGGCACGCCGCCGCACCACGCTTCGCCAGCGCGCAAGCGCCAGCCGTAGGCCATTGGCCATTGGCGCGCTGATTTTCACGCCGCGTCGTCCATCAGCTCTCATTGAGACGGCACCCCACGCCCCGTCCAGGCCGGCTGGAGCCACCGGCCCGATGCGCGCGACTCCGGTACAATTTCGGGAGATCAGCCCCATCGTCCGCGTCCATGCGGCGCCGCGTGGGTCCGCCCGTCGGCGCACTGCGGGCGTACGCCGGCCATTTCGGCCCGCGCCGCGCGCCACACCACTCTCGCAGGTCCTGCACTCATGTCCAACACCCAGTCCAGCACGCCAAACCGGAACGAGGCCCTCTTCGAGCGCGCCCAGCGCACCATTCCGGGCGGCGTGAATTCGCCCGTGCGCGCGTTCCGCTCGGTCGGCGGCACGCCGCGTTTCATCGAGCGCGCCCAGGGACCGTACTTCTGGGACGCCGAAGGCAAGCGCTACATCGACTACATCGGCTCGTGGGGCCCGATGATCGTCGGCCACGTGCATCCGGAAGTGCTCGAAGCCGTCCAGCGCGTGCTCGCGAACGGCTTCTCGTTCGGCGCGCCGACCGAGGCCGAGATCGAGATCGCCGAGGAAATCTGCAAGATCGTGCCGTCGATGGAGCAGGTGCGCATGGTGTCGAGCGGCACCGAAGCGACCATGAGCGCGCTGCGTCTAGCGCGCGGCTTCACGAAGCGCGAGCGCATCGTGAAGTTCGAAGGCTGCTATCACGGCCACGCCGACAGCCTGCTCGTGAAGGCCGGCTCGGGCCTGCTCACGTTCGGCAATCCGACTTCGGCGGGCGTGCCGGTCGATGTCGCGAAGCACACCACGGTGCTCGAGTACAACAACGTCGCGGCGCTCGAGGAAGCATTCAAAGCGTTCGGCGACGAGATCGCCGCCGTGATCGTCGAACCGGTCGCGGGCAACATGAATCTCGTGAAGGCCACGCCCGAGTTCATCGGCGCGCTGCGTAGCCTCACCGCGAAGCACGGAAGCGTGCTGATCTTCGACGAAGTGATGTGCGGTTTCCGCGTTGGCCTGCGCGGCGCGCAGGCGCTCTACGGCGTCGAAGCCGACCTCGTGTGCCTCGGCAAGGTGATCGGCGGCGGCATGCCGGCGGCGGCGTTCGGCGGCCGCCGCGAGATCATGGACCATCTCGCGCCCAACGGTTCCGTCTACCAGGCGGGCACGCTTTCGGGCAACCCGATCGCGGTCGCGGCGGGCCTGAAGACGCTGCAGCTGATCCAGGCGCCGGGCTTCTACGAGCAACTCGCGGCGAAGACTTCGCGTCTCGCGCAGGGCTTGAGCGAGGCCGCACGCTTGGCAGGCGTGCCGTTCGTCGCCGATTCGGTGGGCGGCATGTTCGGCCTTTATTTCGCGGACAAGGTGCCGGGCAGCTTCGCCGAGGTCACGAAGAGCGACACCGCGCGCTTCAACCGCTTCTTCCATCAGATGCTGGACGCGGGCGTCTACTTCGCGCCCTCGGCCTACGAAGCGGGCTTCGTGTCGAGCGCGCACGACGATGCGATCATCGACGAGACGATCGCCGCGGCGAGGCGCGCCTTCTCCGCCGGTCAAGCCGGTCAATAAGCAGCGCGTAGCGCACGCGAGGCACGTCGCGCGCCTCGCCGGCACAACCCTCGCCGAAGAGAAAGCTCAACGATGTTCTCGCAATCCGATTTCGTCCACATGGAGCGCGCGCTGACCCTCGCGCAGCGCGGCCTTTACATCACCGACCCGAATCCGCGCGTGGGCTGCGTGCTGGTGAAGGACGGCGTAGTGATCGGCGAAGGCTCCACCCAGCCGGCCGGCCAGGATCACGCCGAAATCCAGGCGATGAAGGACGCGCGCGCGCGCGGGCACGACCTGCGCGGCGCGACCGCCTACGTCACGCTCGAGCCGTGCAGCCACTTCGGCCGCACGCCGCCCTGCGCGAGCGCGCTGATCGAAGCGAAAGTCGCGCGCGTGATCGCCGCGATGGAGGACCCGAACCCGCTCGTTTCGGGGCGCGGTCTCGCGATGCTGCGCGACGCGGGCATCGACGTGCGCTGCGGCCTGCTCGCCAACGAGGCGCGCGAGCTCAATATCGGCTTCGTCTCGCGCATGACGAGAAAGCGTCCGTGGGTGCGCATGAAGGTGGCGGCTTCGCTCGACGGCCGCACCGGCCTGCCGTCGGGCGAGAGCCAATGGATCACAGGCGAGGCCGCGCGCGCCGACGGCCACGCCTGGCGCGCACGCGCCTCGGCCATCCTGACCGGCATCGGCACGGTGAAGGAAGACGACCCGCGCATGACCGTGCGTGCGGTCGACACGCCGCGCCAGCCCAAACGCGTGCTGATCGACAGCCGCCTCGAGGCCTCGCCGCTCGCGCAGATCTTCGTGGGGCCGCCAACGCTCGTGTTCTGCGCCGCGCTCGACGAGAGCAACGAGGAACGCGCCGAAGCGCTGCGCGCACGCGGCGCCGAGATCGTTGCGCTCGGCAACGCGCACGGCAAGGTCGACCTGACCGCCATGCTCGGCGAGCTCGCTGCGCGCGGCGTGAACGAATTGCACGTGGAGGCCGGCTACAAGCTCAATGGCTCGCTGCTGCGCGAAGGCTGCGTGGACGAGCTGCTCGTGTACGTGGCGCCCTCGCTGCTCGGCACCAGCTCGCTTGGCATGATCGACCTTGCCGCGCCCGCGACGCTCGACGAGCGCACGCGCCTCGCTTTTCACTCCGTCGAGCGCATTGGCGGCGACCTGCGCATCCTCGCGCGCGTCGTCGCGATGCAAGACGCCTGACCCTCACTGAAGCACTGAACACAAGGAACAGCACGATGTTTACCGGAATCGTCGCGGCAGTGGGCCGCATCGAATCGATCCGCCCCATCGAGACACAAGCGCAGGCACAAGCGCAGGCACAAGCGCAGACCCAGCCGGGCACGGACGCCGACGCCGGCGTGCGCCTCACCGTCAACGCGGGCACCCTCGGCCTCGACGACGTGCAGCTCGGCGACAGCATCGCGATCCAGGGCGCGTGCATGACCGTCATCGAGAAGTCGGCGACGACCTTCGACGTCGACGTTTCGCGCGAAAGCCTGAACCGCACGGCAGGCCTCGAAACGACGGGCGAAGTGAACCTCGAAAAGGCGCTGCGCGCGAACGACCGCCTTGGCGGCCACATCGTCTCGGGCCACGTTGACGGCCTTGGCACCGTCACGCGCTTCGCGCCCGTGGGCGAGTCGCACGAGCTGCGCATTCTCGCGCCGGCCGCTATCGGCCGCTATCTCGCGTACAAGGGCTCGGTGACCGTGAACGGCGTGAGCCTGACCGTCAATTCGGTCGAGGACCGCGCCAACGGCTGCGAATTCTCGATCAACCTGATTCCGCACACGGTGGAAGTCACGACGCTCAAGCATCTCGCGGCGGGCACGAAGGTCAACCTGGAGATCGATCTGATCGCGCGGTATGTGGAGCGGATGCTCTCCTCCGGCAAGACCGCCGGCCTCTGAGCCAGCCCAAAGGCAAGCCCCGCCCCGGCGCGAGCACGCGCGCCGGGGCGCTGATAGAATCTACGCTTTTCCCACGCGCGCGCCGCACGGCTCGCCGCGTTTCCATCGCCCGTACCGGAAAAGAAGGCACCGTTGGCAACGATTGAAACGTACGCCGCCATGCCGATGATGCGGGTGATCTTGCGACGTCAGATCGCGCCCTCCCCGCTTCCGGCGCAGCCATAGCGCGCTTCCCGCGCAGCAGCCTTCCAGGCCGCCGCGACGTATTTCCGTGATTTCGAGGTCGAGCCGTCCGGTACTGCATTCCCGGACGCGCGTGTCCCGTTTTCCGCCTTAACGCTTATTCAGGAGAGTCTTCGGGCACCGCGCCCGGAGCACGCTGTCCATGACAGAGCCAAACAACAAACCCGATTCGGGCGGACAAACGTTCCGCAAGGTCCTGGGCTTCACTTTCCGGCACTGGTCGCGCCAGCCCATGCGCGTCACGACCGTTGCGCTCGCGTCGCTCCTCGGCGCGCTCGCCGACGTGTTCACGCCGCACTACGCGGGCCAGCTCGTCGATGCCCTCACCCACAGCGCAACGGCCGGCAGCACCGCCGCATGGCACGCGGCCGTCGTTGCCTTCTGGGCGCTGACGGCGCTCGGCCTTGGCGGCACGATCATGCGCCAGGGGGCGTACCGCAACATCATCGTGCTCACGCTCAAGATGATGAGCGAGATCGCCACGCACGCGTTCCATCGCGTGCAGCGCTTCTCGACCGACTGGCACGCGAACAGCTTCGCGGGCTCCACGGTGCGCAAGATCACGCGCGGCATGTGGGCGCTCGACCTGCTCAACGACACCCTGCTCGTCGCTCTCTTTCCCTCGCTGGTGATGCTGGTCGGCTCGACGCTGCTGCTCGCGCTGCAGTGGCCAGTGATGGGCCTCGTCGTCGGGCTCGGCTCGGCCTTGTATCTGGCGATCACCGTCTCGCTCTCGCTCTACTACGTCGCGCCCTCGGCCCGCCTCGCGAACCAGTGGGACACGAAAATGGGCGGCGCGCTCGCCGACTCCATTTCGTGCAACGCCGTCGTCAAGGCTTTCGGCGCGGAAGCGCGCGAAGAGGCGCGGCTCACACGAGTGGTCGCGAAGTGGAACAGCCGCACGCGGCGCACCTGGCGGCGCGGCACGCTCAACGGCGGCGTCCAGGGCGCGCTGCTCGTGGGCATGCAGGCCGCCATCCTCGGCGCAGCGCTGCTCCTATGGGCGCGCGGCCTCGCAAGCGTGGGCGACATCACCTTCGCGCTCACGCTGTTCTTCCTGCTCAAGGGCTATTTGCGCGACGTGGGCATGCACGTGCGCAATCTGCAGCGCTCGGTCAACGACATGGAAGAACTCGTGACGCTCGACGCCGAGCCGCTCGGCATCGAGGACGCGGCCGGTGCACCGCCCATCGTGATCGATCAGGGCGACATCCGCTTCGAGAGCATGACGTTTCGCTATGGCGCGCTCGACAGACCGCTCTACGAAAACCTCTCGCTGCGCATCGCGCCGGGCGAGCGCGTGGGACTGGTCGGCCATTCGGGCTCCGGCAAGACGACGCTCATCAAGCTGATCCAGCGCCTGTACGACGTGTCCGGAGGCCGTATCACGATCGACGGCCAGGACATCGCGCGCGTGCAGCAGACGTCGCTGCGCTCGCAGATTGCCATCGTGCAACAGGAGCCCGTGCTGTTTCACCGCTCGCTCGCCGAGAACATCGCTTATGCGCGGCCCGGCGCCACCCACGCCGAAATCGAGCGGGCGGCGAAGCTCGCGAGCGCGCACGACTTCATCATGGCGTTGCCGCACGGCTACGACACGCTCGTGGGCGAGCGCGGCGTGAAGCTCTCGGGCGGCGAGCGCCAGCGCGTGGCCATCGCGCGAGCGTTCCTCGCCAACGCGCCGATCCTGATCTTCGACGAAGCGACCTCGAGCCTCGACAGCGAAAGCGAAGTGCTGATCCAGCAAGCCATGGAGAGGCTGATGGAAGGACGCACGACGGTCGTGATTGCGCACCGGCTCTCCACCGTGCGCGCGCTCGACCGGCTGCTCGTGCTCGAGCGCGGGCGCGTGGTCGAAGAAGGCACGCATGACGCGCTCGTGCGCCGCGAAAACGGCCTCTACCGGCGCCTGTTCGAGCGCCAGGCCCTGGAGCTGACGAAGGGGCTCGCCGACGACGTCGTCTTCCGCTGATGCGACATATGACCCCGCATGCGCGCACGCCCGCAGCAAGCTTGATCAGGCGGCCACGGCGCGCGGGTGCGGGCGGATGCTCGCAAGCACGTCCTGCAACGCCTCGCGCGCGATCTCGGTGTCGTAATGGGTTTGCAGCTCCATCCAGCTGCGCGCGTCGGTGCCGAAATAGACAGCGAGACGCACGGCGGTGTCGGCCGTGATCACGCGCTTGCCGAGCACGATCTCGTTGATGCGGCGCGGCGGCACGCCAATCGCCTTGGCGAGCGCGTACTGGCTGATGCCCATCGGCTTGAGCCACTCTTCGTTCAGGATCTCGCCCGGTGTGGCAAGCGGTACTTCCCGTGCCATAGCCATGCTCCTCAGTGATAGTCCACGATGCGTACCTCCGCCGCCTCGCCGCTCGCAAAATGAAAGCAGATACGCCACTGTCCATTGATGCGGATGCTGTACCAGCCTTCGAGCTCGCCGCTCAAGCGCTCCAGATGGTTGCCCGGCGGCGCTCTCAGAAACGCGAGCGTGGCGGCCGCATGGATCTGCTGCAGCTTGCGGATGGCGACCGTTTCAATGGCCACGAACCGGGCAACCCGGCGCCCCGCGAACAGCGCCGCCGTGTCGCGGCAGGCAAAGGAAGTAATCGTCATGGATAGTAACGTCATGCGTTAATAACGTCAAGCGTTACTATCATGAAAGATGCGCCCTTGCCCCGCCAGCTAGCCGTTCGGCCAACGTCGGCAACGGCGGGCCGCCGGCCTGTCGCAGCGGGGCACCAGCCCAATGGCAATGCGCCACCCGCGTTCTGGGCGACGCGCCCGCCCGCGTGGCGTAAAATGTGCGCTTTCCAGCCAGAATCCCAACATGACGCTCGCCTCCACCCCAGAGATCATCGCCGAACTCAAGGCCGGCAAGATGGTCATCCTCGTCGACGAAGAAGACCGGGAAAACGAGGGCGACCTCGTCGTCGCTGCGGAGTTCGTCACGCCAGAAGCCATCAACTTCATGGCGAAGTACGGCCGCGGCCTGATCTGCCTCACGCTCACCCAGGAGCGCTGCAAGCAGCTCAACCTGCCGCTCATGACCTATCGCAACGGCACGCAGTACGGCACGGCGTTCACGGTCAGCATCGAAGCCGCGGAAGGCGTGACGACCGGCATCTCCGCCGCCGATCGCGCCCGCACGATCCAGACGGCTGTCGCGCACGACGCGCGCGCCGAGCATATCGTGCAGCCGGGCCACGTGTTTCCGATCATGGCGCAGCCGGGCGGCGTGCTCGTGCGCGCGGGCCACACCGAGGCGGGCTGCGACTTCACCGCGCTCGCGGGCCTCACGCCCGCCGCGGTGATCTGCGAGGTCATCAAGGACGACGGCACGATGGCGCGCCTGCCCGACCTGATCGAGTTCGCGCAGGAGCACGGCCTGAAGATCGGCACCATCGCCGACCTCATCCACTATCGCAGCCGCACCGAATCGATCGTCGAGCGCGTGGCCGAACGCACCATGCAGACCGCCCACGGCCCGTTCCGCGCGGTGATGTACGTCGATCACCCCACGCGCACGCCGCACATCGCGCTCGTGCGCGGCACGCCGCGACCCGACGCGGACACGCCCGTGCGCGTGCACGAACCGCTCTCGGTGCTGGACCTGCTCGAAACGGGCTCGTCCACGCATTCGTGGACGCTCGACGCCGCCATGCGCGAGATCGCCGCGCGAGATGTCGGCGTGATCGTCATGCTCAACTGCGGCGACACCAAGGAACACCTGATCGACGTCTTCAAGGCGTTCGACCAGAAAGAGCGCGCGGAGGCGCTCGCCCGCCGGCCCGTGGACTTCAAGACCTACGGCATCGGCGCGCAGATCCTGCGCGAACTCGGCGTGGGCCGCATGCAGGTGCTCTCGAAGCCGCGCCGCCTCGGCAGCATGTCGGGCTATGGCCTCGAAGTCACGGGCTTCGTGCCGATGCCGGGCAGCGACACGCAAGCGCCCTGTGCGCCGGAGTCAGCTGACCGCGGGCTTGACCACACTTCGCCGCACGCCTGAAGTCGCATTGCACGCCCCTTTCACGCGTCACCACGCTCAACCGAACCTACGGACACCACATGGAAATCGGACAATACCAACCGAACCTCGACGGCGACGGACTGCGCATCGGCATCGTCCAGTCGCGCTTTAACGAACCCGTCTGCAACGGCCTCGC
>NZ_DATJWR010000249.1:0-2090 GCF_035501035.1 Paraburkholderia sp.
GGCGAAAAAAGCGCCAATGAGGCCAGAAATTGGCCTCAAACCGCTGAACCGGCGTGAACTTCGCGTTGAAATTTCACAATGTGATGAAACGCGCAGCGAGAGCTGCGTAAGCGCAGAAAGGCTGCTTCTGCCGGGAGGTACTTCAGCAGCCTGCTAAGCGTGGCTCGAATGTCTCATTCTGGACGAATCGAAAATCCGGTCTGGTTCGCGTACCACCGTGATCCAGCGCAAAGCGGCTATCCGGTCAGTTCGCGATGCGAGGCTCGATACTCCTGCAAAAGCTTGTGCCCGGGATCGAGGAGAACGACGGGAACTGCCTGCCGATATGTTTCGCGGATCTTCTCGGACGAATTCAGCCGAAGCCAGCATAGGCAAGCCCTCACTGACGAGCTCGTTGACAAGTTTTTGTGCCAGGCTCGCATGCGGCTGAAACCGGTTTTCAACAATTCGTTATGCCGATTACTACGAGTTGTCGACACCACTGGCACCCGGACCGTCAAATTGCAGCGTAGCACACGCCGATCTGGTCATGCAGCGCTCGGGCGATCGAAAGCAGCTGCCGCAGGCGCTGAGCTCGCGCCTCGACGTCGTCGCGGGCATGCTGCGCGTCCGGCGACCCGAAACACCCGTTGATGCTCGGCTATGACACGCCACTCGTCGACTGCGCCCATCGACTCGGTTCCCGCCACGCAAAGCATTGAAGTACTGCGCAACAGATGGAGTAGCGACGTGCTCCCGAAGTCTGTCTCGACGCGCAGCTTCGGTCCCGCGAGGTGATCGCCAGGCCCCGCACCACCTCCGCTCAACACATCAGCACGTTCACCGCATCCTCGAGAGCCTGAGCCTGATGATTGAGATCGACGGATGCGGCAGCCGACTCTTCTACAAGCGTTGCGTTCAGCTGGGTGATTTGAGCCAGCTGGTCGACGGCCAGCTTCGTCTCGGAAATCTCGACGCTTTGCCCGGCACTCGCGTCGGCGATCTGTGCGATGGTCCGCGTGAGTTCCGCAACCGATTGCTCGACCTTGCTCATATCTGCGCCGGCATTCGTCGCAGCCTGGGCGCTTGTCGCGATCAGGCCGAGCGAGCTGTCGATCAATAACCTGATTTCCCTGGCGGCAGCCTCGGAACGCCTGGCCAGCGTGCGGACCTCTCCAGCCACGACGGCAAACCCGCGTCCGTGCTGACCTGCCCGGGCCGCTTCGACGGCTGCATTCAGCGCGAGAAGGTTCGTCTGCACCGCGATGCCATCGATCATGGCGGTAATTTCCGAGATGCGCCGAGAATGACCCGCGAGTTCTTCCATCAGCAGCGCCGCACGGCGCACGGCTTCCGCTGCCGCCGATGCGGCCTGGGCCGTGTGTTGTCCCCCGGCGTTGGCTAACTTCGCCGATTCGGCGTTTTGCCGGGCGCTGTCTGTGATCTGGCCTAACGCCGCAGTCGTTTGCTCGATGGCGCTTGCCTGTTGCCCGGTGCGCGCGGACAGGTCTGCATTGCCAGCAGAGAGTCCCGAAGACGCATTGCGCACGCTGTCGATCGATTCGCGCGTATCCATCAGCACGCCCGTGAGTTTGCCGTTCAGCTGGTTCAAAAGGCGTCCCAGGAGCCGGGTCTGCGCGTCGCCGTGTTCACGGAACCGATGCCGCAACTCGCCCGCGAGGACGACAAGCGCGCTGGCATTCAACTGCGCAAGCGGCGCGAAGAAGTTGCGGACGATGTACGCCGCCATGATTGCGCATGACGAGGCCGCCACGACCGCGATCGACCAGCCAAGACGCGTCCCGGTTGCATGGTCGAGGAGCCCGGTCGTCATGCACGCCGGCACCAGCAGGATCATCAACGCTTGAACGGCCATGATTGCTTCGAAGCGTCGGGCTGCCGACAAGGCGGGCAGCCGTTCGGGCACGCCTGCGAGGCCTCGACGGATCGCTCGCCCCGCACAGAGGCGCCATCTGGACCCCTCGCGCTGCAGGTCCGCGTACAGCTTTTCCGCCGACGTGATTTCTTTTTCGGTCGGGCGGGTTCGAACGGAAATGTATCCCGTTATGGTTGCGTCGCGCACGACCGGCGTGATATTCGCGAGCACCCAG
>NZ_DATJWR010000250.1:0-11819 GCF_035501035.1 Paraburkholderia sp.
TCGGTGGCGGGCGAGAAGCGGTAGATGCTCAGGTAGTGCGCGTATTCGTCGAGCGTATAGAGGAAAGGCTGGCCATCGAAGCGGCGCACCATGGGCGAGCCGCGCACGCCGCGCGCGGAGTGAAGCGCGGGATCGTCGGGGTACGCGAAGCGGTTGAGCGTGAAACCCGCATAGGTCCACTGCTTGCCGGGCGCCCGGCTGTAGTCGAGCGTGAAGCGCTTCGAACCGGTGAAAATGTTCGCGGGGTTGGCGGGGTCGAAGCTGGCTGCATCGACGAACGTCAGGCCGTGGAGGCGCCAGCCCAGCGTGCGCGTGCCCATCACGTAGCTTTCGAGCACGGCGCCCTGGCCGACGAGCGCGGAGCCGAACGGGCGCGGGCCCAGCGCCACGTTCTAGCGCAGCCGCAGCGTCACGCCGAACCAGGTCGGGTTCGCGGGCGGATAGTCCGCGCCCACGAGCGCGTTGCTCTCGTTGCCGATCGACATTGCCGCATAGACGTAGGTGCCGTTCGCCGCGATGGCGTCGCCGCCCGCGTTGCCCCAGCCATGCGCGTTGCCGCCCATGGCGAGCTTGTCGCCGCCGCGGTAGACGCCTATCTCGCTGCCGCTCTCGTCCCAGGGCGCGTTCGCGTAGACGGTGCCGTCGGGCGCGACGGCAATGGCTTCGACGTCGAGCTGCATCCACTTGCCGTCGCCGAAGCCGAAGCTGTTGCCAATCCAGGACGTGGTGTAGTTGAGCGTGCCTTGCGCGACACAAGGTTCGAAGGCGAGGCCTTGCAGCGCGATCGACAAGGCAATGAGGCGAGCGGCAGTTTTCACCTGGGTTCCCGTGAACATGAGCCTGCCGCAGGGTGCGCGGCAGTTGGGCGTGATGCTCGCACGCGCATGTAAGGAAATAATTCGGACAATATTCAGAGTGGGTAATGTGAATTCTTTTATGCCGATCTGATGGATGAGCGAGCCGCGCGGAGCGATTTTTTCGAATTCCGATGGGAATAATCGCCGGCCGCCGTGTGTTAGTTCCCGCATCTCCACCCCGGCACCGCTCTACGATCATGAAGTTCCGTGGGCCGCTCGACGAGCGGCCAGTCTCCGAAGCCGACATCCAGGCCTATAGCGACGGCACGCTAGCCGGCGCGCGCGCGGCGCACGTGCGGCGCTACCTTGCGGGCCAGCCCGGCGAATGGCGGCGGATCCTGTTTTACCGGCGCCTGAACGCGCAGATTCGCGATGCGTACCCCGAGCAGGCTGCGCCGCCGCTCAACGCGCCCCCCAGGCCGAGGCGCGCGTGGCGCTACGTCAGGGCCTTCGCCGCGGCGTTCGCGCTGGCCTGCGTGGCGCTGGGGTGGGTCGCGGTTTCGGAGCCGTCGCAGCAGGTGCTGAACGACGCCGCCGTGATGGCGCTGATGGAGGCTGAAAACGCGAAGCCGGGCGCGCCGGCCACCCCGGAAGCGATACTGGGGCCGGCGAGCGCGCCGTTCGATCTCGGCGCGGCGGGCCTGCGCTACCTTGGCGGCAGCGAAGTGAGGCTCGGCCCGTTCGCGAGCGCGCGGCGCTACGTCTACGAGAATGGCGAAGGCGAGCGCGTGGTGCTGCTGGGCGCGCGCGCGTGGCTCGCGAGCGGCGCGCCGCAGTGGAGCGCGCACCGCGCGGGAGCGTTGCGGCTCTTGATGTGGCGCCAGGGCGGCACGCGCTGGGTGCTGGCGGGCAATGCGCAAACGCGCGGGCTCATGCGCGCGGCGGACCTCGCGACGATGCCGCCGCGCGACAGCGGCGCACCGTGAATGCAATCGAGGATGGAACCCGGGATCAATCATGGACATCCGTGACGAGCTGATAGAGCACGTGCCGCGCCTGCGACGCTACGCGCGCGCGCTGATCAACAACCGCGAGCTGGCAGACGACCTCGTGCAGGACACGCTCGAACGGGCGATTGCCCGCACGGAGCTGTTTCGCTCGGGCACCGACCTGCGCGCGTGGCTGTTCACGATCATGCACAACATCTTCGTGAACCAGGTGCGCAAGTCGGCGGCGCGCGGCACGCATCTTTCCGTCGACGACGAGAACGTACCCGAAGCCGATTACGCCGTGCCCGCGACCCAGACCGGTGCGCTGGAGGTGCGCGATCTGGACTACGCGCTGCAGCGTCTGCCCGTCGAGCAGCGCCAGGTCGTGCTACTGGTCGGGCTGGAGGAGATGAGTTACGCCGATGTCGCATTGGCGCTCGGCATACCGATAGGCACGGTCATGTCGCGTCTGTCGAGGGGACGTGAGCGCCTGCGTGCGCTCATGGCCGGTTCCGTCCCGCGTGCGAACCTGAAGGTGGTGCGATGAGCGAACAACAGAATCCAGTCACCCAGGACGAGATCCACGCCTACGTGGACGGCACGCTCTCCGAGGCGCGCCGCGCCGACGTGGAGCGCGAACTCGAGCGCAACCCCGAGCTTGCCGCACGGGCGAGCGACTTCTTCGCGCTGAACAACCTGCTGCACGATCGTTACGACCGCGTGCTCAACGAGCCGCTGCCTGCGCGCCTGCGCGTGGCCGCGCCGGCGCCTGAGCGGGTGGCCGTGCGTGCGGCGGCGAACTGGACGCGCTTTGCGGGCTTGGCGGCCACGCTCGTGCTGGGCGTGGGAATCGGCTGGGGTGTGCACGATGGGATGGGCGGCTCGGGCGCATCTGGAGGCGCAACGACGATGGCGGGCGGCGGTGATCTGCGCGCGGTGAGCGCGGAAGGCACGGAGCGTTTTGCGCAGCAGGCGGCGCTCGCGCATGTCGTCTACATGCCGACCGTGGTGCGGCCCGACGCGATGGACGAGAGCCAGGAGCAGGACTTCGTGAAGTGGCTAGCCAACCGGCTCGGCACCAACGTCCACGCGCCGATGCTTTCGAAGAGCGGCTTCGAGCTCTCGGGCGGCCGCCTCTTGCCGGGAGAGGACGGCGAAGTCGCCCAGTTCATGTATCACAACGCGCAGGGCGAACGGGTGACGCTGTGCATCTCCCACCGCAAGACGAGCGCCAATACCACTGCGTTCAAGCTGTATCAGGACGGCCCGGTGAACGTGTTCTACTGGGTGGACGGCGACTTCGGCTACGCGCTTTCGGGCGGCATCGACCGCAAGGTGCTGCTGCAGCTCGCGCACGACGTCTATGCGCAATTGACGTCGCGCTGAGCACGCGGGCGGCGCGTCGCCACGCGCCGCCATTCTTGCCGCGTAGCCGCGCTCGAACGCGATGCGCGGCGCGCGGTGGGCGCTTACCTGAGCTTCACGGCAACGAAGCTGCGCGCATTGTTTCGCTGGATCAGCAGCGACATGCTCTTCGTCGCCTTCGCTTCGAGGGCTGCGGCGTCCGCCTGCGATTCGACCAGTGTGTCGTTCAGCGACAGCACGACGTCGCCGGGATGGACCCCGGCGGTTGCCGCCGGGCCGGTCGAGGCATCCACCATCAGGCCCAGTGGCAACCCGGTCGAGCGCTTTTCCTCCGCGCTCAGCGGGTGCATGACGAGCCCAAGGCGGTCCGCGGGACGATGCGGCGCCGGCGCCATCGCTGGTGCGATGGCGGCCTGGCCGCTCGTGTCGGACATCACCGTCTTGACGGCATGCACATTCGCGGGAGGCGGCGTGCTGACCGCATCCATGGCGACCGGTGCGCCTCGCGCAGCGGTCGCTGCTGTCGCCTGTGCTGCCTGCACTGGCTGTGCGCCATGCGCCGGCTGGGGTGGATCCGCCGTCTTCGCGCCGTACGCCGTGTTCTCGAAACCAGCCACTGCCGGCTGCCGGTTGCGGATCACCTTCAGCGAAGCCGGCGTGGCGGGCGGCATGGCGGCGAACACCGCCGCGAGCGTTGCGGCGCGATCGACCGGCTTGTTGCCGACCTGCACGATCACGTCGCCGGCCTTGATGCCCGCATTGGCCACGGGCGAGGCGGGATCCACGGCATCGACGAGCGCGCCGCCCGCGTGCGGCAAACCGAGCGCCGCCGCGAGCCCGGGGCTCACGTCTTCAATCTGCATGCCGAAGGTGTGGATCGTGCCCGCGCCGCCGGTATTGGCGGCGTTGGCCGCGTTGGCGGGCGCGCCCTTGTTCGCTGCCTGCAACTGCGCGCGGAACTGGTTGGCTGCGCTGATCGGAATCGCGAAGGTCAGTCCTTCGAAGCGGCCGCCGTCGGCGTAGACCTGCACGTCGATGCCGATCACCTCTCCCGCGCGATTGAACAGCGGGCCGCCCGAGTTGTCGGGGTTGACCGCGACGTTGGTCTGCAGGAACGGAAACGCCTTGCCGTCGGGCAGCGTGCGCGAGGTCGCGCTGATGATGCCGGTCGTCACGGTGTTCTGATAGCTGTCCGGCGAGCCGATCGAGAGCACCGGTTCGCCGACGCGCACCTTCGATGCAGTGTCGCCGACCTTCACGAACGGCAGATCGTGGCCGTCGATCTGCAGCACGGCGACGTCGCTTTGCGGGTCGACGGCGACCACCTGCGCCTTGAATTCGCGCTTGTCGCTCAGACGCACGGTGACTTCTTCGGCGTTGTCCACGACATGCGCCGTGGTCAAGACGACACCGTCAGGACTGACGATGAAGCCGGAGCCCGCGCCCATCATCACGCGCGGCGCGCTGGCGCTGGCGTCGGCCCCGGATGCCGGCCGCGGCGCTCGCTTGAAGAACGCGAAGAACGGATCGTCGGCATCGATGGCTTCCTGCTCCGGCGGCCCGGCCTGGTCGTCCGCGCTGCGCGCGATGACGTGCACGACGGCAGGACCATAGCGCTCCGCGAGGGAGAAGAAGTCCGGAGTGGCCATGGCGGCGGCCGGGGGATTGTCGGCGGCGGGCTGGTCCGCTGCGGCTTTGTCGGCGACGGCTTTATCGGCGACGGGCTGATCGTCGGCGGCTTGATCGTCGTCGGCCTGGTTGGCAGCGGCGGGCTGGTTGGGGGAGGGCCTCGCGGGCGGCGGTGGGGGCGTTGCCGCGATTGCCTGAAGGCAGAAAGCGCTGGCAAGCGCAAGCGTGAGCGCGGCCGCGGGGCGCGAAGTGCGGGCGAAGATCTGGCGGAGCACAGCACACCTCCCAGTGGTCATCGTGCTGGCGGGCGGAACCCGGATGCCGTAAGCGATCGGGTACCGACGCACATAGTAGTGTAGTCACGCTGCAAGGCAATTGGGGGGCAGGGTTTGTCCTGTAGCGCACCAAACGCGTCACGAAGGCGTCACGAAGGATTCGCGGCGCATCGAAGGTGGTGGGCTGCGCGGTGGGCGAGCGTGGCGGGTCGGGCGTGTGGTCGAGGGTGTGTGGTCGGGTATGTATGGTCGGGTCTATGGCGGGGGCATGTGGTAGGGCGCCTGGTCGGGCGCGAGGTGCAGACCTGGTGGCGGGAAAGCGGCGCCAGGCAGGCGCGAGTCGCCCCGCTCGAGAGGAACGGGGCGTTTGTCTTTGGCGCAGCGCGACGATCGCTTTCAACTGCCCGAATAGATATTGCAGAAGCTCACCGGCCCCACGCACGTCGTGTGGGGCGCGCCGGCATCGCTCGTGCCCTGCATGGGCGCGCCCATGGCGTCGGGCTGCTGCTTCGCTTTCGCATGCGCGACCTGTTGCGCGAAGACAGGGCTCACGTCGGGATACGAGCTGTCGGTCACGAATTGCGAGCCGTTGGCCTGCGCGTCGATCAACTCCTGGCGCACCTGGGCGCGCGTGAGGCCTTGAGCCGAGGCGGTAGAAAGGGCCCCGATGCAACCCAGCGCAACCAGAGAAGCGATAAGCGGGCGACGAATGTTCATTTCGAACTCCTTAAGAAATAGCGTGGTTCGGCGGCCGGCTGAGGTCCGGTCGATTCAACGGAGACTGCAATGGGTATACCCATGCAGGCAGACAGCTATTCCCGTGGAGTTGTAACGCTGGGAGACGGCGTCGCGCGCCGCCTATGTGAACAGACCCTATGTGAGCTGCACCTGGAGCCAATACGGCAGATCCGCGCCGATCAGGTTGACGCCCAGCAGCGCGAGCGCGCCGGCCAGCAGCAGCACGAGCGGACTGACCCGCGTTTTGAGCAGCACGCAGAGAGAGACGACGGCAATTGCCTTCGCGGGAAGGCCGCCGTTTAGCGACTTGAGCAGCACCCAGCCTGCGGCCAGCATCATGCCGGCAGCGATCGGGCGCAGGCCGCGTTCCAGTGCCAGTTGCCACGGCGCGCCGCGATAACGGCCCCAGATATGAGTCACGCCGTAGATGAGAAAACCGGTCGGCAGCAACAGCGCGGCGGTTGCGACGACCGCGCCCCAGAAGCCGCCAACCTGCCAGCCGATCAGCGTGACGAGCAGCGAGCCTGGTCCCGGCGCCATACGCGAGATCGCGAAATCGGCGGCGAACTGCGAATGTGTCATCCAGGCGTGCACTTCGACGACCTGACGCTGGATCTCCGCGATGATCGCCTGGCCGCCGCCTATCGTCACGAGCGAGAGTGGCGCGAAGATGGCGGCGAGTTGGCTGAGAATACGTGTGTTCATCGCGCACCCCGGCGGATCGCCACGTATTCGCAGAACACACTGAGGCTGCCGCCGATCAGGACCACCCACACCAGAGGCAGGCGCAGGATGCCGATCGCAAGAAAAGTCGCTGCCATCAACAGCAGCGGAAGCCCCTGCCGCCGCACGCGCCTCGCGGTGACGACACCCATCGACAGCGACAATCCCGTGGCCGCTGCCGCAGCGCCCGCAATCAGGACCTGCGTGAGGGGATGCAGGATCAGCGCGCCGACCACGCTGCCGAGCACGACGATCACGAACGCGGGCGGCACGAGGACACCGGCAACGGCGAGTGCAGCGCCGCGCCAGCCGAACAGCCGGTGGCCGATCCAGATGGCCATGTTCTTCACGTTGATTCCGGGCAGCGCCTGCGATATGGCGAGCCCATTGAGAAAGTCCTCTTCGCTGATCCAGCCGCGATCCTGGACGAATTCGCGCAGCAGCCAGCCGCTCAAGCCGCCGCCGAAGCTGGTGAGGCCAATCCGGCTGAATATCAGAAAGAGCCCGAGCAGCGTGGGGCGCGGGCTGGTGTGTGGCGAGGAAGCAGTCACGGAAGTGGCGCAGATGAATGACGCCGATCGCTCGGCAGTTTTTCTTTCGCGACCTTTCTATCCGGTTCCAGTCTGATTTGGTTGACCTTACATCGGTGTCCGGATGGTAGCGCGTCGCCGCAAGGAGCGTCGAAATTATAGCGCCGCGGTGTTTGCCATGTGAACGCGCCAGCGAAGCAGTGGTGGTCAGTTTTCGTTATCGATAAATGAATTAGATGGCTTGCCGGGACGATTGGCATAGCTGGTGCGGACGTTGCGTAATAGCATGGTTCCACCCTGCCGAGGCGGGTTCCGGCGGGCACAACCGTGCAGACGCCGTGCAGGCAGGCAGCAGCAACGGCGAACCTCGCATCGAGAAGGGCCGCAGGAGAGAGAGCATGTTCAAGTGGTACACCGAGTTGACCTCGCCGGAAAAGCGCACGTACTGGGCATGCTTCAGCGGCTGGGGGCTCGATGCGATGGACACCCAGATGTACGCGCTGGCCATTCCCACACTGATCGCGCTTTGGGGCATGACGCGCGGCCAGGCGGGCATACTCGGCACCACCGTGTTGATCATGGCGTCGCTCGGCGGCTGGCTCGCGGGCATCCTTGCCGACCGCTACGGGCGTGTGCGCGTGCTGCAGATCACCATTCTGTGGTTCTCCGCGTTCACGCTGCTCTCTGCCTTCACAAATTCATTCGGTCAACTGATGATCACGCGCGGGCTGCAGGGCCTCGGTTTCGGCGGCGAATGGGCCGTGGGCGCCGTGCTGATCAGCGAAACGATTCGTCCTGAGGTGCGCGGGCGCGCGGTCGGCTCGCTGCAGGCAGGCTGGGCGGTGGGTTACGGCGTGGCGGTGCTGCTTTCCACGCTGCTCTTCAGCACGCTCGAACCGTCGCTGGCCTGGCGCGTGCTTTTCGCCATCGGCCTGCTGCCCACACTGCTCGTGCTGTGGATTCGCCGCCATATCAAGGAAGCGCCGTTGTTCGAGCAGATTCGCCGCGAACACGTCGCCGACCGGCCGAGCGTGTGGGCCGTATTCGCCGCGCCCACGCGCGCCACCACGCTCAAGGCCATCTTGCTGACCTTCGGCATCTATGGCGGCAACTACGTCATGATCACGTGGCTGCCCGCATATCTGAAGCTCGCGCTGCATTTGTCGATCGCCAACGTCGGCGGTTATCTCGCGATCAACATTCTCGGCTCCTTTGCCGGCGCGTTTCTCAACGGCTGGATGGCGGACCGCTTCGGCCGCCGCCGCACCTTCATCGTGATTGCGTGCCTGCAGGCCATTGCCGTGGCCACCTATACGCTCGCGCCCATCACGCTGCCGGTCACGCTGGTGCTGGGTTTTGTGCTCGGCACGCTGCAGTCGGGCACGGCGGCCGGCACGGGCGCTTATATCGCGGAGCTGTTTCCCACTCGTATCCGCGCCTCGGCACAGGGGCTTTGCGGCAACGCGGGCCGTGCGATCGGCGCGATCATGCCGACGATGGTGGGCGTATTGAGCGCGAAGCTCGATCTGGGGGCGGCAATGGGGCTTTGCGCGTGCGTTTCCTATCTGCTCGTCGTGACCGCTGCGTTGCTGCTGCCCGAGACGCGTGGGCGCGATCTCTCGCACGTTGCGCAAGATGGCGCAGTGACGCCAGAAGCGGGCCCGGAAGTGGGCCCCACAGCGGGCCCCAAAGCGGCGGCCAGCGAAGTGCGCATGCAGTAAGCGCGCACGGCGAACAACGCGCGCTGAACGACGGGGCGGGCGTGGCATGAATATGCGGCGCCCGGGAAGCTTATCCGGAGGAGCGGGTGCAGGCCCTAGCGGCTTTGCACGTGCTTGATGAGATTGTTGCGTAGCGTGACGATCTGCTTCTGAAGTTTTACGAAGTCTTCGGGTGCGAGCGCGGTCGCGTCGGTGAGGTCCATTTTCAGGCACTTTTCGCGCAGCCGGCGCCCGTTCTTCGTGAGACTCACGCGCACCTGGCGCTCGTCTTCGGGATCGCGCCGCCTTTCCAGATAACCCATCGCCTCGAGCTTCTTCAGCATCGGCGTGAGCGTATTGGATTCGAGGAAGAGCTTCTCGCCCAGGCCACTCACGGTCTGGTCGTCTTCTTCCCAGAGGGCCACGATCGCGATGTATTGCGGGTAAGTGAGTCCGAGCTCCTCGAGCATCGGCTTGTATGCCTTGCCGAAGGCAAGGTTCGTGGAATAGACCGCGAAGCAAAGAAAGTCGGAGAGCGGCATCTCCGCGGGGCGTTCCGTCGATTTCATCGGGGTCCTCGTTGGGGAAGACGCCGAAGGGTGCGTGGCGTCTATATCGCATGCGATTATATCGTAACGGATGAAACCGTGGTTGCCGCCGCGCTCATCAACCGGGCCGGCATGCGTCGGAAGCGACGATCCATGCCGGTCCGGCGAAACCGGGCATGAGGTTAGTGGTGGGCGAAGAGCGTATCGCGCTGCGTGACGGTTACACGGCTTCCCATTTCGGAGCGGCTGGCGAGCGTGCCACCATACCCTGCTTGCGCGGCGCTGTCGCCGGCGGCTGCGAGCGTTTGCAAGCTCTGACCCCGTTGCGAATCGGGAGCGCCAACAGTGGGCCGGTAGGCGGGCGCCGGGCCATAGCCGCTGGCGAACGCGGGCACGGCAGCGAAGGCGGAAAGGGCGGCGAACAGGGCAACGATGAGTTTGGTCTTCATGATCGGATCTCGCGAAAGGATTGAAATGTTGGGCAAATGGCGTATGCGTGACAGGCTCAGGCAGTGAAGACGTCCATGGCGACTTCGATGTTTCCGTGCACGGCCTTCGAATAGGGGCAGATTTGATGGGCCGTGTGCGCGAGTGCCTCGGCGACATCCTGGGCGACCCCCGGCAGGCGGACCGCGAAATGCGCGCCGAGGAACCAGCCCGGACCGGTCTGGCCGATATTGACCTGAATATCGACGGAAGCATCGACCGGCAATTCGACCTTCTTCAACGACGCCGCGATGCTGAGCGCGCCGAAGTAACAGGCCGACCAGGCGCCCGCGAAGAACTGTTCGGCGCTGGGGTGAGCGGGGGCGCCGATGAATTCGTGGCTATCGCCGCCTGTGCCCGACAGCTTCATGTCGACGGTGCCGTACTCGCCGCGTTGTGCAGCCGGATCATGGTTCACGGTCGTGTGGGTCTTGCCGGAGAAGATGACTTTTTCGATCTTGGTCATGATGGGTTCCTCTGTGACTTAGTATGGGTTCTGTTTAAATCGTATGCGATGCAATCGCATGCGTCGAATAATGGTCGAAGTGAGTCGCCATGTCAAGCGCAAAAGATTAAATCGCATGCGATGTATTGATAGGGGGAAAGAGGGGCCGTATCGAGCCCGGCGCAACGGCTGCTTGTGTTCACGCAGAATTCAATGCGCGGTCAGGGCGGCTATGATGGTTGGGCTCGCAGCGCCTCGAACGCTGTCTTCACCGTGTTCGCCGCGTGGCTCCGGGCGTGACGCTAACGAAACGCCTTGCCGCCATTGCTCATGCCCAGGAAAAAGACCAGCATCTGGTTTAGAGGTCTCGAACTGCTCGCTCGCATGAGCGATACGCGCCCGAAGAAAAAGGCTGGCACGCACAAAGCTGGGCCGCCAAAAAAAGTGAGCGCAGCGAGACCGGCCACGCGCGCCGATGAGCCGCGCGCGAGGCGCTCGCCATGGGTCCAGACGGCCGGCACGACGGGCAGGTGGATTCGCTCCTACCATTCCGCGCCGCCGTTGGCCGGGCACCTCGTCAACCATCTTGCGTACGCGCTGTATCTGCCAGCCACAGCGGCCCCCGATGCGGGCATGCCGCTCGTCGTCATGCTGCACGGCTGCAAGCAGACGGCGGAGTCGTTTGCCGCGGGCACGCGGATTTGCCGGCTGGCCGAGCGCTCGGGTTTTGCGGTGCTGCTGCCCGAGCAGGCGAAGACCGCGCACGCGCAACGTTGCTGGCACTGGCACGGCGATCTTGCGCAGTCCGAGGCGCCAGCCGTCGCCTCGCTCGTCGAGGCGATCGAGCGCCAATACGGTTTCGACCGCGAGCGCGTCTATCTGGCGGGCATTTCGGCGGGGGCGGGCCTCGCGGCCGCGCTGGCGGTGCGCTACCCCACGCTCTTTGCCGCCGTTGGCCTGCACTCCGGGCCGGTCTTCGGCGCGGCCAGGTCCACGATGACTGCGGTCAACGTCATGCGCCGCGGCAGCCGCGAAGACCCCGTGGGTTTAATCGATGCCTGCGTCGACGTAGCCACGTATCCGGGCATGCCCGCCATCATCCTGCAAGGCGAACTCGATACGGTCGTGGCCAGGCACAACGCCATGCAGCTCGGCGTGCAATTCGCGCGCGTCAATCAGTTGCTCGATGCGCAGGGCGCGTTGCGTGTTGGCGAGATTCGGACTTATAGCGGCGAAGCGGTGGAGTACACCGACTACCTGAGGTCGGGCAGGCTGCTCGTGAGGGTAGGTGTCGTTCGAGGGTTGGGGCATGCATGGAGCGGCGGCGACCCGAGCGAACCATTTCATTCGGCCCGAGGCCCCAACGCTACAGCCATGCTGTGGCAATTCTTCCGGCGGCAGCGCCGAAGCATGGAGCGTCAGCTGAGGCGATCGCCGGCGTGAGCGCGGTTTCATCCTGTGCTCGCACGCTGCACTTTCGCAGGAAGCAGCATGGCCGCCGCGAAGCACAGGAAGTGAATGCCTGAGAGCATCGCGAAGGCCAGCAGAAAGTGCCGTGGCTGCACGCCGGAGCTGGTTGGCACTGCCAGGGAAA
>NZ_DATJWR010000251.1:0-3711 GCF_035501035.1 Paraburkholderia sp.
ATTCCAATCCGTCTTTTATTCGAGATATTGAGAATAATCACGACGCGCATCGAATGCGATCATCGGTCAGCGGTTCGGCGCTCGGCGAAGTGGCGGGCTCGGGCGCGCAGGCCGCACCCGTTTGTCTGGAGAACGAAACGATTGAGGCGGGATGTTAGTGGACATCGTCGCGGCGGATGGCCGACGAGCGTGTGCAGTTGCAGCGGGGCTAGGGGCTGCCTTCCCCATGCCGTTGCCCATTGAACGCGAACCGACCCTCGACACTGCGCGAGCGCGCCCGCTGGTTTCCCTGAATTGTTCCATGCATGCCGGCTTCGGCACCATTAGTGCAGACGAAACTGCAAGAGCCCTCCGCATCGGGATGGACGGCAGCTCGAGCAGGTCGCGAATCCTGCCACCATCGCCAACCCTGACAGTCCCGCGTGGTTCGCAGCGTTCGCGCAGAGCGGAGCGGTGCGACTTGATGCGACGGCGGCCCGGCGCGCGCAATCGCAAGACTTTTGGGGCGCGATGCGCCGCGCCGTTTTAAAATGGCGCGCAAGCTCGCGCGAGCGCGTGCCCCTGTTGCCTGATTCCAGCCGCTTCCTGTCGCCAACGCATGCCATCGCCTAGCGCCACCGTCCCCATTTCGCTCGTCAACGGCTTTCTGGCCGCCGCCGATGCAGAACCCGCCGTGATTCGCCGCTATCTCAACGAAGCGGGCATCGCGCCGGAACTGCTCGCCAAGCCCGGCGGACGCGTGACCGAGGAACAGTTTTCAAACCTCTATCAAACGCTCGCCATCGAACTCGACGACGAGATGCCCGGTATCTTCAGCCGGCCGCTGCGCAGCGGCACCCTCAAGTTTCTCTGCCTGAGCCTGCTTGACGCACGCAATCTCGAAACGGCGCTGCATCGATTCGACCAGTTCTTCCATATCGTCCTCGACGATTTCAGGCTCGATTCGCGCCGCGAGGGGCTCGTCGCCCAGGTGACATTGCGCGCCAACCCGGCATACGGTGCGATCGGACCATTGGGCCAGGAGCTGACCCTCAAGCTCGCGCACGGCGTCTCGTCCTGGCTGATCGGCCAGCGCATTCCGCTCCTGCAAGTCGATTTCGCCTGCCCGCAGCCGCCTCACGCGCTTGATCACCGGTATTTCTTTTCGGGGCCCGTGCGCTTTGGCTGCGAGGCCACGCTCATGCGCTTTAGCGCGGCCTACCTCGATATGCCGATCCGGCAGAGCAAGCGCAACCTGCGCGCGTTTCTCGCGCGCTCGCCCGGCGACTGGATCTTCGAGACATTCAGCGAGCAGCTCGTGAGCCACAACGTGCGCCAGTATCTCGCCGCGCAACTGCCCGTTCTGCCGACTATCGAGCAGACGGCCGAGAGCCAGCACTGCTCGGTGCGCACGCTCTGCCGGCGCCTCGCCGCCGAGAAGACGACGTTCCAGGCGCTCAAGGACGAGCTGCGCCGCGACGTGGCGATCCAGCGCCTCACCGACACACAGGACACGATCGCGGCCATAGGGGGCGATCTCGGCTTCGATGATCCGAGCGCCTTCCATCGCGCGTTTCGCCACTGGACCGGCAGCACGCCGGGCACCTACCGGCGCCACGGCTGAACGCCGGACGGCGCGCGACGTTAGCGAACTCCTCGGCAAAGCGGCCAGGGCCAACCCCAATGGATGGTCGATACAGCCGAAGACGTGGCCAGAATTGTCACCATAAGGTCCGGTTTGGACAGTGGTGACGCCTCCGTTTGGCGCTAGGATTCGTCCTGTACTGCTGCCTCGTGGGCACGTTTGCAAGCGGCCCCGCGGCGCCTCCAATTTATCCCTGTGTGACTGGAAGACCGATCATGAGCTATAACGCCCCCGTCAAGGACATGCTGTACGTGCTGAAAGAGCTGGCCGGCATCGACGCCGTCGCAACCCTGCCGGGTTTCGAGGACGCCGGCTTCGACACCGCGCAGGCGGTGCTCGAGGAGTGCGCGAAGCTTTCCGGCGAAGTCATTGCGCCGCTGAACGTCGAGGGCGACCGCGCGCCCAGCACGTTGAGCGATGGCAAGGTCACGGCCACGCCCGGCTTCGGGGCGGCGTTCCGCCAATACGTCGAAGGCGGCTGGCAAGGGCTGCAACATCCGTCCGAATTCGGTGGCCAGGCGCTGCCCAAGCTGATCGCGACGCCCTGCATCGAAATGCTCAACGCGGCGAATCTTTCGTTCGCGCTGTGCCCGCTGCTCACCGACGGCGCCATCGAAGCGCTCCTCACGGCGGGCAGCGACGAGCTCAAGGCGCGCTATGTGCCGAAGCTCATCTCGGGCGAATGGACCGGCACGATGAACCTCACCGAGCCCCAGGCGGGCTCCGACCTCGCGCTCGTGCGCACGCGCGCCGAGGCGCAAGGTGACGGCACGTACAAGGTCTTCGGCACGAAGATCTTCATCACGTGGGGCGAGCACGACATGGCGGAGAACATCGTCCACCTCGTGCTGGCGCGCACACCGAGCGCACCGGAAGGCGTGAAGGGCATTTCGCTGTTCGTCGTGCCGAAGTTCCTCGTCAATGAAGACGGATCGCTCGGTGCGCGCAACGACGTGGAGTGCGTGTCGATCGAGCACAAGCTCGGCATCAAGGCGAGCCCGACGGCCGTGCTGCAATACGGCGACAAGGGCGGCGCGATCGGCTACCTCGTAGGCGAGGAGAATCGCGGGCTCGAGTACATGTTCATCATGATGAACGCGGCGCGTTTCGGCGTGGGCATGCAGGGCATCGGCGTGGCCGAGCGCGCTTACCAGAAGGCCGTGGCGTATGCGAAGGAGCGTGTGCAGAGCCGTCCTGTCGACGGTTCGCTCAAGCAGTCGGCCACCATCATCCATCATCCGGACGTGCGCCGCATGCTCGGCACGATGCGCGCATTGACCGAAGGCGCACGCGCGCTCGGCTACGTCGCGGCGGCCCATAGCGACGCCGCGCATTGCCATGCCGATGCCGAAGTGCGTGCGCGCAACCAGGCGATCTACGAATTCCTCGTGCCTATCGTGAAGGGCTGGAGCACCGAGATGGTCAACGAGGTGGCGAGCCTTGGCGTGCAGGTGCACGGCGGCATGGGCTTCATCGAAGAGACGGGCGCGGCGCAATACCTGCGCGACGCGCGCATTCTCGCCATCTACGAGGGCACGACGGCGATCCAGGCGAACGACCTGATCGGCCGCAAGACGCTGCGCGACGGCGGCGCAGTCGCGAAGGCGCTGCTCGCCGAAGTCGCGCAGACCGCCGAAGCGCTTGGCGCGGCAGGCGGTGCGGCCGCCACATCGATGCGCGCGCAACTTGAGAAAGGCGCAAGCTCGCTTTCGAACGTCGTCGATTTCGTGCTGGAGAACGTCAAGCGCGATCCGAACGCCGTGTTCGCGGGCAGCGTGCCGTATCTGAAGCTCGCGGGCATCGTGCTGTGCGGCTGGCAGATGGCGCGTGCCATGCTGGTCTCGCAACGCGAATTCGCGAACGATCCCGAGTTCCACGGCGCGAAGATCGCGATCGCGCAATTCTATGCGGAGCACGTTCTCCCGCAGTCGGCCGGTCTCGAAACGTCGATCCTGGCGGCGAGAGGCGACGCCGGCGTGCTCGCGCTGAGCGAAGTGCAGTTTTGATTGAGCGCCTGCGGGCGCAGGGTTAGCAAGGAAGGGTGAGGATATGTCGTCGAATGATTGGGTTGCACAGTACGGTCCACG
>NZ_DATJWR010000252.1:0-2456 GCF_035501035.1 Paraburkholderia sp.
CTGCCGATCAAGCAGGTGATCGCAGCGGAAGGCGAGACCTACTCGCTCGACGCCTGGCAGGAGTGGTACGGCGACAAGGAACGCGCGGTCTGCATCAACAGCGGCAAGTTCGACGGCCTCGCTTACGAGCAGGCCGTGGACGCCGTCGCGGCCGACCTCAAGGCGCACGGCTATGGCGACAAGCAGGTCACGTGGCGTCTGCGCGACTGGGGCATTTCGCGCCAGCGCTACTGGGGCACGCCGATCCCCATCATCCACTGCCCGAGCTGCGGCGACGTGCCGGTGCCCGAAGCGGACCTGCCCGTCGTGCTGCCCGAGGACCTCGTGCCGGACGGCACGGGCAACCCGCTCGCGAAGTCCGAAGCATTCCTGAACTGCAAGTGCCCCAAGTGCGGCGCGGCTGCGAAGCGCGAGACCGACACGATGGACACCTTCGTCGACTCGTCGTGGTACTTCTACCGCTACGCGGCGCCGGATGCGACGAACATGGTCGACGAGCGCACCGACTACTGGATGCCGATGGACCAGTACATCGGCGGCATCGAGCACGCCATTCTTCACCTGCTGTACTCGCGCTTCTGGGCGAAGGTCTCGCGCGACCTCGGCCTCGTGAAGTTCGGCGAGCCCGCGAAGAACCTGCTCACGCAGGGCATGGTGCTCAACGAGACGTTCTACCGCGAAGACGCGGCAGGCAAGAAAACCTGGTACAACCCGGCGGATGTGACCGTCACGCATGACGACAAGGGCCGCCCGGTCGGCGCGACGCTCAACGCCGACGGCCAGCCGGTGGTGCTGGGCGGCGTCGAGAAGATGTCGAAGTCGAAGAACAACGGCGTCGACCCGCAGGTGCTGATCGACCAGCACGGCGCGGACACCGCGCGTCTGTTCACGATGTTCGCGGCGCCCCCCGAGCAGCAGCTCGAATGGTCGGGCGCGGGCGTGGAAGGCGCGAGCCGCTTCCTGCGCCGCGTGTGGGCCTTCGGTTTCGCGAATGCGCAAGCGATCAAGTCGCGCGCCAGCTTCGACGCCGCCACGCTCTCCGACGTCGAAAAGACGCTGCGCCGCGAGATCTACGGCGTGCTCAAGCAGGCCGACTTCGACTATCAGCGTCTGCAGTACAACACCGTCGTTTCGGCGGCGATGAAGATGCTCAACGCGATCGAAGGCGCAAAGGGCGCGGGCGCGGGCGTGCAGCGCGAGACGTTCGGTGTGCTGCTGCGCGTGCTGTATCCGGTCGTGCCGCACCTCACGTACCGCCTGTGGCAGGAGCTCGCTTACGCCGACGAATACGGTACGCTGCTCGACGCGCCCTGGCCGAAGGTCGACGAAAAGGCGCTGGAGCAGTCGGAGATCGAGCTCGTGCTGCAGGTGAACGGCAAGGTGCGTGGCGCCGTGACCGTCGCGAAGGACGCGGGCAAGGACGTGATCGAAGCCGCGGCGCTCGCGCACGAGATGTTCGTGAAGTTCGCCGAAGGCCGTGCGCCGAAGAAGATCATCGTCGTGCCGGGCCGCCTTGTGAACGTCGTGGTCTGAAGACCTTGCTGGCGGCGCGCCGCGCGAACCGGCTGCGCCGCGCCGCCATCCCGACTCTGTCGCGAACCCAGGGAGTCCATGTGATTCGCAGATCGTTCCTTAGTTTGTTTCTGCCGCTGGCGGGTAGCGCGCTGGTCCTCTCGGCGTGCGGCTTCCAGCTGCGCGGCGAGCAGGACTTCGCGTTCAAGCGCCTCGCCATCGTCGGCGCGCCGCCGCCTTTCGTCGGACGCCTCACGCGCATGATCGAGGGCGGCAGCGACTCGGTGGTGGTCGAATCGACGGCCAATGCCGACGCCGTGCTGCACGTTTCCGAATCGCGCAACTTCAGCACGCTCACGCTCAACTCGTTCGGCAATGTCCTGGAATATCAGGCCAACTACTGGCTCAACTATTCGCTGGTGAGCGCGGACGGCACGCAGCTGATCCAGCCGAGCACGATTGCGCTGAACCGCGCCATGACCTATAGCGATCAGTACGCGACCGCCAAGGCGCAAGAAGCCGATCTGCTGTTCGCCGACATGCAGAACGACGCCGTCGACCAGCTCATGCGCCGCCTCGCCGTGGTGAGGACGCTGACGCCGACGCCCAATCAGGTCGTGCCGGGCGTGGCGCCGCGCGCGCCGCTGCCTCCGCCGCCGCTGTGACGCGCGCGGTGCTTGCCTGCTGAGCAAACTTCAACCGAGCGCCATGCAACTGCGACCCGAAGCACTCGAAACGCACCTCACGAAAGGGCTGGCCTGCCTGTACGTCGTCTACGGCGACGAGCACCTGCTCGCCCAGGAGGCGTGCGACCGCATCCGCGCGGCCGCGCGCGCGGCGGGCTTCACCGACCGCTCGGTGTTCACGGTGGAGCGCGGCTTCGACTGGAGTTCGCTGCTCGGCGCGAGCCAGTCGATGTCGCTGTTCGGCGATCGCCAACTGGT
>NZ_DATJWR010000253.1:0-3425 GCF_035501035.1 Paraburkholderia sp.
CGGCATGGTGTGGATCTTTTCGGCCGTGGATCACTGCGACGGCATGTGCACCGGCATCCATGCCGCGAAAATCGGTGACCGCTTCGCAGCCCTTGAGCCGATCTCCCAGGGGCTGCTGGGTGCGTTTGGCTCGGTAGCCGCGGACTCGGGCCGCGGGTTGTCGCTGCGCATGGATCACGGTTCGCAATACACCTCGGACGACTTCCGCGACCAGATCAGGTTCTGGGGCATCACGCCGAGCTACGCCTTCGTCGCCGAACCTCAGACCAACGGCGTCGCCGAGCGGTTCAACCGGACCATGAAGGAACAGGCAATTCATGGGCGCATCTTCCGGAACCTGGAGGAGGTTCGCGCTGCCGCCATCGCGTTCAGGGATAGATACAATCGCGACTGGCGTCTTGAAAAGCTGGGCTTCAAATCACCCCTCGAAGCCCGTCAGGAAAGGCTAATGAAGCTGGCCGCCTGAACTGCAAAAGCGTGTCCGTGCGCCGGTCAAAACCGGTGAGGTGTTGTGAATGAAAGAGTCATACGTTGAAGGCCTAGCCAGCCACGGCGGCCCCGAGTCATGCGTGTGCACCCGTGAGGATGCAGGCGAAGCGTTGACAGGGGTACGCGCGGGCCGGGTATTGAGCCGCGAGATATTTGCCCCGTGCTGCAAGGCACGGGCCGACCGGGGTGTCGAGGCTGTGGACACAAGCCGAAGGCCACACTGGTGCTGCCGCGTTGGCGAGGCAGCGCTGGACCCCGCGCGGTCTAAGACCCCGCGCACGCGCGGAAACATCTCACACGGGAACCGGGAGATCCCACGCTCTACTGCCCCCGCTGGGAAGCGCTGGGAGCAGTGCGCATCGTGAAGCCTGAGGGAATACGACGATGAGCTACGGGCGCGGGAAGTCGGACTGCTGCGTAGTACCGCAGAAGCTGTCGAACAAAGTCGAGGGTGCAACTCCCGCGACGGCGGAGACGGTGGAGGGAAGGCGGCAGGCCAAGGGCAATGCAGTCGCAGCGCACATGTCCCGCAGATCGGGGCGGGAATATGACATGGGAACGGCGCTCGACGGCATACGACAGACGGCCAAAGGCCGACCGGGTGCGAAGTTCACCACCCTGATGCATCACATCTACGCGGTCGACCGCCTGCGGGCAGCCTACTTTGCGCTTGAGCGCAAGGCGGCTGCCGGGGTGGACGGCGAGACGTGGCAGTCGTACGGACTGGACCTGGAAGCGCGGCTTCTGGATCTGGCCGACCGGCTGGCCCGAGGGGCTTACCGGCCCCAGCCTGTCAGACGCGTGTACATCGACAAGGCCGACGGCAGCAAGCGCCCGCTGGGTGTGCCTGCGCTGGAGGACAAGCTCGTTCAGCTTGCAACGGTCGAGGTACTCAACGCGATCTACGAACAGGATTTCATCGGGTTCAGTTACGGCTTCCGTCCTGGCAAGAGCGCACACAACGCGCTCGACGCCGTGAGCGTAGGTATCGAACGCAGGAAAGTGAGTTGGATACTTGATGCTGATATCAGCAAGTTCTACGACACGATCGAACACAACTGGCTGATCAGATTCATCGAGCACCGGGTGGCGGACATGCGAGTGGTGCGGCTCATCAAGAAATGGCTGCACGCTGGCGTGCTGGAAGACGGCAGGTTGGCGCAGAGTGAGATCGGTACAGTTCAGGGTGGTAGCATCTCGCCGCTGCTGTCGAACATCTATCTCCATTACGCGTTTGACCTGTGGGTGAAACAGTGGCGTGCGCGGCATGCCGACGGCGACGTGATCGTGGTGCGGTATGCCGATGATTGGGTCGCGGGGTTCCAGCACCTGAGGGATGCCGAGCGCTTCCAGCGCGAGGTCATCGAGAGGCTGGGCCGCTTCGGCTTGAAGCTGCACGAGAGCAAAACGCGGCTGATCGAGTTCGGGCGCTTTGCGCGCGAGAACTGCCGACGTCGCGGACGAGGCAAACCGCAAACCTTTGACTTCCTGGGCTTTACGCATTGCTGCGGGAAGACCCGCAAGGGGAAGTTTGCGGTACTGCGGTTGACCAGCGCCAAGCGTATGCGAGCCAAGCTGCTGACGGTCAAGGAGGAACTGCGTCGGCGTATGCACCATACCATCACGGAACAGGGACGGTACCTGCGAGCGGTGGTGACCGGGCATGCGCGCTACTTCGGAGTGCCCCGTAACGGCACGCGCATCGGCCAGTTTCGTCAAGCCGTCGGTCGGCTGTGGTTCCGCACGCTGCGCCGCCGAAGTCAGAAGCATCGTATGACTTCGCAGCGAATGAGTCGCATCACAGCGCACTGGTTGCCTCTCGTCCACATCTGCCACCCCTACCCGAACCAGCGTCTGATCGTCACGACCCAAGGCGGGAGCCGTATGCGTTAGGAGCGCACGTACGGATCTGCGGAGGGGGTGATAGGCGACTGTCATTCCTACTCCAACAAAAAAAACCGGAGGCGCCGCAAATTTCCGTCGATCCCCCTCTACTGAGCTAGACGATGGGACGTGGTTTCTGCACCTCGTAACCGTCCGCCGCGATCGACCAGTTGCTGACACGCTGTGCCGTCTCGAATTCGTGAACGGCGCCGGCGATTGCCTCTTCAATGCCCGCGCCCTCGTTGGGTACGCGCATCAACTCGCACCGGTGCGCAAACCCGCGGTGATCGAGGATCTCCTTGTAGAACACGACTTCGACGCTCGCCGCTGCCGAAGCCGATTCTCCTGCGGCGTGCGTGGCCGCACTTGCCACGGCGCGGGTGCCCATCTGCAATGTCGAGCTTGATGTCATCTCTTGACCTCCGGAATGGATTCCTTGCTGCGCGCCGCTTCGGCACCACAAATCGATACTGAATTCCCCCTTCGCCGTGCCATTGATTCAGGTCAAGCGCGCACGGGGGCGAACCAGTTTGAATAGTCCCGGCAATCGTGAAAAGCGTGGCGCGTGCTGCCAACAGCACCCGCGAACAGCAACAAACAGAAGAACAGGGCAAGAACATGCGCTTTCTCCTCCGCAAGCTCGGCGGGATGTTGATGCTGCTTCTCGTCGTGGTGATGGCGTCGCATCCGCTGGTGGCACACGCAGACGCGGCGAGCCCCGCACCCGAAGCCTCGATCCTCGTCTACCATCGCTTCGCCGGCGACGCCACGGACTCGATGACAGTACGCGTCGCAACGTTCGAAGCGCATCTCGCCTGGCTGCGCGCGCACGGCTACCAGATCGTGCCGCTGCGCGATATCGTCGCGTGGCTCAAGGATCCGTCGGCGACACTGCCGCCCAGAGCCATTGCGATCACTGTCGACGACGGTCATCGCTCGGTCTATGAAATGATGCGTCCGATTGTCCTGCGTGAGCGCTTTCCCGTCACCTTGTTCATCTATCCCTCGGCCATCTCGAACGCATCGTATGCGATGACATGGCCCGAGTTGCG
>NZ_DATJWR010000254.1:0-7713 GCF_035501035.1 Paraburkholderia sp.
GCCGCGTAGAGGCCGTCGCCGGCCTTGAACGTGAAGCCCTGCGTGTCGAGGCCGTGGCCCTTGAGCGCACGCACCCAGCCCTTCTGCGAGACGACCACTGTGACCGGCTCGTCCACCACGCGCGTCTCGAAGGTCGCGCGCTTTTCCTGCTGGATGAGCGTGCGGCGATCGTCGCCGTACTGCTTCGCGTCGGACTCGATTTCCCTCACGATGAGCCGCTTCATCGACGACTCGTTCGCGAGCAGCTCTTCGAGCTTGGCCTTTTCCTCGCGCAGCTCCGCGAGCTCCTTCTCGATCTTGATCTTTTCGAGCCGCGCCAACTGACGCAGACGGATTTCGAGGATGTCCTCGGCCTGGCGCTCCGACAGGCCGAACGCGCTCATCAGCGCGCTCTTGGGCTCATCCGCCTCGCGGATGATGCGGATGACCTCGTCGATATTGAGGAAGACGATCATCCGGCCTTCGAGGATGTGGATGCGGTCGTCGACCTTCGTCAGGCGATGCTGCGTGCGGCGCGTGACCGTCGCGAAGCGAAAGCCGATCCACTCGCCGAGGATCTCGCTGATGCCCTTCTGGCGCGGGCGGCCGTCCGCGCCGACCATCACGAGGTTCAACGACGCGTTCGATTCGAGGCTCGTGTTGGCGAGCAGCGAATTGACGAACTCGGCCTGATCGATGCGGCTCGTCTTCGGCTCGAACACGAGCCGCACGGGCGCATCCTTGCCCGATTCGTCGCGCACGGCGTCGAGCAGCGCGAGCATCGACTGCTTGCTCTGCAACTGCTCGGGCGTGAGCGTCTTCTTGCCGAGCTTGAGCTTCGGGTTCGTCAGTTCCTCGATTTCCTCGAGCACCTTCTGGCCCGAGGTGTTCGGCGGCAGTTCGGTCACGACCAGTTGCCACTGGCCGCGCGCGAGGTCCTCGATCTTCCAGCGCGCACGCACCTTGAGGCTGCCGCGGCCCGACTCGTAGGCCGCCGCGATTTCCGCCTCGCTCGAAATGATCTGGCCGCCGCCGGGGAAATCGGGCCCCGGCAGCTTGTCCATCAGTTCCGCGTGCGAAATCTTCGGATTGCGTATCATCGCCACGGCCGCCGCCGCGACTTCACGCAGGTTGTGCGACGGAATTTCCGTCGCCAGACCCACGGCGATGCCCGATGCGCCGTTGAGCAACAGCATCGGCAGGCGCGCGGGCAATGTCTTCGGCTCCTGGAACGAACCGTCGTAGTTCGGCATGAAATCGACGGTGCCCATGTCGATTTCGTCGAGCAGCAGCTTCGCGATGGGCGTGAGGCGCGCTTCGGTGTAGCGCATCGCCGCCGCGCCGTCGCCGTCGCGCGAGCCGAAGTTGCCCTGGCCGTCGATGAGCGGGTAGCGCATCGAGAAGTCCTGGGCCAGGCGCACGAGCGCGTCGTAGGCCGACTGGTCGCCGTGCGGGTGGTACTTGCCGAGCACGTCGCCGACCACGCGCGCCGACTTAACGGGCTTGGCGTTGTCGCCGAGGCCCATCTCGTTCATCGCGTAGAGAATGCGGCGCTGCACGGGCTTCTGGCCGTCGCAGACATCCGGCAGCGCGCGGCCCTTCACCACGCTCACCGCGTAGTCGAGATAGGCGCGTTCCGCGTAGTGGCCGAGCGTGAGCGTGTCGCCGTGCGGGGCGCCGGTCACTTCAGCAAAAAGGTCGTCCATGTTCAATCAATCCGTAATCGTGTGCGGGCGTGCGTGAGCTTGCGTGGGCTTTTGCAGGTGCGGATCAGATGTCCGCCTCGACCTCGTTGCCCTTCTCTTCGAGCCAGCTGCGCCGCGAGGCCGCTTCGCCCTTGCCCATCAGCATCGTCATGCGCGCGACGGTGGCCTCGTAGTCGAGGTCGCCGAGCGCGATGGGCGAAAGACGGCGCGTATCGGGGTTCATCGTCGTGTCCCAGAGCTGCTCGGCGCTCATTTCGCCGAGACCCTTGAAGCGGCTGATGCTCCATTGCGTTTCGCGCACGCCGTCCTTGCGCAGCTTGTCGAGAATCGCCTCGAGCTCGCCTTCGTCGAGCGCGTAGAGCTTCTGCGCGGGCTTCTTGCCGCGCGCGGGCGCATCCACGCGAAAGAGCGGCGGGCGCGCCACGAACACATGGCCGCGCTCGATCAGCTGCGGGAAGTGCTTGAAGAACAGCGTGAGCAGCAGCACCTGGATGTGCGAGCCGTCCACGTCCGCGTCCGAGAGAATGCAGATCTTGCCGTAACGCAGGTTCGAGAGATCGACGGTCTCGTCGGGGCTGTGCGGATCGACGCCGATCGCCACCGAAATGTCGTGCACTTCGTTGTTCGCGAACAAGCGGTCGCGCTCGGTCTCCCACGTGTTGAGCACCTTGCCGCGCAGCGGCAGGATGGCCTGATACTCCTTGTCGCGGCCCATCTTCGCAGAGCCGCCCGCCGAGTCGCCCTCGACGAGGAACAGTTCGTTGCGCGCAATATCGGTTGCTTCGCAGTCGGTGAGCTTGCCCGGCAGCACCGCCACGCCCGAGCTCTTGCGCTTCTCGACCTTCTGGCCCGCGCGCGTGCGCGCCTGGGCCTGCTTGATGACGAGATCGGCGAGCTTCTTGCCGTGCTCCACGTGCTGGTTGAGCCACAGTTCGAGCGCGGGGCGCGAGAACGACGAGACGAGCTTCACGGCGTCGCGGCTGTTCAGGCGCTCCTTGATCTGCCCCTGGAACTGCGGGTCCAGCACCTTCGCCGAGAGCACGAACGAAACGCGCGCGAACACGTCTTCTGGCAAGAGCTTCACGCCCTTCGGTTGCAGGTTGTGCAGCTCGACGAAGCTCTTCACGGCCTGGAACAGGCCGTCGCGCAGGCCGCTTTCGTGCGTGCCGCCGGCGGGCGTCGGGATCAGGTTCACGTAGGACTCGCGCGCGAGCGGCCCTTCCTCGCTCCACGCCACGACCCACGCGGCGCCCTCGCCTTCGGCGAAGGTGTCGTCGGCGGTGCGCGCGTCGGCGTAGCGCTCGCCTTCGAAAAGCGGGATCAGCAGATCGGCGCCGCCCATGCCTTCGAGCAGATAACCGCGTAGACCGTCTTCGTATTTCCAGCTCTGGCGCTCGCCGGTCTTCTCGATGACGAGCGTGACCTCCACGCCCGGCAGCAGCACGGCCTTCGAGCGCAGGAGGCGCTGCAGTTCGCCGAGCGGCAGGTTGGGTGAATCGAAATACTTCGGATCGGCCCATGCGGTCACGCGCGTGCCGCTCTTCTTTTCGTCGCGCGCTGCGTTGCGCGTGGTGAGCGGCCTCGTGACGTTGCCGTCCGAGAAGCCGATTTCGGCGACCTTGCCGTCGCGCCACACGGTCACGTCGAGGCGCGTCGACAGCGCGTTCGTGACCGAGACGCCCACGCCGTGCAGGCCGCCCGAGAACGTGTAGGCGCCGCCGGCCGCCTTGTCGAACTTGCCGCCCGCGTGCAGGCGCGTGAACACGATCTCGACGACGGGCACCTTCTCCTCGGGGTGCAGGCCGAACGGAATGCCGCGGCCGTCGTCCTCGACGGAAACGGAATGGTCGACATGCAGCGTCACGGTGATGCGCTTGCCGTAGCCGCCGAGCGCTTCGTCCGAAGCGTTGTCGATGACTTCCTGGACGATATGCAGCGGATTCTCGGTGCGCGTGTACATGCCCGGCCGCTGCCGGACGGGCTCGAGGCCCTTGAGCACCTTGATCGACGCTTCGCTATAGCCAGTGTTTCCAGCGTTGGACTTCTTCGTTGACATGGTGATCCACAGGGGGTTGTCCGCGCGATTGTCCACAGGTCCTGTGGACATCTGCGGGGAAAACGCGTTGAGCGTTCAAAAAAAACGAAAGGAAACAACGGGGTGATCCGACTGCGCGCCGCGGTGGCAGGCACGCTCGCGCTCGCGCAGTCGGTCGCGCAGTTGTTCGAATTCGCGAGGTATTGTACTGATTTGGGCTCGCACGGCAATTTGCGCGGGGGTTGGCTGGCCGAACGGATGAGCGCGCTGTGCGCGTCCGCCCCCAAAAAAAAGCGGCCTTCATCAGGCCGCCTCTCGCATCACATCACTTGCGCTTGCTCTCCAGCTCTTCCCACCGCTCGAGCGCCACGAGCAGCTCCTCATCGATCTGCGCATAACGCTCGGTGAGGCGCGCCCCTTCCTGCGCGTCCTTGGCGAAGATCGAACCGTCCTCGATCTTCGCACCGATGACCTTCTGCTCGGTCTCCAGCGCCTCGATCCGCTTGGGTAGATCTTCCAGCTCGCGCTGCTCCTTGAACGAGAGCTTCACGGTGCGCTGCGCGTTGCGTCCCGCCGCGCTCTCCTTGGGCGCCGCGCTTGCAGAAGCGGCTTCCTTCGGCGCACGCGCGTCGGCGATCTCCTGCGAGCGGGCACTCTGCGTCTGCCAGTCGGTAAAGCCGCCCACGTATTCGCGCCACTGGCCGTTGCCTTCGGATGCGATCACCGAGGTCACCACGTTGTCGAGGAACGCGCGGTCGTGGCTCACGAGCAGCACGGTGCCGTCGTAGTCGGTCAGCAGTTCTTCGAGCAGTTCGAGCGTCGGGATGTCGAGGTCGTTGGTCGGTTCGTCGAGCACGAGCACGTTCGCCGGACGCGCGAACAGGCGCGCGAGCAGCAGCCGGTTGCGCTCGCCGCCCGAGAGCGACTTCACCGGCGAGCGAGCACGCTCGGGCGCGAACAGGAAATCGCCGAGATAGCTCATCACGTGCTTCTTCGCGCCGTTGATCTCGACCCAGTCGCTGCCGGGGCTGATGGTATCGGCGAGGCTCTTTTCGAGGTCGAGCTGCGCGCGCATCTGGTCGAAGTACGCAACCTGCAGGTTCGTGCCCACGCGCACCGTCCCTTCGTCGGGCTTCAACTCGCCAAGAATCAGCTTCAGCAGCGTGGTCTTGCCCGCACCGTTCGGGCCGACGAAACCGATCTTGTCGCCGCGCATCACCGTCGACGTGAAGCGGTCGACGATCGTGCGTCCGCCGTAGCGCTTCACGACATCGGTGAGTTCGGCGACGATCTTGCCGGACTTCTCGCCCTGTGCGACGTCGAGCTTCACGTTGCCCAGTACGTTGCGGCGCTCCTCGCGCTCATGACGCATCTGCACGAGCCGCGCGATGCGCCCGACGCTGCGCGTGCGCCGCGCCTCCACGCCCTTGCGAATCCACACTTCTTCCTGCGCGAGCAGCTTGTCGAACTTCTCGTTCTCCACGCGTTCGACTTCGAGCTGCTGCGCCTTGCGCTCCTGATATTGCGAGAAGTTGCCCGGATACGAGAGCAGCTTGCCGCGATCGAGCTCGACGATGCGCGTGGCCACGCGGTCGAGGAACGCGCGGTCGTGCGTGATGAAAAGCAGGCTCGAGCGCTGCGTGACGAGCAGGTCCTCGAGCCAGCGGATGCCGTCGAAGTCGAGGTGGTTGGTCGGCTCGTCGAGCAGCAGCACGTCGGGCTGCACGACGAGTGCGCGCGCGAGCGCCACGCGCTTTTGCATGCCGCCCGAGAGCGAACCCACGCGCGCGTCGCCTTCGAGGCCGATCTGCGCGAGCGTCGTGGCAACGCGCGTGCGCCAGTTCCAGGCGTCGGCGGCGTCGAGCGACGACTGCAGCGTATTCATGCGCGCGAGCAGCGTGTCGTGCTCCGGGCCTTCGGGCGTGTCCGCGAGCTTGTGCGCGACCGAGTCGTATTCGTCGAGCAGCGCGCGCACCTGAGCGAGGCCGGAGGCGACGGTGTCGAACACCGTGGCTTGCGCGTCGAAGTCGGGCTCCTGCGGCACGTAGACGGTCGAGAGATTCTGCTGGCGCGTGACGAGGCCGTCGTCGGGCTTCGCGAGATCGGCGACGATCGTCAGCAGCGACGACTTGCCCGCGCCGTTGCGGCCGATCAGCCCGACGCGCTCGCCAGCTTCGAGCGAGAAGTCCGCGTGATCGAGCAGCGCGACGTGGCCGAACGCCAGTTGCGCGCCAGTGATGGTGTAGAGCGACATGGATGGAAGCGATGCGTGCGGTGGATCTGAAGCACGCATTGTACCGGGCCGCGGAGGTGGGACTGCGGAGGTGGGACTGCGGAGGTGGGACTGCGGAGGTCGGGCGGCGGAGGTCGGGCGGCGGAGGTGGGACTGCGAAGGTGGGGCTACTGTGGTCGGGCGGCGGAGACCGAGCCGCAAAGGTTGGCTGGCGGAGGTCGGGCTGCAGAGCTCAGGCCGCCCGGGTTGTGCTGAGGAGGTCGGCCAGCTTAGGTCGGGCCGCCCGGGTTGGGTCAGCAGTGGGCGACGGCCGAATCTCGCACACACCCAGTACTCACCCCGCACGACGCGGCTTACACAGCGAGCCGTTGGCTATTTCACATGTACCGTGATCGTCTGGCTCCACTCGGGGCCGTACGAGCGGTGCGCACCATCGGCGAACTGCGCGGTGAGTGTGTGGTCGCCGGGCGGCAGGGTCACATCGGCTTCGGTCTGGCCTTTGCCGTAGTGCAGCGACTTGTCGCTGACGGGCACGACCTCGCCTTTCGGCAACGGCCCGCCGTCGATCAGCAAATGGTGATGGCCAGTGTTGGGCGCGATCGAGCCGGCGGGCGCAACCGTCATACCGTCCACACCGAACTTCACGTGCACCGGGTTGCTCACCGTCGCGCCATCCTTGGGCTCCACGAAGTAGACACCTTCCGCACGCGCAACGCCGCTCGCTGCGACGAGCACCGCGAAGACTGCAGCTCCAAGCCCACTTTTCTTGTCCATCGTTCGCTCCTCGAGAGTTGATCCAGTCTGCGTCGAGCCGTACGCCCACTGCGGCGCGACGCTCGCGGCCAAGCATACACGGCTCATGTGAACGCTCGCGGCGGCCGCCCTGCCCAGGGACGACACCGGTCAACACGACGCGCGACAGAAAACGCGGCTATACAGCGCATCAGCACACGCGCCGTTTTCCGGTAAGATCGCAGGTTGCCCGCGCTGTCCTCCATAAGAAAAGGGACAGGTTGCGGGCCATGCATCGAATTGACTGGACGAAGGACACGCTGTGAGCGAAGTAATCGAATACAAGAGCTGGGTCTGCCTGATCTGCGGGTGGATCTATAACGAGGAAGAGGGTCTGCCCGACGAGGGCATCGCCGCCGGCACGCGCTTCGCGGACATCCCGGATGACTGGCGCTGCCCGTTGTGCGACGTGGGCAAGGCGGACTTCACGGTCGTCGAGTTCTGATTCTGCCGCGCGGGCGCACGGCGAAGGGCTAACATAACTGCGTCATTTTCGCGCCCGAACGCCTTTGCTATACTCTTGGCCCTGCGTCGCGATATGTTCTGGATCGGCATAGCGGAACCGCTGCGCGACGGCTCCGTGCCATGACGGGTCACTTGGGAAACATGGCGGTTTGACGGAGCCCAGCGCCGTGCCCCCCGATTTCGCCTGGAAACAGGTGAAAATCGCGAATGAATTTCGCGCGGAAATTGCGCCACGCAGTGCTCGCTTTTGCGCTCCCTGTAGTTCAATGGATAGAACAAGTGCCTCCTAAGCGCTAGATGCAGGTTCGATTCCTGCCAGGGGGACCAACCGCGCGAGCATGCCAGGCCGCATTCGGGGAAAACCCGGCACCGGGCGCGGCCGCCTCGCGCATCGCCGGCGTCCTCTCTTTCGCGCGTTCGCGCATCTTGTGCCATCTTTCCCCAAATCGATTTTCCATGGATATCAACAAGCAAGTCGCGGCCCTCACCGCTTCCGAGCTACA
>NZ_DATJWR010000255.1:0-5033 GCF_035501035.1 Paraburkholderia sp.
CATGGACAGCCTGCTCATCGGCGTCATGCTCGCAACCCTCTACTGGATGAAGCCCGAAGTGTGGCGCAGCCTCGCCGCGAAAAAGCGCTGGCTCGCCGGCGCGGTGGTGGTGCTCGTCGCCTGGCTCGCGTTCGCCACGCCTCATGTCGCGCTCGACGAGAGCATCGGCTATACGCTTCAGGCGATTGGCTATTGCGCGCTCATCGTGCTCGTGCTCGAACACTCGGGCGGTTTGCGCGGGTCGTGGATGTATCGCGGGCTCGCGTGGCTCGGCGTGTACTCGTACGGCATCTACCTGTGGCACTCGCTCGCGCTCGCGCCCGGCGATTACCTGATCCACAAGGCGAGCGCGCTCGGCGTGCCGTCGCTCGTTGCGTGGCCGCTCACGCTCGGCGCACAGTTCGTCATCGCCATCGCGCTTGGCTACCTGACCACGCGCGCCGTCGAGTTTCCGTTCCTGCGCCTGCGCGACGCATTGTTCCCCGATCTTCGCGGGGCCGTCGTGCCCGAGCGCCGCGAGACGCCCGCCGTGGAGGGCAAGATCGAAGGCATCGCCTGAGCGCGTGGGGTTCGCCGCGGTGTTGGTTTGGTCTGCAAAATATTCGTTGGCTTTTTCGCTGGATTTCCCACGGCGCGAGGCGTGGCGCTCAGGTCATCGCGGCCTGCAGCGTGCGCTTGAACTGATCGAGCGTGTTGCGCGAAAGAAGGTTCTCGCCTGCGGGCCGCGCGCTTGCCGCATTGACGTTCCAGCGTGCGGCGAGCGCATCGAGCGCGCGCGAGATCGTGGCGGGCTCGAGATCGTCGAGTAGCGGTCCGAGCGAGCCGTCGCGGCAATACCAGCCGATCAAACCGTCGGCGCTCGCCACCACCGGCTTGCTGAAGCGGTACGCCTGCACGAGCACGCCGCTCATCCCGTAGTGCTGCTTGTAGCCGAGCCATACGGCGTCGCATGCGGAAAAGAGATCGCGCTCCATCTCCTCGGAAACGAACTGGTCGATGATCACCGGCGCGTGTGCGAGGCGTGGTGCGTGCGCACCGATGAAAGCGCGCGTTTCTTCGTTTTCCTGCAGGCCGGCGATCACGAGACACGGCGCATCACGCTTTTGCGCGAGCGCGAGCATCAATTCGCGGATGCCTTTGCGCTCGCCGATTGAACCATAGACGAGCAGGTATCGCGTTCGCGCGTCGAGCTTCAGCCGCGCGCGTGCGAGTTGCGGGTCGACGGCGGGGATTTCCGGAAACGGGTCGGCCACGTAGCTAAGGGGCGCGGCGCGACCGGGCTTCGTGCTCGCGAACCAGTCGGGCAGCGTCGGGTCGATGGTGAAGAGCGCGCGCAGGCCGCGGGCGCGCATGGCGCGCCGGAACAGCGCCGATTTGGCTGCGTCGATAAACGGACGGCGCGGCGTGCGCAATCCAAAGCCCGCCTGATGGAAGGTCATGCCCATGACGATGGCGATCCACGGCGTCTTGCCAAACGGCGAGCCGAGCGCCGCGATCGTGTAGAAGAAATAGTCGGCGTAGGGCGCCACCACGAGGCGCACGCGCATCGTACGGTTCACCTGCGCGAGCGCGCGCGCATAAAAGTCGCGAAAGCGCATGTACACGCTGAGCGCGTATTGCGGGCCGGACGGGACGGTGTGCAGGTCGAGCAGCATGAGGCGCAGGTCTGGCCGCGCTTCGCTCTCGATGCGCTGTGCGAGCGCATGGGTCGCGTATTGCGTATCGGTGACGACGAGGCAGCGATGCCCCGCCTCGACGCACGCCTGCGCGATCCAGTCGACGTAGCGCCAGCGGTGGCCGGTGAAGTTCGGCTCGATGATGACGACCCAGTCGTCGTCAGTCGATGTCTGGGGGCTGGGCCGTCCGGAAACGATGTCGGGGGCGGCCATGGTATCGGACAGATTGGGCGCGTCCGGGGAGTTGGGTTCGGCACGGCTGGATCTGCCGCTCGACACGGTATCCATGCAGGCGCCCCGAAGAATGAACGATGTTGCGAACACCATAACAGCGCGGCGTGTGCGATAAGCGCCAAGTTCAGGGGCGGGCTGGCTGAAAAAGCCTGGGCAGTGTGGGGTGGCGGCCGCGTGGGTGGCGCGGCCGTATGGGTGCCCGACGCATGGGTGATCGGTCCACGGAAGCTCGCCGCACGAATGGCCGCCCAACGGACGCCCGCCCCACGGATGGCAGCTCCACGGATGGCAGCTCCACGGGCGGCGGCCCCACGGACGCCCGCCGCGTCCGAATCCGCCTGGTACATGGCGCATCGTGCCATTCGAGCCGCGGTAACGTGCAGAACTCAGGTCCTGAACGCGTCCTCGAACGTGGGCAGACCGCGCGCGAGCGCGCGGGTGGACGCCGCGCAGCGCGCGCGGCGACACAACAAGCAACCGTCATGGATGGGAGGCACATTGCGCGCGATGCGGCTGCCGGTACGGCCGGTGAAGGCGGGTTTCGGTCCCGGCGCGGCGACCTGGGTCTTGCTGCAACAGGTCGTCGTGCGTGGGCTCGTGGCCGTCAAGTTCCTCGTGATCGGGCGCATCCTCGGGCCCTCCGCGATCGGTCTTGCGAGCGTCGCACTGCTCGCGGTCGCGATTGCCGAAGCCCTCTCCGATACGGGGCTCGCGCAGGCCGTAATCCAGGGCCCGGCACCGCCCACGCGCGCGGAGTCCGGCGCCGTCTGGACCACGCTCGCCACGCGCGGCCTCCTGATCGCGCTGCTGCTCGTTGCCAGCGCGCCGTTGATGGACGCGCAGTTCCACCTCGGCGGCGCCATTGGCCTCGTCCAGCTCGCGGCGCTCCTGCCGCTGTTGCGCGGGCTAGCCTCACCCGCGTACTTCATCGCCCAACGCGAGCGGCGCTTTCAGCATATTGCGGCGATCGAGATCTCCTCCGCCTGTGTCGACTGCGGCCTCGGCGTCGCGCTCGCGATGGCGGGTGCGGGGCCTTACTCGCTGCTGCTCGGCATGATGATCGGCGAAGCGTGCAAGAGCGTCGTCACCTGGGTCGCGCTCGCGCCGCGTCCTCCGGTGCGCCTGCGCTGGTCCGGCATTGGCCACTACGTCGGCTTCAGCCGCTGGATCTGGGCGAGCAGCGTCATCATCCTGATCACGAATCAGTTCGACAAGGTGGTGGTCGGCAAGCTGCTCGGGCCGACGCAGCTGGGCGCGTGGCAGATGTCCTCGAAGCTCGCGCAAATGCTGCTTGCCGACGCGGCGATCGCGATGTCGCAGTACCTGTTTCCCACCTTCGCCGCGCATCATCGCGGCGGCCCGCAAGCGGCCGCGCGCCTGTTCCGGTGGTATCTCGCGGCGGCCGCGCTGGGTCTCGCGAGCGTGGTCATCGTGCTGCGCCTCACCGCCGAGCCGCTCTTTGCGCTCGTGCTCGGCGCCGCGTGGCTGCCGGCCGTCCCGCTCTTTCGCATCTTCGTCATCAACATGGCAATCAGCGCGCTGAACTCGGTGCTGGCTTCGTATCTGCGCGCGGTCGGCGACGCGCGCGCCGTCACGGTCGCGTCGCTGCTCCAGGTCATCGCGCTGGTGGTGTCCGTGCCGCCCGCCATGCACGCGTGGGGCGTGACCGGTATCGCGTGGTCGATGACCTTCGGGCTGGCTTCGGGCGCGGGATGGATGCTGTATCGCGTGGCGGGTCAGAAGTGACGCGCATGACGGCTGAGTCGGCCGCTCACACGCGCAAGGCGCCTTCCACGATCTCGGCAAGCTGATGCCCGAGCGTCGGCGAGTTGAGCTGGCAGTACACCGCATGCGCAGCCGCGGCCGTCGCGCGCATGGCTTCGGGCGGCATCGCCCAGATGCGCCGCAGCGTTGCGGCGAGCGCGCCGGAGCCGCCGTCGCGGCCGAAGAAGAAGCCCGTGCGGCCATCTTCGACATAGCCTGGCTCCGGTCCCATGTGCAGCGGCAGACGGTCGTGCACGACGGGCGGCAGGCTCAACGCGAACATGTGCACGACGCTCAGTCCGGCCGAGCCCGGATAGCAGCCAACCCGGCAGCGCCGGCTGATCGTCGCGATCGCGTCGTCGTCGAACACCGCGCCATACCAGATCACGTAGCTGCGCTCGCCGTACTTGCGCTTCAGGCGAGCGCCGTGCTCGCCGTCGCCGATCACGTGCAGCGTGATATCGGCGCCCTCGCCATGCAGTTGGCCCACCACGTCGATGAGCGGTTCGATCTCTGAACCTTCGCGCAGCCTGCCGATGAATAGGACGCCGTTCTCGGTGCCGGTCTTCGTGCCAGGATCCACTCCGCAGGAAACCGTCAGCGAGTTGTTCGCGACGACCAGCTTCGCGCTCGGGCAGCCGATGTCTTCGAGTGAGCGCCGCGACGCTTCGGTGTAGCAGACATAGCGCACGGCGAGCGCGACCGCGAGCCGGTAGCAGAGCGTGCGCAGCAGGCCCGCGGATTGGTGCCGGTAGAGTCCCTGACCATGAATGAGCACCGGCACGCGCATCACGCGTCCGGCGATGAGCACGAGCCACAGCGACACATAGCGAACGTCCGCGAAGATTAGGACTGCGTCGGGATGTTCGAGCACGATACGGCTCAGCACGCGGCTTTGCATGCGCATGTGCCGCGAGGGCAGGCGGGCAATGCGCGTTTCGACGAACTCGTCGCAGTCCGGGCGTTCGCGCGAAAAGCCGTTGGCTTCCACGCCCTCGGAGCACGCGAACACCTTGACGGAGAAGAGGCGGTTCAGCGACTCGATGACTTCGATGCGATAGCGCGCGATCAACGGCTGCACGTAGAAGACGACAGGCCGTTCAGTCCGTGCGCCACATTCGCCCTTACCAATACGCGTCCCGGAAGAAATGATCTCGCTTGGCACCGCCCTTGCTCCGATGTGTCGACGCTGTCATGTTTGAGGAGAATCTTCCGGTTGCCTAGCCGGTTATTCGGTCATATTTGCGCGAATCTATTTAGCGGTTGTAGACGAGCCGGTGCAAAAGAGGAGTCCGAAAATTCCTATTGGACGAATGCGGCCAGTGGTGCCGCCCTATGGGTCATGCGTAATCGATAAAT
>NZ_DATJWR010000256.1:0-2172 GCF_035501035.1 Paraburkholderia sp.
ACGAACGTTTGCTGCGGTCCTCCGCAGGTATCGTGCGCTTATACGTTTGGATAGACAGGCTTGAGTCCTACGGTGTTGCAGCCTGCGAAAGTGGTTTAGCCAGCACCTCGCGCATCCGCCTGATCGCTTCCTTCTGCATCTTGCTGATGCGGCTATGGCTTCTACCGTCGCCCATTCGCATTCCGTACGCAACCGTTATCGAATCTCTGAGGGGCTATACGCCCGTATATCCAAGCAACTCTAACGCGGTGCCAGTACATCCCACCGTAGAGGCGTTCCTTACTTCCGTGTGATAGCCCAATTCCGGTCGCGGCTGTAATGTAAGGCCATTCCCGATGCAGTCGTGCTTTACGCCTCCAACGGTCCCCGGTCTGACCCGCAGGTGGCTATAAGCCAAATCGAGGTCCGTTAGAATATCGCGCCATTTGTGTGTTGGCGGCAACCCTGCCGCACCAGCGCCGACGTTCGATACTGAAAGCGCAGATTGCTCGATGTTCAACGATTGGCCGCTGCGCAGGGCGCAAGGAGATGAACGTGAAAAGCCCAAGCTTCCTGACACATCAGGAGATTTTTAACCACGCCGTGGAGCATCTGTTCACTCAGGCGCAAGCCTCCTTGCTGCCTCGTGGCGGCGGCGCATATCGGGGCCACTGCGGCGGCTGTCCGGTCGGCAGTTTCATTAAGCTGCGCGATTACATGACGGCGATGGAAGGCGTGCCCATCCGCTACATCGCGAAACCGCCGGAGGACGTTCCGGCTTATATGGATATCGGTGTCGCGGCGCTCAAGCGCGCGCTGCTGCGCTCGCGCATCAATGTGTCCGATCCGATGACCGTCGAGTTGCTCAGTTGTCTGCAGAACGTCCACGACGTATTTGGCACATGGGAATGGGGCGCGCGGCTGGCATAAATCGCTCGTCAATTCGCCCTGTCGGCCGAGTTTCTGAAAGCCGCTGGGTGAGGGTGGCAGGTGTTGTGATGTGGTGCGCAAGGGAGATTTACGAGCGCGTGAGCGCTCATCTGCTGAACCAGGGGGCCGTCGCGGAGGACGAGAACGGCTTGAGCCGGCTGCGCGGCGCCAACGGCCGCAAGTGCGCAGTCGGATCGCTCGTCAGCGACGAGTTCTATCGCCCGGACATCGAAGGGATCGGCATTTCGTACTATCGGCACGCCCGGGACGGCAAGCTGCTGCGGGCGCTCTATGCATCGAACGTGAATGCCTACGATCCGGGCATCGTCGATCTGCTGTGCGAACTTGAGCAACTTCACGACGACGCCAGCGTCGATCAATGGCCTCATCTTCTCGCCGCTCTCGGCAAGCGCTACGCGTTCATCTGACACGCAAAACAAGTAATTGATTGCGCATGCCATTGGCGATGCGAGCGTTCGCGAATCGTAACGGCAGGTGACATGTTGATCGATCAAGCGCAGGATCGGTGAAGAGTTCGACTGCGTGCGTCCAAGAAAGACGCTGGACTACGAGACGCCCGCCGAACGATTCCAGCAAACTATTGCATCCACCGGTTGAATCCGCCACTCCAAAGCTGCCACACGCTGCGCGGTCGACGTCTCTGGAGACAGGCTATTCGTGTTCGCTCCCGCTCTACTCACGAAGGATCAGGTCGCACACATTCGACGAACCGGTTATCGATCCATACGCGACTCTCGGTTGAAAGGAGTGCGCCGGGACCGATACCCTGGTGAGCAATGAAGCCATTCCGCGCTCAACGATGGTGAGGTTCAAAGACGGCACGATGCCGCCGGCCCTTTGAGCGACCGCCTGATCAAGTTCGTTCCCAGCACGAAGACGATGCCGATTATGCTGCCAATTACGACGTCTATCGCGCGGTCGTCGGCTGAAAAAATGGCATGCCCAGTGACGATGATTGCGACGGCGTGCAGCGCGCATCTCGTGCCGAATGCTATGACATACTGATTGAACGCGACGAGCGTCAATGCGATCGCGGCCGTCAATACGTCTGAGAGTAGCGGGGCGTGTGGCATGAGGATTCCCACCAGCATACCGGCAGGCACGCCGACCATCGCGCCCATCATCCGGTCTTTCCATTTGGCGCGCGCCGTCGCGACATCACCGGTGACGACGCTGGCGGCCGACCAGACCAGCCATTGCGCGTAGTGAACGTGATGCCACTCGACGAGCGATGCGGCGACG
>NZ_DATJWR010000257.1:0-13878 GCF_035501035.1 Paraburkholderia sp.
AGCTCCAGATTGATGCCGTCCGAGCCGAAGCCCGCGAGATACGGGGTCGGAGCCGGATCGGTGAGCACGCGCTCCACCCCTTCGGCCGCGCGGGCGAGCAGCGCCATTGCCTGATCGAGGTCCGTGTCGTACGCCACCTGCACGGTCGCCTTCGCGTAGCCGCGCGTGAGGTAGGACGACTGGTTCTGCACCACGTCGGTGATGAGCTTCTCGTTCGGAATCAGCGTCTCCACGCCGTCGAGCCCGCGCACGACCGTGTAGCGCGTGCGGATCTGCGTGACTTTGCCCGCGAGGCCAGCCACGTTGATCGTGTCCCCAAGGCGCAGCGAGCGGTCGATCAGGATGATGAAGCCGGAGACATAGTTGCTCGCGATCTTCTGCAGCCCGAAGCCGAGCCCCACCCCCAGCGCGCCGCCAAACACGCCGAGCACCGTGATGTCGATGCCGACGATCGAGAGGCTGAACAGCACCGCCGCGAACACGAGCAGCGCGCGGCCCACGCGCGCGAGCACGACGCGCAGGTTGGCGTCGAGGGTGGTCGCGCGCATGAGACGCTCTTCGAGCACCGCGCCGGCCCAGATCGCCACGACCATGGTCACGCACACCCACAGCGCGCCGCTGGAAAGCGAGAGCAGGCTCACGTGCGTCGTGCCGATGCGAAAGCGCACGCTCCCCATCCAGTCGAGCACGTCGTCCTGAATGCCGAGCACCGTCAGCAGCATGGCGACCCAGACGATCAGTGAAACCACCTTCTCGACGATAGAGAGCCAGGCGTGCGTCTCGCCGTTGCGCCCGAACACGCGCCGAGCAAAGAAGAACGCGATATAGATGAGCCCGATGCCGAGGAGCGGCACGAGCGCGAGATTGAGCAGCGACGTGTGGATGAAGTTGCGCGCGATCTCGCGCGCGGCCCAGACGCACAGCGCGCCGATCAGAGGAAAAAACGCCTTGCTGAGGCTTTCCGCGCCGAAGCGCAGGCTTTCGTAGCGGGTCTGCCGGCGCGCTTCGAGCGCGCGGCGCAGGAGCCGCGAAAGGAGCCACGCGAGCGCCAGCGCGAACAGCAGCACGCCAGCCTGCCACAGCATGACCGGCTGGCCGAAGTCGCGGGTCACGCCGCCCAGCGTTTGAGAAAACAAACGGTTTTCGAACATGGCCGATTGTGAGTCGATGAGTCGAGTGTGATTCGATTGCGAACGATGCAAATGCTTCAAATGCAGCGCGGGGCCGCCTGGCTCACGCCCGACGGCCCCGCGCTGTTCAGGCCTCCGACGCCGCGACGCTTACTGCTGCGTTCGCGTCGAGTCCGGTTCGGTCGCCTCGGGCTGCTGCGCCCGCGCGATAGCGTCGGCCGCCTCCTGCGCGGCCGAAGCTTCCTCTGGCGTGGTCTGCGCACCCGCCGCCTTCGTCTTCGGCTTCGCCTCGCCGCGGCGCTCCAGCACGGCGGCGAAGAAGCCGTCGGTGGCGTGACGGTGCGGCCACAGCGAGAGGTACTCGCCCGTGTCGAGGCCCACGCGCTGCTCGGCGAGCGCGTCGCGCGCACTCACCAGCACGAACTCGGGGTGCGCTTCGAGGAACTGCTTCACGACCGCCTCGTTCTCCGCTTCGAGAATGCTGCAGGTCGCATAGACGAGACGGCCGCCGCGCTTGAGCAGCCGCGCCGCGCTCGTAAGAATCGACAGTTGCTTGGGCGCGAGCTCGGCCACCGACTCCGGCGTCTGGCGCCACTTGAGGTCGGGGTTGCGGCGCAAGGTGCCGAGGCCGGAGCACGGCGCGTCCACGAGCACGCGGTCGATCTTGCCGATCAGGCGCTTGATCTTGGCGTCATGCTCGCTGTCGATCAGCACCGGGTTGACGTTGGAAAGGCCGCTGCGCGCAAGGCGCGGCTTGAGCTTGGCAAGACGCTTCTCGGACACGTCGAACGCGTAGAGGCGGCCGGACGAGCGCATCATCGCGCCGAGCGCCAGCGTCTTGCCGCCTGCGCCTGCGCAGAAGTCCACCACCATCTCTCCACGGCGCGGCGCGAGCAGCGTGCACAGCAACTGGCTGCCTTCGTCCTGCACCTCGAACCAACCTTCCTTGAACACGTCGAGCTTCGCCAGCGCGGGCTTGCCCGTCACCCGCACGCCGAACGGCGCGAACGGCGTTTCGCCCGCTTCGATGCCCGCTTCAGACAGCGCGCGCACCACTTCGTCGCGATTCGCCTTGACCGGATTTGCACGTAAATCCAACGGCGCCGGATAGTTAAGCGCGGCGGCGAGCTGCGCGATCTCGGCGGTCTCGAAGCGCGTTTCGAGCGCCTTCACGATCCACTCGGGCAGGTTGAGCTGCACGCGCTGCGGCAGGCTCGCCGGGTCGATCTTCGATACATGCTCGAGCCAGCTCGCCTCGGCGTCGGACACGAACGGACGGATCGCCGAGCGGCCCGCCGTCGCCATCAGGCCGAGCAGCGTGAGGCGGCGCGTCGGGCTGCCCGTGCCGCTCTCGGCGAGATGCGCGAACTCCATGCGCCGGCGCAGCACGGCGAACACGGCCTCGGCGATCACGCCGCGCTCCGTGTGGCCGAGCTTCGGGTGCTCGCGGAAGAAGCGGCTCGTCACCGCGTCGGCGGGACCCGTGAACTTGAGGACGTCGGCGAGCAACGTCTCCGTTTGTCCGATTAGAAAACCATGTAGTCTCATGCGCCCTCCCCGGCGGCTTGCGAGTCGTCAAAGAAGAGCCACTGCGGCTCGGCCGGCGTGAGCGTCACGCGTTCGCCCTCGAGCGCGAGGCGCCCTTCGACGAACCAGCGCACCGCGCGCGGGTACATCACATGTTCGGTCTTGAGCACGCGCGCGGCGAGCGCCGCGGCGTCGTCGCCCGCGCGCACGGGCACCACCGACTGCGCGACGATGGGGCCATGATCGAGCGTGGGCGTGACGAAGTGCACCGTCGCGCCATGCACGCGGCAGCCCGCGTCGAGCGCCTGCTGGTGCGTCTTGAGCCCCGGAAAGCTCGGCAGCAGCGAAGGATGGATATTTAGCATCCGACCCGAATAATGGCCAACGAACGATTCGGTCAGCACGCGCATGAAGCCCGCCAGCAAGACGAGGTCCGGCGCGTGGCCGTCGATGACTTGAGCAAGCGCCGTATCGAAGCTGGTGCGATCGGGAAACTGGCGATGATCGACGACCGCTGTCGCGATGCCATGCGAGGCCGCGAAGGCAAGGCCTGCGGCGTCGGGGCGGTTGGCAATCACGGCGGCGATGCGCGCGCCCCAAGCTTCGTTCGCGCAGGCGCGCACGATGGCTTCCATGTTGCTGCCCCGTCCCGAAATCAGAATGACGAGATTTTTCATCCGCGGATTTTATCATCGGGCACCGGGCCCGACGCTCGCGCGGCGGCGATTGCCGTCTCGTGCGTTTATAATCTTCTGTTTCGTCGCGGTCCACGGCCGTTTTGTGGCCACCGCGATGGTCAAATCAACCGGTCTTACCCTGCGCGCCCGGGCGCGTGCTTTTCGAGGTTCCTCCAGGTTCCGCTATTGTGAGAGTCTTCCGCGGTCTTCCCAACGCCGAAAGCCGGGCGCCCTGTGCGCTCACCATCGGCAACTTCGACGGTGTCCACCGCGGACATCAGGCGTTGCTCGCGCGCGTGCGCGCGGCGGCCGACGCGCGCGGCCTGCCCGTGTGCGTGATGACCTTCGAGCCGCATCCGCGCGAGTTCTTCAACCCGGCTGGCGCACCGCCGCGCATCGCGATGCTGCGCGACAAGCTCGAAGCCCTGCGCGAGAACGGCGTGGACCGCGTCGTGGTCGAGCACTTCAACCACACTTTCGCGAGCCAGTCGCCCGAGACTTTCGTCGAGCGCATCATCGTGGGCGGCCTGCACGCGCGCTGGATGATGATCGGCGACGACTTCCGCTACGGCGCGAAGCGCGCGGGCGATTTCGCCTCGCTGCAGGCGGCCGGCCAGCAGCACGGCTTCGAAGTCGAGCAAATGGCGACCGTGGCCGACCCATCGGGCACGCGCATTTCCAGCTCCGCTGTGCGCGCGCAGCTGCACGCGGGCGACCTCGACGCCGCGCGCGCCGCGCTCGGCCGCGGCTATCAGATTAGCGCGCACGTCACGCACGGACTGAAGCTCGGCCGCGACCTCGGCTTTCCCACGCTGAACCTGCGGATCGGCCACAAGCGGCCGGCGCTCGCGGGCATCTTCGTCGTGCAGGTGCATGGCATTGCCGAGCACCCGCTGCCGGGCGTAGCGAGCCTCGGCCTGCGCCCGACCGTCGACGATTCGGGCCGCGTGCTGCTCGAAGTGCATCTGCTCGACTGGCACGGCGACGCCTACGGCAAGCTCGTGCGCGTCGAATTCCTCAAGAAGCTGCGTGACGAGGAGAAGTTCGCCGACCTCGAAACGCTCACCGCCGCGATTGCACGCGACGTGGCGAACAGCCGCGCCTGGTTCGCCGCCGCGGGCGCCGATGTGGCCGGCAGCCGCTCCACGGGCTTCGCCACCTCGGCCACCGACCGAATTAGGTGACCCGCGGCCCGCGTGCGCAGGCGTGAAGCCCGCGCCGCGCGGGCTGCTGCGCCCCAAGGCGCCGCGCACGGCACACGCCGCACGTGAGCGCTCGAGGCGGCGGCGGCGCGCCATCGGCCGCAACGCTGACGCCATGCATCCCCCGAATTCCACGTGATCTCACCATGAGCGACAAGAAAGCACCCTCCGGCAAGCCGCAAAAGTCCGAATCGAAGTACCCCGTCAACCTGCTCGACACCCCGTTCCCGATGCGTGGCGACCTGCCCAAACGCGAGCCGCAATGGGTCAAGGAATGGGAAGAGAAGAAGGTCTACGAGAAGATCCGCGCGGCCTCGAAGGGCCGCAAGAAGTTCATCCTGCACGACGGCCCGCCGTATGCGAACGGCGACATCCACCTCGGCCACGCGGTGAACAAGATCCTGAAGGACATGATCGTCAAGGCGCGCAACCTCGCGGGCTTCGACGCGGTCTACGTGCCGGGCTGGGACTGCCACGGCATGCCGATCGAAATCCAGATCGAAAAGCAGTTCGGCAAATCGCTGCCCGCCCAGGAAGTGATGCAGAAGGCGCGCGAGTACGCGGCCGGCCAGATCGAGACGCAGAAGACCGGCTTCAAGCGCCTCGGCGTGCTCGGCGACTGGGACAACCCGTACAAGACCATGAACTTCGTGAACGAGGCGAACGAAATTCGCGCACTCGCGAAGATCATGGAGAAGGGTTATGTGTTCCGGGGCCTGAAGCCCGTGAACTGGTGCTTCGACTGCGGCTCGGCGCTCGCCGAGGCTGAAGTCGAGTACAAGGACAAGACCGATCCGACCATCGACGTGCTGTTCCCGTTCGCGCAGCCGGCTGAAACGGCAGCCGCGTTCGGCCTGACCGCGCTGCCGCGCGAGGAAGGCGGCATCGTGATCTGGACCACCACGCCCTGGACGATCCCGTCAAACCAGGCGCTCAACGTGCATCCGGAGATCACATACGCGCTCGTCGACACGCAGCGCGGCCTGCTGATCCTCGCCGAAGAGCGCGTCGAAGCGTGCATGAAGGAATTCGGGCTCGACGGCAAGGTCGTCGCGACGACCAAGGGCGAGAAGCTGAACCTGCTGCGCTTCAACCACCCGCTCGCCTCGGCGCACCCGGGCTACAAGCGCACCTCGCCCGTCTACCTCGGCGACTACGTCACGACCGACACCGGCACGGGCATCGTGCACTCGGCGCCCGCCTACGGCGTGGAAGACTTCGTGTCGTGCAAGGCCCACGACATGGCGGACTCCGACATCCTGAACCCGGTGATGGGCGACGGCCGCTATATCGAATCGCTGCCGCTCTTCGGCGGCCTCACGATCTGGAGCGCGAACCCGAAGATCGTCGACGCGCTCGACGCCGCCGGCACGCTGCTGCGCAGCGAGAAGTACCTGCACAGCTACATGCATTGCTGGCGCCACAAGACGCCGATCATCTACCGCGCGACCTCGCAGTGGTTCGCGGGCATGGACGTTCAGCCTGCGGACGGCGGCAAGACCCTGCGCGAAACCGCGCTCGAAGGCATCGAGGCGACGGCGTTCTATCCGTCGTGGGGCAAGCAGCGCCTTTATTCGATGATCGCCAACCGCCCCGACTGGACGCTCTCGCGCCAGCGCCAATGGGGCGTGCCGATGGCGTTCTTCGTGCACAAGGAAACGGGCGAGCTGCATCCGCGCACGCTGGAACTGCTCGAACAGGTTGCGCAGCGCGTCGAGAAGGAAGGCATCGAGGCATGGCAGACGCTCGATGCGCGCGAGCTGATCGGCGACGACGCCAACCTGTACGAGAAGAACCGCGACACGCTCGACGTGTGGTTCGACTCGGGCACGACGCACTGGCACGTGCTGCGCGGCTCGCACAAGGATGAACTCCAGTTCCCCGCCGACCTGTATCTGGAAGGCTCGGACCAGCACCGCGGCTGGTTCCACTCTTCGCTGCTGACGGCTTCGATGCTCGACGGCCGCCCGCCCTACGACGCGCTGCTCACTCACGGCTTCACCGTCGACGGCGAAGGCCGCAAGATGTCGAAGTCGCTCGGCAATGGCGTCGATCCGCATGAGGTGGCGAACCGTCTGGGCGCGGAAATCATCCGTCTGTGGATTGCCTCGACCGACTACTCGGGCGAGCTCGCCATCTCGGAAGAGATCCTCAAGCGCGTGACGGAGAGCTATCGCCGCATCCGCAACACGCTGCGCTTCCTGCTCTCGAACCTCTCGGACTTCGACGTCGGCAAGCACGCGCTGCCCGCGAGCGAATGGCTCGAAATGGACCGCTACGCCGTGGCACTCACGCACACGCTGCAAAACGACGTGCTCGCGCACTACGACCGCTACGAGTTCCACCCGGTCGTGGCGAAGCTGCAGACGTTCTGCTCGGAGGACCTGGGCGGCTTCTATCTGGACGTGCTGAAAGACCGCCTCTATACGAGCGCGCCGGACTCGAAGGCCCGCCGCGCCGCGCAGACCGCCCTGCACCACATCACGCACAGCCTGCTGCGCATCCTCGCGCCGTTCCTCTCGTTCACGGCCGAAGAAGCGTGGAAGGTGTTCCAGCCGCAAAGCGAGACGATCTTCACCGAGACGTTCCATGCGTTCCCGGACATCGCTCAGGCCGAGGCATTGATCGCCAAATGGACGCTCCTGCGCGACGTGCGCGGCAACGTGACGAAGGCGCTCGAAGAGGCGCGCGTGGCGAACCAGATCGGCTCGTCGCTGCAGGCCGAAGTGCGCATTCTCGCGAGCGGCGCGCGTTACGACGCGCTGGCCACCCTCGGCGACGACCTGAAGTTCGTGCTCATCACCTCGGCGGCGGAAGTCGTCAAGGTCGAGAGCGAAGCCGAAGAAGGCGTCGAAGTGGTCACCTCGAAGTACCTCAAGTGCGAGCGCTGCTGGCACTACCGCGAGGACGTGGGCCAGAATGCGGAGCATCCGGGCCTGTGCGGCCGCTGTGTCGTGAATCTGTTCGGTGACGGCGAGAAACGGAGCGCGGCATAATGGCGAAGACCCTGCCGAAGCAGTCCCGCTCCGGCGGCACGGGCGGCACGCTCGCGCCGTGGCTGGGGGTAGCGGTGATCGTGATCCTCGCCGACCAGCTCACGAAAATCGCCATCGCCAAGATCTTCAGCTATGGCGAAGGCCGTGCGATCACGCCGTTCTTCAATCTCGTGCTCGTCTACAACAAGGGCGCGGCGTTCAGCTTTCTCGCCGCGGCGGGCGGCTGGCAGCGCTGGGCGTTCACGGCGCTCGGCGTGGTCGCGGCGCTCGTGATCTGCTATCTGCTCAAGCGCCACAGCGGGCAGCGCCTTTTCTGCACGGCGCTCGCGCTGATCATGGGCGGTGCGCTCGGCAATGTGCTCGACCGCCTGATGTACGGCCACGTGATCGACTTTCTCGACTTCCACGCGGGCGGGTGGCACTGGCCGGCGTTCAACCTCGCCGACAGCGCGATCACCGTCGGCGCGGTGCTGCTGGTGTTCGACGAATTGCGGCGCGTGCGCCGCACGCACTAAAGGCTCAGGCGTCGTCGCGCAACGACGTTGCAAGGGATGGGACCCGGTGCGTTGCATGGGCCCGGAGGCATTGCCAAAGCACTGACTCCGGCCGACGGCTAAAGCGCCAGGCCCCATCGACAGGAGAACTTGACTTGAACACCTCCGCTGCGAATCCAGGCGAGCTTGGCGGCCGCCACCTGGTGCTCGGCATGACGGGCGGCATTGCCTGCTACAAGATCGCCGAACTCACGCGCCTGCTGACGAAAGCCGGCGCGACCGTACAGGTCGTGATGACCGAGGCGGCCACGCAGTTCATCACGCCGGTCACGATGCAGGCGCTCTCGGGCCGCCCCGTCTATTCGAGCCAGTGGGACGGCCGTGTGCCCAACAACATGGCGCACATCGACCTCTCGCGCGAAGCGGACGCCATCATCATCGCGCCCGCCTCCACCGACTTCCTCGCCAAGCTCGCCAACGGTTTCGCCGACGACCTGCTCTCCACGCTGTGCGTGGCGCGCGACTGTCCGCTGCTGGTCGTACCGGCAATGAACCGGCAGATGTGGAACAACCCGGCCACACAGCGCAACGTCGCGCAGATCCGCGCGGACGGCATCGATACGCTCGGCCCCGATTCCGGCCCGCAAGCGTGCGGCGAGATCGGCGACGGTCGCATGCTGGAGCCCGAGGCCGTGTATGAGGCGATCGTCTCGTTCTTCGCGCCGAAGGTGCTCGCGGGCCGCAAGCTGCTGATCACCGCCGGCCCGACGTTCGAGCCACTCGATCCGGTGCGCGGCATCACCAACCGCTCGAGCGGCAAGATGGGCTTCGCGCTTGCGCGCGCCGCGCAGCAGGCCGGCGCCGAGGTGCACCTGGTCGCCGGGCCGGTCGCGCTGGAAACGCCTTGGGGCGTGTATCGCGAGGACGTGCAGACCGCGCAGCAGATGTACGACGCGGTGATGCGCGCCGCGCCGGACGCCGATGTGTTCATCGGCGTGGCGGCGGTCGCCGACTGGCGTGTCGATCATGTCGCCGAGCACAAGATCAAGAAGACGGCCGAGCACCGCATGCCCGTGTTCAATTTCGTCGAGAACCCGGACATCCTCGCCTCGGTGGCGGCCATGCCGAATGCGCCGTACTGCGTGGGCTTCGCGGCCGAAAGCGGCAACCTCGATGTGCACGGCGAGGAAAAACGCGCTCGCAAGAACGTGCCGCTGCTGATCGGCAATCTCGGACCGCTCACCTTCGGCCAGGACGACAACGAAGTCGTGCTGTTCGAGGCGGGCCGCCGCACGCCGCTGCCGCGCGCGGCCAAGCAGGCACTCGCGCAGACGCTCGTCGCGGAGATCGCGCGGCGTCTGCCGGACCAGAGCATCATCTCGTGACGCGTGCGCCGGCGTGCGGCGCCCGCGAACGTAGTCAAGGAGCAGTACTGCCATGACACTGCTTTCCGTACTGGACCAGTCGCCCGTGATCACCGGGCACACCGCGGCGGACGCCATCGCCGCCACCATCGAGCTCGCGCAGCTCGCCGACGACCTGGGCTACACGCGCTACTGGTGCGCCGAGCATCACGGCCTGCTGGGCGTCTGCAACCCCTGCCCCGAAGTCATGCTCGCGCGGCTCGGCAGCGTGACGAAACGCATCCGCATCGGCTCGGGCGGCATCATGCTGCCCTACTACAGCCCGTTCAAGGTCGCCGAACAGTTCATGATGCTCGAAGCGCTTTTTCCGGGGCGCGTCGACCTTGGCGTCGGACGCGCGCCCGGTGGCGACATGCGCACTGCGCAAGCCGTGGCCGCGGGCATGTACAACCGCGGCGACCAGTTCACGCAGCAGGTGCAGGATCTCGTCGGACTGATGGACGGCACGCTCCCCGCCGACCACCTTGCGCACGACGTCGTGCTGCAGCCACAGATCGACACACGCCCGCAGCTCTGGGTGCTCGGCTCGAGCGACTTCGGCGGCATGCTCGCTGCGCAGCTCGGGCTGCGCTTCTCGTTTGCGCATTTCATCAATGCGCATTTCGGGCATCTCGTTGCCACCGCGTATCGTGACCGCTTCAAGGCGGCCCATGAAGCGAAGCCGTATCTCGCGTGCGCCGTGTTCGCGATTTGTGCCGACACCGAAGCCGCAGCCGCGGACCTCGAAAAAGCCGTCGACCTGCGCCGTGTGCAGATGGCCTACGGCCTGAACGCGCCGATCCCAAGCCTCGAACAGGGGCTCGCGCAGGAGTATGGCGAGCGCGAACAGATCGTGATCGATCGCGAGAAGCCGCGCAGTATCATCGGCACTCCTGAGAGTGTCACGGAGCGCCTTCTCGCGCTGAAGGACCGCTTTCGCGCCGACGAGCTCATCGTGCTGACCGTCGCAGGCAGCTACAAGGCGCGCCTGCGCTCCTATGAGCTTCTCGCTGAGGCGTTTCAACTGCCTCGCGCGTGATCCACCAATGCGCCCACCAGTTCACCCGATAATCCGCCCCACAACGCAATCTTCATGAAAATCGACATCAAGATCCTGAACGAGCGCATGCGCGACCAGCTGCCCCACTACGCAACGCCGGGCAGCGCCGGCCTCGACCTGCGCGCGTGCCTCGACGCACCGCTTACGCTCGAACCGGGAGAAACGAAACTCGTGCCGACGGGCCTCGCTATCCACGTGGCCGATCCCGGTTACGCGGCGCTAATCCTGCCGCGCTCGGGACTTGGCCACAAGCACGGCATCGTGCTCGGCAACCTCGTCGGCCTGATCGACTCCGACTACCAGGGCGAGCTGATGATCTCGACCTGGAACCGCGGCCATACGACATTCGTGCTCAATCCGCTGGAGCGCCTCGCGCAGCTCGTGATCGTCCCGGTCGTACAGGCGCAGTTCAACATAGTCGACGACTTCGAGGCGAGCGAGCGCGGCGCGGGCGGCTTCGGCAGCACGGGCAAGCATTGACCTGCGCAGCGCGCTCCCGCCGGAAACAGGAAAAGCACGCCAAGGCGTGCTTTTCTGCTTTTGGACGGAGGCTTCAGTTGGTTGTGCCGCGCCGAGGCGCCGGCGATACGACAGCCCATAGCGCACTACGGGCGCCTCGAGAAACGCTGGCGTGTGGGCAGGGCACGGCGCAACATCTGTCTGGAGCTCGCCTGTCGATTCGAAGCCCTCGCATCGAACGCCAAACAAAAACGGCGCAATCCTTTCGGACTGCGCCGCCTTGCAGCGACAGGATGCGCGGTATCGCGCCGCCGCTTATTCCACTTCCACCGCTTCCGGGTTGCGCGGCGCAGGCTGCTCGTCGAACGTGAGCTGGACCTTGTCCTCCGCGTCGACGTCCACGGTCACGCGGCCGCCGTTCAAGAGCTTGCCGAACAGCAGTTCGTCGGCGAGCGCGCGGCGGATCGTGTCCTGGATCAGGCGTTGCATTGGCCGCGCGCCCATGAGCGGGTCGAAGCCGTGCTTCGCGAGATGCTTGCGCAGGGCGTCGGTGAAGACCGCATCGACCTTCTTCTCGTGCAATTGATCTTCCAGTTGCATGAGGAACTTGTCGACCACACGCATGATGATTTCCTCATCGAGCGAGCGGAAGCTGATCGTCGCATCGAGCCGGTTGCGGAACTCGGGCGTGAACAGGCGCTTGATATCGGCCATTTCGTCGCCCTGCTCGCGCCGGGTCGTAAAGCCGATCGTCGACTTGTTCATGGCCTCGGCACCCGCGTTCGTCGTCATGATGATGATGACGTTGCGGAAGTCCGCCTTGCGGCCGTTGTTGTCGGTCAGCGTGCCGTGGTCCATCACCTGCAGCAGCACGTTGAAGATGTCCGGATGCGCCTTCTCGATTTCGTCGAGCAGCAGCACGCAATGCGGCTTCTTCGTGACGGCTTCGGTGAGCAGACCGCCCTGGTCGAACCCGACATAGCCCGGCGGCGCGCCGATCAGGCGGCTCACCGCATGGCGCTCCATATACTCCGACATGTCGAAGCGGATCAGCTCGATGCCGAGCGTGAACGCAAGCTGGCGCGCCACTTCGGTCTTGCCGACGCCGGTCGGGCCGGAGAACAGGAACGAGCCGATCGGCTTGTCTGTCTTGCCGAGGCCCGCGCGCGCCATCTTGATCGAGGCCGAGAGCGCGTCGATGGCCGGGTCCTGGCCGAACACCACGGCCTTGAGGTCACGGTCGAGCGTCTGCAGCTTGCTGCGATCGTCCTGCGAAACGCTTTGCGCCGGCACGCGTGCGATCTTCGAGATGATCTCTTCGATCTCGCTCTTGCCGATGGTCTTCTTCTGCTTCGACTTCGGCAGGATGCGCTGCGCCGCGCCGGCTTCGTCGATCACGTCGATCGCCTTGTCGGGCAAATGACGATCCGTGATGAAGCGTGCCGACAGCTCAGCCGCCGCATTCAGCGCGCCCGACGAATACTTCACGCCGTGATGCTCTTCGAAGCGCGACTTCAAACCGCGCAGGATCGCAACCGTCTGCTCGACGGTCGGCTCGACCACGTCGACCTTCTGGAAGCGCCGCGACAGCGCCGCGTCCTTTTCGAAGATGCCGCGGTATTCCGTGAACGTCGTCGCGCCAATGCACTTGAGCGTGCCCGACGAAAGCGCGGGCTTGAGCAGGTTCGACGCGTCGAGCGTACCGCCCGATGCCGCGCCTGCGCCGATCAGCGTGTGAATCTCGTCGATGAACAGAATGGCGTGCGGACGCTCCTTGAGCTCCTTGAGCACCGTCTTCAGACGTTGCTCGAAGTCGCCGCGATATTTCGTGCCCGCGAGCAGCGCGCCCATGTCGAGCGAGTACACCTGGGCATCCGCGAGGATATCCGGCACCTCGCCGCGCGTGATGCGCCATGCGAGGCCTTCCGCGATCGCGGTCTTGCCTACGCCGGCCTCGCCCACGAGCAGCGGATTGTTCTTGCGACGGCGGCACAACACCTGCACCACGCGCTCGACTTCCAGTTCGCGGCCAATGAGCGGATCGATCCGGCCGTCCTTCGCCATCTGGTTCAGGTTCTGCGTGAACTGGGCGAGCGGCGTTTCTTTCTGGCCGGCGGCGTCCTCGGCTTCGGCGTTCGCGTCGCTGGCCTTGGCGGCTTCGCCATTGCCCGTCTTCGCAATGCCGTGCGAAATGAAGTTCACGACATCCAGACGCGTGACGCCCTGCTGCTGCAGGTAGTACACCGCGTGCGAATCCTTCTCGCCGAAGATGGCGACCAGCACGTTCGCGCCCGTCACCTCCTTCTTGCCGTTCGAGGTCGACTGTACGTGCATGATCGCGCGCTGGATCACTCGCTGGAACCCGAGCGTTGGCTGCGTATCGACGTCATCCGTGCCGGGAACCGTCGGGGTGTTGTCGTGAATGAAGTTGCGCAGGTTCTGGCGCAGGTCTTCGATATTGGCGGCACACGCGCGCAACACTTCCGCCGCCGTTGGATTGTCCAACAGCGCCAGGAGCAGATGCTCGACCGTGATGAACTCGTGCCGCGCCTGACGTGCTTCCATGAACGCCATGTGCAGGCTGACTTCCAGTTCCTGGGCAATCATGCTTCCTCCATCACACACTGCAGCGGATGCCCGGCCTGCCGTGCGTGGGTAACGACTTGCTCGACCTTGGTCGACGCGATATCCCGCGTATAGACCCCACAAACTCCCCTGCCCTCGCGATGGACCTTCAGCATGATCTGCGTCGCGGTCTCGCGGTCTTTATTGAAATACTCCTGCACGATCATCACGACGAATTCCATCGGCGTGTAGTCGTCATTCATTAGCACGACCTTGTACATGGAGGGCGGTTTGACCTTTTGCTCCTGCCGCTCCAGTACGGTTGAATCCTGCTTGTCCGGGATAATCGCCATACACCCATTCTA
>NZ_DATJWR010000258.1:0-3858 GCF_035501035.1 Paraburkholderia sp.
TAGTCCATCCAGATGTCACGCACGCCAACCCACGCGTGGTAGAACAGCGCGACGAGGGTGACGAACGTCGCGAGCTTCATCCACTGTGCGGCGAAGATCGATGCCCAGCCGTCATACGAAAAATCATGCGCGCCGAAGAACAGGACGAGCAGCACGATCGTGTAGACCGCCATGATCACGGCGGTGGCGCGTTGCGCGATCCAGTCGCGCAGGCCGTAGTGAGCGCCAACGACGAGGCGCTTCGGACCGATACCGTTTTTAGCCGACATTTTTTAGAACGCTCCGAAGAGTTTTGCCGCGAAGGCGATCGTGAGGATCGTGGAGATGGTCACGACGACGAGCGAGGTCGACTTGCCTTTTTCTTTGCTCACCATGTCATGGCTGAAGTCCATGACGAGGTGGCGCACGCCGGCGCAGAAGTGAAAGAGGAATGCCCACCCGAGGACCAGCACGATGAGCTTGACGATGATGTTCGAGAGGAAGCCCTTGAATACTTCGAAGCTGAGCTCCGAAGTGAGGCTCTGGTCAAACAGGAACAACAGGAAAGGCAGGAACAGGAACAACAGCACACCGCTGATGCGGTGGCCGATCGACACACGACCGGCCAACGGCAGGCGGTATGCGAACAAGATCTGCCCAAGCCCGATGTTCCGGTATTCCGGCCTCGGTTTTTTTGCGGCTTCTGCCATGCTAGACCCCTACTATGTGTTAACACTAATTCGCAATTTTAGCGCCTTTTCATATCGCGCTGCAGCGAAATCCACCTCGGAAACGGCTGGTGGCGCGCGCAAGCAAAGGCTCTTGGGGAAGGGAAACGCACCGTCTTGCGCGCCCTTCCATTAACTCAAATCATTCTGATAGTAGTACCCGGTTGTGACATACCATCCACGGCGCACCTCGACCGGCCGGTCCCCATAGGTATAGGACACGCGCTCGACAGAAAGCAAAGGAAAACCCGCGGGCACCTTGAGAAGGTCGGCCACGGAGGGCTCGGCGGCCACCGCCCGGATCTTCTCGGTCGCGCGGATCATGCGCGTGCCGAACTCCGTTTCGAACATGGCATAGAGCGGCCCCTTATATTCCGCGAGCCGCTCGATCGTGAGCCCGCGGAACACGCCGCCGGGCAGCCAGATCTCGTCGAGCACGGTGCTCTCGCCGTCGAACTGCAAGAGGCGCCGGATCAGGACCACCGGGTCAGCCGGCTTGAGGTCGAGCTGGCGCGCGATCTCGGCCGAAGCGCGCAGGCGGCGGCACTCGAGCAGCTTGCTCACGTGGGGATGCTCCGCGCCGTCATCGGCCAGTAATCTCAGAAAGCGAAACTGGGCTCGCTCTTCATTGTGCGTTGCAACAAACGTACCCTTGCCCTGGCGGCGCACCAGCAGGTTCTCTGCGGCCAGCTCGTCGATCGCCTTGCGCACGGTCCCCTGGCTCACCTTGTAACGGGCGGCCAGTTCGACTTCGCTGGGGATGATTTCGCCTGGCTTCCATTCGCCGGACACGAGGCTCTGTGTAATGAGCCCCTTGATCTGCTGGTACAGCGGACTGAAGGTGGGGGACGGTGGCACCGCGGACGCAGGCGCAGACGCGTTGACGCCGCTCTCGGGAGCGGGGGAATTCGCGTTGCTGGCCGGGTTCGCACTCATGGCGCGCATTTCAACATAAAGCCCCCCACGCATCAAGCATTTTGGCGACAACAGATATGTCTTATATAAGACATAAGATACTGTTGACTTTGACCCTGACGACTCCTACACTCCCGATCGAGCAAGGGTTTGCGGGCGGGTTGCAGACTGATTCGAGGACCTGAAATCAGCGCGACGAAGACGATGAAGGGGCTCCGCCGGCTGCATCCACCGCGTGGCGAATGCGCCGCAGGCCGCCTTGTCAATCAAGCCGTTCCCTCATGCAGTAAACGCAGTAGAGGTTTCGATCCGGCCGGTGCGGCCGATGCAGCCAGACTGCATCCGGTTCGCGCCGCGCATCTGTGGGAGAGCCCGAGCGAGCTGTTGCAGGAACCGGCACACTTGATGCGGCCAGCGTCAGACATCCTCCGAAGGGGCGCCCCGTTCACCTCTTGCCATGTTGCACATGGTTACCGGCACCGCGGTTCGCGCCGGCGGCGCGCGTCACGGCCTCGCAGTCGTCGAAGCATGCGCGCCGGCAAGAACGGCCGCGTGTTTCACCTACGCTTCGTGTAGCGCGCATATAGAATGGCGCTTTACCCTGGCGTCTAACGCATCTTCCTGGAGATTTTCAATGGCTAAGCCCGCAAAGCGCGTTGCCGTCACCGGCGCCGCAGGTCAGATCGGTTACTCCCTGCTGTTCCGCATCGCCAACGGCGACCTGCTCGGCAAGGACCAGCCCGTCATCCTGCAACTGCTCGACCTGCCGCAAGCGCAAGCCGCCGTCAAAGGCGTCGTGATGGAACTGGAAGACTGCGCATTCCCGCTGCTCGCGGGCGTGGTGGTCACCGACGACCCGAAGGTCGCGTTCAAGGACGCCGACGTCGCCCTGCTGGTTGGCGCACGTCCGCGCTCGAAGGGCATGGAGCGCAAGGACCTGCTCTCGGCCAACGCTGAAATCTTCACGGTTCAGGGCAAGGCGCTGAACGACGTCGCGAGCCGCGACGTGAAGGTGCTGGTCGTCGGCAACCCGGCCAACACGAACGCCTACATCGCGATGAAGTCGGCGCCGGACCTGCCGAAGAAGAACTTCACCGCCATGCTGCGTCTGGACCACAACCGCGCGCTCTCGCAACTGGCCGCCAAGTCGGGCAAGCCGGTCGCTTCGATCGAGAAGCTCGCCGTGTGGGGCAACCACTCGCCGACGATGTACCCGGACTTCCGCGTTGCAACGGCTGAAGGCGAAGACCTCACGAAGCTGATCAACGACGAAGAATGGAACCGCAACACGTTCATCCCGACGGTCGGCAAGCGCGGCGCGGCGATCATCGAAGCGCGCGGCCTGTCGTCGGCGGCATCGGCTGCCAACGCAGCGATCGACCACGTGCGTGACTGGGTTCTCGGCACGAACGGCAAGTGGGTCACGATGGGCATCCCGTCGGACGGCTCGTACGGCATCCCCGAAGACATCATCTACGGCGTGCCGGTGACCTGCGAAAACGGCGAATACAAGCGCGTCGAAGGCCTCGAAATCGACGCGTTCTCGCGCGAAAAGATGGACGGCACGCTCAACGAACTGCTCGAAGAGCGCGACGGCGTCGCTCACCTGCTCAAGTAAGCTTGTTGCAGGCAAACCGGAACGCGGCGGCGACGCAGCGGATTCCGGTTTGATTGCGCGAGACGCGGCGGCCCACGCCGCACGCATCTCGCGCACTGATCCGCACGCGCCTTGCTCCGTCCACGCGACCGCAGGACGCGTCCGAATCAGGTTGTTCCCCCCAAAACTCGATTCCTGACGCCGAAGATGCGCGCCCTCTCCCCCGCCGAAGTACTCTTTGACGGCGAAGCGCCGCCCACCCTCCTGCCCGCGTGCGATCACTACGCCGGCAGCGAGAAGCTGATGCTGAAGTCCCTCGCGCTCCAGCAGGAGCTGGGCCCGGTATTCGACATCACGCTCGACTGCGAAGACGGCGCCCAGGTTGGCCGCGAAGCCGAACACGCGGAACTCGTCGCGTCGTTCCTCGGCAGCGAGCACGACCATTTCGGTCGCGTTGGCGTCCGTATCCACGATTTCCACCATCCGCACTGGCGCGACGACGTCCGCCTGATCCTGCGCGCCGCCAAACGCGCGCCGGCGTTCATCATGCTGCCGAAGATCCGCGCTGTGGGCGACGCCGCCGAGATGACCGCGTTCATCGAGGCCACGCGCGTCGAAATGGGCATCCAGAAGCCGATT
>NZ_DATJWR010000259.1:0-9571 GCF_035501035.1 Paraburkholderia sp.
GGGCTCACGACGTCGAGGCGGTCGCCCGCCTGGAGCGCGCGCGCGCCATGCTGGGCGCGCGCCACGAAATCGCCGTTCAGCGCGACGGCGAACGGCGGACGCGCGCCAAATGCGGCGAGCGCATCGGCGACAGTCGCGCCCTCGGGCAGCGTGATTGGCTTCTGGTTGATTTGAATGTCCATGGCAAATACGTTCTCAAACTGCGGATTGTTTCTGGTGAGGCGTCAGGCCGGCTCGTGCGCGCCCTGCGCGTGCAGCATGTCGCCCCAGCGCGACGCGCGGCGCAGCGACTCGAAGGAGTCGGCATCGCTCACACGGGCATCGAGCAGCGCCTGGGCGAAGCGCGCGGCTTCGTCGGCGACTTCCGGCGCGATCATGAAACCGTGCCGATAGAGACCGTTCACGCGCAGCGTCGTCTTGCCGTCCCAAATGAGCGCCGGGCGGTGATCGGGCAGCGTCGGGCGGCACTGCGTGTTCAACTCGAGGATGCGCGCCTCGCCGAACGCCGGATGCACGGCGAACGCCGCGCTCAGCAGTTCGAGCGCGGAGCGCACGCTCACGGGCGAACGGTCTTCGCCTTCGATCTCGGTCGCGCCGATCACATAGAGATCGTTCTGCTTCGGCGCGATATAGAGCGGGTAACGCGGATGCAGGAGGCGCACCGGACGCGTGAGCCCGATGCCCGGCGCGTGCACGCGCGCCACCTCGCCGCGAATGCCACGCAGGCTCGGCAGCGCAGGTTTCGCGCCCAGCCCGCGGCAATCGATCGTCACGGCAGCGCGCGGCGGATTGGCTTCGTCGACCGTGGTGTGCCAGTGCGTCTGAACCCCGCGTGCAGCGAGCCCGGCCGCGAGCGCGGCCAGCGCCTGACGGTTGTCGAGCTGGCCCTCGCCCTCCAGCAGCCAGCCGCGCGCAAAGCGACCGGCGAGCGCGGGCTCGGCCGCGTCGAGCTGCGCGCCGGCGAGCGCGACGAAATTCGCTTCGGCGAGCGAGCGCGGCGCGTTGGCACGCACGCGGCGCTCGAAGAGCGGCGCCTCGGTGCGATCGGCGTGATGCCAGACCACGAGCGTGCCATTGCGCTGGAAGAAAACAGGCTCGGGCAGCTCGGCCAGGATGCGCGGCCAGGTTTCGAGCGAAGCGACGCCAAGCTCGGTGATGAGCAGTTCGGCAACCGCGGCTTCGGCCAGCGGCGCGAGCATGGCCGCCGCGACCCAGGCCGCAGCTTCGCCGCCTTCGGGACCGCCGCGCTCGTACAGCGCGACGCGATGCCCCGCGCCCGCGAGGCGCCACGCCACGAGCCGGCCGCACAGGCCGCCGCCGATCACGGCGAAATCGGGCGTGCCGCCCACGAGATTGTCATGGGCGCGGCTCATGACGACGCTCCCGCACGCAGGGGGCGAATCAAGGCGCAAACCAGGGAACAAGCAAGAAAATGAGCGGTCATCGTATCCTTTCCGTACGGCAGCAGCAGACGTACCCAAGGACGAAACCGGCTGGCAAGGCCGACCGCGCAGGCGATGCAGCGCAATTGGCCCGCGCCACAAAGGACGGACCCAATGCGCCGAACGCGCAGCTCGGCGGGGGACCTGGTGCCCCTGCAAAGGCTGGGGCTCCGGCAAGACTTTCTGGAAACTTCCCGCGCCGGTATTACCCGGATCGGGTGCGAAGGGTCTCTCTCAGCCTCACTGCGGCATGTCAGGCATACCGGTGAAGCACCCCTGTTTCGTCAACGGCCATTAGACCACAAAACGCGCGAGGCCCGCAAACCTCGACGGGCCGGCCCCTGTGCTCTGGCACAATGCCTCGAACCCGCCGCTTTCGCCCGCCGCCCGCGTGCGGTGAGACAATGAGCGCCACGCTACGGCGCTGCCAGCGCGCGCTTATGTCTCATTAAGTCTCACTTAAGCGGCCGACGACAGAATCGCTGCAAAAATCGCTGCAAGGCGGCCACGGGCCGCGCGCGGCGCGTGGCCCGAGCGGGCCGGCACAACATCAGGATGCACATGACCAACCTCTCTTCCCGCGCCACGCCCGATCAGGACGAGCATCACAAGATCACCGCGTGGAGCCTGATCAAGCCCTACTGGGTGTCCGAGGAACGCTGGATCGCCTGGGGCCTGCTCGTCGCGATCATCGTGATGAACCTGCTCGTCGTGTGGATCAACGTGCGGCTCAACAGCTGGAACGCCGACTTCTACAACGCGCTGCAGAACAAGGACGTCAAGCAGTTCCCGCATCTGCTGATGATCTTCACGGTCCTCGCTTTCGGCTTCATCATCCTCGCGGTGTACGGGCGCTATCTGCGCCAGATGCTCGGCTTTCGCTGGCGCCAGTGGCTCACCACCCGCTTTCTCGGTGAGTGGCTCGGCAAGGGCGCGTTCTACCGCATCGAGCGCGACCGGCTCGCCGACAACCCTGACCAGCGGATCAGCGACGACCTCCAGTCGTTCGCCACGACCACGCTCGCGCTCACGCTCGACCTCCTCTCGACGGTCGTCACGCTCGTCTCGTTCATCACGATCCTGTGGACGCTCGCGGGCGCGCTCACGATCACGCTGGGCGGCCACCCGCTCGCGATTCCGGGCTACATGGTCTGGGCCGCCGCGCTCTACGCCGTGTTCGGCTCGCTCGTGATCCAGAAGGTCGGCCATCCGCTCGTGTCGATCAACTACCAGCAGCAAAAAGTCGAGGCGGACTTCCGCTTCGGCCTCATCCGCCTGCGCGAGAACGCCGAGCAGATCGCCTTCTACGACGGCATGGACACCGAGCGCAAGAACGCGCAAGGCCTCTTCCAGCACATCCGCGAAAACTGGTGGCGCGTCATGAAGTACACGAAGCGCCTCACCTTCGTGCTGAGCTTCTACGGCCAGATCGCCATCATCTTCCCGCTCGTCGTCGCGGCGCCGCGCTACTTCGCGGGGGCGTTCTCGTTCGGCGTGCTGATGCAGATCTCGCAGGCATTCGGCACCGTGAGCGACTCGTTCTCATGGTTCATCAACAGTTACTCCACGCTGGTCGAATGGCGCGCCACCGTCAACCGTCTGCGCGAATTCGTGCGCGTCGTCCACTCGCCGCGCCTGAAGGAGTCGGTCTCGCCCGCTACCGAGCATGGCGGCATCAACCTGCACTTCGTCGACAGCAACGAGCTCGCCACCGAGCACCTCAAGCTCGCGCTGCCCAACGGCCAGCCGCTCTCCGAAGTGCGCGACATCGCCATCAAGCCCGGCTCGCGCTGGCTCGTGCGCGGGCCTTCGGGCTCGGGCAAGAGCACGCTGATGCGTGCGCTCGCGGGCCTCTGGCCGTTCGGCGAAGGCTCGATCGACGCGCCGGTCGACGCGCGCATGATGTTCATTCCGCAGCAGAGCTATCTGCCGATCGGCACCCTCAAGGCCGCGCTCACCTACCCCTCACCCGCCAATGACTACAGCGAGGACGATTGCCGCGAAGCGCTGCGCGCCTGCCACCTCGAAGAGTATGTGGACCGCCTGAACGAGTCGGCGCACTGGACTCGCGTGCTCTCGCCGGGCGAACAGCAACGCCTCGCGGGCGCGCGCGTGCTGCTGCACAAGCCCGACTACCTGTTCCTCGACGAAGCGACGAGCGCGCTCGACGCCGACAACGAAGGCCGCCTCTACAAGCTCTTCATGGAGCGTCTGCCGAAGGCGGCGATCGTGAGCGTGGCGCACCGCGAATCGCTTGCGGCCTACCACCACGAAACGCTCGAAATCGAGCGCATGCCTGAAGAGCGGGTGGCCGCGTGAGCGCGGCCGGCGCAGGCACGAGCGTCACGCGCGTCGTCCTGATCACCGGCGCGGGCTCGGGCATCGGCGCGGCGCTCGCGCGTCGCATTGCCGTGCCCGGCATCGCGCTGATGCTGCACGCGCGCGGTGCGGACGAAGCGGCGCGTGCGCGACTCGCAGCCGTCGCCGCAGAGTGCGCACAACGAGGCGCGACCTGCGCCACGGCGTTCGGCGACCTCGCCGGCCCGGGCAATGCGGCCGGGCTCGTGGAAGCGACGCTCGCGCAATTCGGCGCGCTCGACCAGCTCGTAGCCAACGCCGGGCACGCGCAACGCCAGACGCTCGCCGCGCTCGACTTCGGCTCGCTCGAAGGCGCGTTCGCCGCCATGCCTGCCGCGTTCGCGGCGCTCGTGCAGCGCGCGCGGCCGGCGCTGGAACGCTCGGCTTGCGCACGCGTGGTCGCGCTCAGCTCCTTCGTTGCGCACCGATATCGCGCCGACGCACCCTTCGCCGCCACCGCCGCCGCAAAAGCCGCACTCGAATCGCTCGCGAAAACCGCCGCCGCGGAGCTGGCGCCGCATGGCGTGACCGTGAACTGCGTCGCGCCCGGTTATACTCGCAAGGACAAGGGCCCCACGCCCGAGAACGCACCCGCCTGGGCGCGCGCGGCAGAGGAAACCCCGCTCGGCCACGTGGCCGATCCCGCCGATATCGCGGAACTCATCGCCTTCCTGCTCTCCGACGCCGCACGCCACATCACCGGCCAGGTGATCCATGTCGACGGCGGGCTGACGCTCGGCTAACACGCGCGCTCGCTTGAGCAGTTCGCCGCGCCGCCCATCGTTCGCTTGCTATCGAATGAAAGCAGCGCCGGCGCCCCCCCAAATTGTTACCCTGGCCTGAGCGCGGTTTCGCACCGTAAAATACCCCCGCAGCACACCGGAGACGGGCGGCGGTCGCACAGCGTCCGCGCCGCGCGCACGCGCCACTCGAAGCACCTGCGGGCCGAGCGTGTCGCTTGCGCCATAAGCGCCGCTCGATAAACCGTGGCGTGCACAACAACAGGGGGAAGACAGGCGATGGGCTCATTTCAATGGTTCACCGAGTTGAACGAGCGTGAGCGGCGCACGCTCTACGCGGGTTTCGGCGGCTACGCCGTCGACGCGTTCGACTTCATGATCTACTCGTTCCTGATCCCGACGCTCATCGCGACCTGGGGCATGACCAAGAGTCAGGCTGGCATGATCGCCACGAGTTCATTGATCTCGTCGGCGCTTGGCGGCTGGCTCGCCGGCATTCTCGCCGACCGCTACGGCCGCGTGCGTGTGCTGCAGTGGACCATCGCCACCTTCGCGCTCTTCACCTTCCTCTCCGGCTTCACCCACTCGTTCTGGCAACTGCTCACCACGCGCACGCTGCAGGGCATCGGCTTTGGCGGCGAATGGTCGGTCGTCACGATCATGATGGCCGAGACGATCCGCTCGCCGCAGCATCGCGCCAAAGCCGTGGGCACCGTGCAGAGCAGCTGGTCGTTCGGCTGGGCCGCGGCCGCCATCCTCTACTGGGCCTTCTTCGCTTTGCTGCCCGAGGAATACGCGTGGCGAGCCTGCTTCTGGATCGGCATCCTGCCGGCGCTCTGGATTCTCTATGTGCGCCGCAACGTGAGCGATCCCGAGATCTTCGTCGCGACACGCCGCGCGCGCGAAAGCGGCGCGATGCAAGGCCACTTCCTGCAGATCTTCTCTCGCGCGCATCTCGCCACCACCGTGCTCGGCAGCGTGCTGTGCACCGGCATGCTCGGCGGCTACTACGCCATCACCACCTGGCTGCCCACCTACCTCAAGACGGTGCGCCACCTCTCGGTGTTCAACACGAGCGGCTATCTGATCGTGCTGATCGTGGGCTCGTTCACGGGCTATATCGTCGGCGCGATACTCTGCGACAAGATCGGCCGGCGCGCCTCGTTCATCCTCTTCGCGATCGGCTCGTTCGCGCTCGGCATGGCCTATACGATGCTGCCCATCACCGACGCCGCCATGCTCCTGCTCGGCTTTCCACTCGGCATCGTCGTGCAGGGCATCTTCGCGGGCGTGGGCGCGTATCTCTCCGAGCTCTATCCGAACACGATTCGCGGCTCGGGCCAGGGCTTCTGCTACAACCTCGGGCGCGGTCTCGGCTCGTTCTTCCCCATCCTCGTGGGCGTCCTCGCGCAAACCAACTCGCTCGTGAAGGCGATCGGCGTGGTCGCGGGCGCGGGCTATCTGCTCGTGATCGTCGCGGCGCTTTGCCTGCCCGAGACGAAGGGCAAGGTGCTCGCCACCGGGAACCCCACCGGGACGAGCGAGCGCTCGTCCGCGGAGTCCACTGCACGATGAGCCCGAACGTGCTGCAATACCTTCCGTCCCTTTGACCCCTTTGCGCACGACCGGCATGAAAACGATCGTCCTCGGCGCCGGTGTGATCGGCGTCGCTACTGCGTACTATTTGAGCGAGCGAGGCTGCGACGTCACGGTCGTCGAGCGGGAACCGGGCGTCGCGCTCGGCACGAGCTTCGGCAACGCCGGCGTGATCGCGCCCGGCTACGTCACGCCGTGGGCCGCGCCCGGCATGCCTACAAAGCTCATCAAGTACCTGCTCAAGCCCACCTCCCCGCTCATCTTCCGGCCCACGCTCGACGCCGCGCAATGGCGCTGGATCGCGCGCTGGCTGCGCGAATGCGATCTCGCGCGCTTTCGCGTGAACAAGCAGCGCATGCAGCGCATCGCCTACTACAGCCGCGAATGCCTGCACGCGTTTCGCGCCACGCATGCGTTCGAGTACGGGCGCAGCCAGGGCTATCTGCAGCTCTTTCGCAGCGACTACGACCTGGAACTCGCGCAACCGGCGCTTGGCGTGCTGCGCGACGCGGGCATCGCCTACCGCGAGCTCGATCCCGCCGCCTGCGCGCAGGTCGAGCCGGGTCTCGCCTGGTCGCGCGTGAAACCGGTGGCGGGCGTCTATCTGCCCGACGACGAAGCCGGCGACTGCGCGCGCTTCACGCGCGAGTTGCGCGCCGTGTGCGAAGCGCGAGGCGTGACGTTTCTGTTCGACACCGAGGTGCTCGCGCTCGAAGCCGCAGGCGGCAAGGTGAGCGGCGTGCGCGTGCGCGCCGTGCCCGGCCGCCGCACGGCAAACAGCCGAAAGGACCGGCGCGAGCAGCGCCTCGCACCGGCCGAGGTGCTGCGCCCCGCCGAGCGCAGCGAGCCCGCGGACGCCACGCCGCAGACGCTGGCCGCCGACGCCGTGGTGGTCGCGCTCGGCGTGGAGAGCGCGGCGCTCGTCGCGCCGCTCGGCGTGCGCGTGCCGCTGTATCCGGTGAAGGGCTATTCGGCCACGCTGCCGGTGGTCGACGAGCAGAAGGCGCCGCGCGCCGCGCTCATGGACGAGTCGCTCAAGACGGCGATCACGCGCTTCGGGCCTTACCTGCGCGTGGCGGGCACGGCGGAGCTTGGCAACCACCGCGCGACGCTGCGTGAGCAGGCGCTGCAAACGCTCATGAAGGTGCTCGACGACTGGTTTCCGCACGCGGCCACGCCTTCTTCGGCGCAGTTCTGGGTCGGACGCCGGCCGATGGTGCCGGACGGCGCGCCGCTGCTGGGCGGCTCGGGTGTCGATGGGCTGTGGCTGAACGTCGGGCACGGCTCGACGGGTTGGGCGATGTCGATGGGCTCGGGCCGCGTGCTCGCGGATCTCGTCACGCAGCGCAAGCCGGAGATCGATCTCGATGGGCTGACGCTGGCGCGGTATCGGCGGTGACGCGCGGTGTTGAAGCGCGCAGTAAAACACGGCGCTCAGCCCGCGCCCTGTCCGCGCGCGACAGGGCATCGGCCGTGCATCAATCGAGCGTCACGCTGGCCAGCGCTTCATAACGCGCGCCCTGTCGAGCGAGCGTGCTCGAATACAGCACGAGCGACTCGAACCGCAGAGGCGGTAGCGCCTCGCCGCTCACGGCCGGCGGCGCACCCACGGCGTCGCGCGCGAACCGCGCGATCGTCACGTGCGGGCGAAACGCGCGCGCGTCGAGCGGCAGTCCCACTTCGCCCATGAGCGACCGCACGCGCCAGTCGAGCGACGTGAATGCATCCGACATCGCCAGTACGGCCACCATCAATCGCGGATGCGAGCGGCCTGGCCAGCACTCGATCTTCGTCACCGGCGCGGGCGGTACGAGCGGCGCATGCTCCGCCAGCCGGCGCGAGAGCGCCTCGCCCTGGACGAACGACATCGCGCCGATGAATGCCACCGTCAGATGCAGTTGCGCATACGGCACGCGCCGCGCGTTGGGCGGCACGTCGAGCGCGGCGAGTGCGTCGCGCGACGCCGCATCCGGCGCGAGCGCGACGAAGCAGCGCCGCCACTGATCGGTCTCGCGTGCTTCGGACATGATCGGCGGGCCTCGATGGGTCGGGCAATCGCGTCATGGTAACTTGTCGGCCGGAGTTAGTGTGTCGACGGAAAGTTGCTGCTTTCGCGCCTGCTCTCCGGCCCACGACATTCACTCTGGCCCCGCGCGGCACGGCGCACGCCCCTGCAAACCCGCTCTCGGCCACGCATCTCCGACGCAAAAATTCCAGGGCGCAAAAAAGCCGGGCCACCCTTACGGGTGCCCGGCCCTTCGCCGAAGCAGAAAACGTGGCCTCTGCCCGCCTTAGCGCCTTAGCGCGGCAGCTCCGAGCTGCCCATCAAGTACGCATCGACCGAACGCGCGCACTGACGACCTTCCCGGATCGCCCAGACGACGAGCGACTGGCCGCGACGCATGTCGCCGGCGGTGAAGACCTTGTCGACCGACGTGTAGTACGCCTTCTCGCCTTCGGTCGAGGCGCGCACGTTGCCGCGCGCATCCTTTTCGACGCCGAACGCTTCGAGCACCGGCGAGACCGGCTGCGTGAAGCCCATGGCGAGCAGCACGAGGTCGGCCTTCATTTCGAATTCCGAGCCCGGCACTTCGACCATCTTGCCGTCCTTCCACTCCACTCGCGCGGCGATGAGCTTCTCGACCTTGCCGTTCTTGCCTTCGAGGCGCTTGGTCGCGACCGCCCAGTCGCGCGAGCAGCCTTCCTCGTGCGACGACGAGGTGCGCAGCTTGATCGGCCAGTACGGCCACACGAGCGGCTTGTTCTCTTCCTCGGGCGGCTGCGGCAGCAGTTCGAACTGCGTGACGCTCTTCGCGCCATGACGGTTCGAGGTGCCCACGCAGTCGGAGCCCGTGTCGCCGCCGCCGATCACGACGACGTGCTTGCCCTTCGCGACGAGCTGGCCCGGCAGCTTGTCGCCGGCGTTGACCTTGTTCTGCTGCGGCAGGAATTCCATCGCGTAGTAGATGCCTTCCAGCTCGCGGCCCGGCACCGGCAGGTCGCGCGGCGTTTCCGAGCCGCCGGCGATCACCACGGCGTCGAACTGTTCCTTCAGCGCTTCGGGCGAGATGGTTTCCTTCGCCGTGTTGGCGATGAACGCAGGCAGTTCACCCTTGCCGATGAACACGTTGGTGCGGAACGTCACGCCTTCGGCTTCCATCTGGCGCATGCGGCGGTCGATCAGCCACTTCTCCAGCTTGAAGTCGGGGATGCCATAACGCAGCAGGCCGCCGATGCGGTCGTTCTTCTCGAACACGGTCACGTCGTGGCCCGCGCGCGCGAGCTGCTGCGCAGCGGCGAGGCCCGCGGGACCCGAGCCGACGACGGCGACCTTCTTGCCCGTCTTGTGCTTCGGCACCTGCGGCGCGACCCAGCCTTCGGCCCAGGCCTTGTCGATGATCGCGTGCTCGATCGACTTGATGCCGACCGGGTCGT
>NZ_DATJWR010000260.1:0-22986 GCF_035501035.1 Paraburkholderia sp.
CTATGACAGCATGTCCGATGCCCAACCAGAAACGCAACGCCGACATGATTTTCCGGAGCGACCACCAGCACGCATCGAAGAAGGGTTGATCGGCACCCCGCCCCCGCGGGCGGCAGCGAACCGGCGTCACGGAACCAGCTCGACAGCTTTGCATGGGGCCGGAATAAGCGCTGATGCGCTAACTCCGGTTGCCTGCGGCTGCGGGGCGTGTCCCCGGCTATACTCCTGTTCCCCGCGGTTCCTTCATCGTTATTCACCCGCATATCGCTCCACCGCATGTCGCTTGACAGCGTGCCCGGCCGTTTGCCGAAAGTCGGTACGGTGCCGTACCGCTTCGGCTTCAATGGAAGTGTAGTCTCGACCGAAGGAATTCAGATTGGCAGTGAATGCCCGGCTTACCGTTGCGCAGCGAGGAGGCCGTCGACCGGCTGCGATCCGGTTGCGCGGGCACGTCGCGGCGAGGCACCCGATTCAAGGAGTGACACCATGCTAGTCAGAGACGTGATGAAAGCGCCAATCTGCATTCAGGCAGAAGAAATGCTCGACGTAGCTGCCCGAAAGCTCAAGAAGGAAAATATCGGTGCCCTGCCGGTATGTCACAACAATAGGGTAATTGGCATGATCACGGACCGCGACATCGCAATGCGAGGCGTCGCAGATGCGCGGGATGTCGGCCGAATGACCGTGCGCGAGGCGATGTCGGCCGAGATTCTGTTTTGTTTCGACGATGATCCGGCCGGGGAAGCTGAAAGGATCATGCGCCAGAGTCACGTACAACGGCTGGCCGTCCTCGACCGAGCGGACCAGCACCTTGTCGGCATCATTTCGCTGACTGCATTGAGCGGCGGCACTTCCGAACGGCGACCTTACGAGGTGATCTTCCACAAGACACTGCTCGACCACTGCGGCCGCCCACATCGTAGCGAGCTGATGCGGGTCACGGTGGCCCAAGGGACGAAGGAAGAGGCCATCGCCACCGCCACCCGCCAGTTCGAAGGGATCAATAAGATCAAGATGTGGGATCACCTCGCCGACGGATTCGACGTCACAAGCGTGCGTGTCGATGCGCGCGGCGAAACGGTTGAAGTGCGCGAGCCAACATCGAGGAGAGCGGCGAGGATACTGCTGCGCGCCCATGAATTGTGGGAGCGCGCGGGTACCCCGGAGGGCCGCGACAAGCAGACATGGGAGCAAGCCGCCGGCGAGATCGACCGCGAAGGCGCCCCTCAGGAGTGAAGCCCCGTAAGTGCCTTCGGTGCAACCGTCACGCGGGCACTGCGCGGTGGCCGTGCGAATCCGGTCCGGTCGGGACACCGCCCCGGCTCGAACGCTCGGCGCGTGCGTGAAAAGCCGCTACAGCGTCGCGCAGCCCACACACACGCCTTCATCGAGCAACCACCCCGCCGCCCCGAGGAAAGCAATGTCACGCGATTTATTTTCAAAAGATCTGAGCCACCTCGAATACGTTCTCCCTCTGCTCGAGCGCAGTAATCCCTTTTCGCTGGCGTACTGGCGCTCTCGCGTCACGTCGCTGGTGGCCCAGCAGGATCTGCTTCCCGATGGCACCCGACGCGTCACCCGGCTGCTTAGACTCTTGAACGAAATCGAGGGCGTATCGAATCATCGCAAGTGACGTCGCTGCCCGCACTGCAGTACGATGGCCGCTTCCAGCATCCACGGTATCGGCACCCAGAACTTGTCGATCGCTCCGCGTAACGGGTGCGCCGACGTATCAGGCACTAGTTGGCCGGCCCATCGGGAGTTCGTAGCCAGGCATGGCATGGACCACCACCCTGCATCGGGTACGGAACCGTACCGACTTCAATCGAGGTTGCGAGCACCGTGCCTATAAGAGACGTGAAACCTGTGCTTTCGCGCTCGACAAACCAACTACGCGTTGATGATGCATTTACCCGGCGCGAATAAGCTAAGGAATCCAGATAAAAAAGCAAGCACGCGTATGGACGCTGATCGTGCTGTCTCTGATTGTCAGCCTGGGCGCGTGCGTCATCGTGCCTGGCGGCGGGGATGACGATCACCATGCCCGCGACTACCACGAGGATCGCGGCCATTACCAGGACGCGAGACCACGCATATGATCAGGATTGCGACATATCCTGAATGAGCGCGCTCCTGTTTATCAACACCCATCGCAATGGCAGCAAACCAGCAGGAAGCAGACTGCAGCGCCAATTTCGATGGGTGCAAATCTACAGTCTCGCTGTAGCCCTGCGTATGACGAGTCCAATCCGATCCATCGGAGCTATGGCCGGCTCAACCACAGCCGGCCTGCGGCCGTCATGTTGATCGCGCCGCCAGTGCGCGACTCGTATGCAAGTCCCCGACCCAATAGCTCTTCGGCTGCGGTGCGCGCCGCTTCTGCCTGGGAGTCAGGAATTCTATCGAGGGATTTGAGAACCTCGACCGCTTCTGGTGAAAGTTCGCTATACATGGTGGCCTCCTATTTAGCTTTCCTAAGGCTGACATCATGATGAGCCGACGAGAACTCTCTGTCTGTCCGGTAGCGATTAGTTGGATTGCCAGCCTGGGCGCGTGCGTCATCGTGCCTGGCGGCGGCGAAACCTCCTGGGCGATGTCCCTGATCGCATCGGACGATCGGATATTTGTCTGCGAACCCGGTCAGGATTGGCACGCGCGCGCCGGCGTGGCTCGACATGATGGCGCTCCCGACAGATACACCGGCACCCGACTCCATTCATTGGTATCTTAGACACATCTTCCATACCGGATCATGGTGCGCCGCGATCCTTACAGCGACAAAACCTGGAGGGGTGGGTAACGATGCCCAGACACAATCCAGCGCTGCAACGCAGCCACAAGGCGCCCATGACCCGGGCGAGGCGGCGCTTTCTGATCGTCGGCGGGATCGTCTTGTTGGCCGCGTTTGGCTGGCTCATGGCGATCGTGGTCGAACCCGCGTTCCAGCGCACCATCGTCATGACCAGCGGGGCGGACAATGGCATCTATCGCGGCTTTGCGGATCGCTATGCACCCATACTAAAGCGCGCGGGCATCAAACTCGATATCCGCAGCTCTTCCGGCTCGGTGGAGAATTACGAACGGCTCAGAGATCCGAACAGCGCCTACGAAGTCGGTTTCATTCAATCGGGCACCATCAGTCCGAAAGAGACCGACAATCTGCAGACAATTGCTGCCGTGTCGTACGAGCCGATCTGGGTATTCTATCGCGGCGATGCCACGCTCGACCGGCTCTCGCAACTGCGCGGCAAGAAGATTTCGATAGGCGTGCCTGGCAGTGGCCTGCTCAACGTTGCGCAAGTATTGCTCGGCTATAGCGGCGTCACGAGCCAGAACTCCACACTGGTGCAAATGGATGCCTCCGCAGCTTACCGGGGGCTCGAAAGCGGTAAGATCGACGCGGCCTTCTTCATCGGCAGGCCCGACGCCGACATGCAGAAGACACTGCTGAACAGCAATCTCAAGTTGATGAGTTTCTCGCAGGCCGATGCGCTGGTACAGAAGTTTCCGTCGCTTTCGAAAATCGTCTTGCCGCGCGCGTCGACGAATGTCGCTGAAGATCTGCCGCGCGCCGACGTCACCCTGCTCGCGGCAACGGCGCTGCTCGTATCGAAAGACACGATGCATCCGGCGCTCGTCTATCTGCTGCTCGATGCGGCCCGCACCGTTCACGGTCGTGAGGATTACTTCACACCGCTCGGCACGTTCCCGAACCTGCGCACGGAAGAATTCCCGATCTCGGACGAAAGCGTTCGCTACTTCAAATCCGGCCAGCCGTTCCTGTATCGCTATCTACCGTTCTGGCTCGCAAGCCTGATCGAACGACGGCTGTTGATCCTCGTGCCGTTCGCGGCGCTTCTGATCGGCTTGCTTCAGGCATTGCCGCGCCTGCTCGAAGCGCGGATGAAAAAGCGGCTGCTGGTCTGGTACCGCGAGATCAAGGCGCTGGAGGATGAAGTGTGGAACAGCAGCGAGCCGACCCGCTCGCAGATCGCGCAATGGAGCGAGGACATAGAGAATATCGACGCGAACGCGAACCGGATACGGATTCCCTATCGTTATTTTCAGGACGTGTACGCGCTCAAGCAGGCGATTGGCGTGGTGCGCGACCGGATAGCGCATGTTGCGCAGAGAGCGAAGGGGTAGTGGTACGTATAGTGGTGCGAACAACATCGAACTGATGATGATAGCGGGGCCCGAAGCCTGGCTACGCACAGGCAAACTGAACCGCGTCAGTGCTGAACACAGCCCTGAGCAGTTTCGTCGACTCAGGCGACTCGAACCATGCACAAGGAGTCGCGCGCGCAATATCTGCGCACTTCCTTTCATTTTTAAAATGTAATGTGATTTCGGAAGCAGCCGGGATATCGCGTTGGGCACGCCCCGATGCTCGCGCAGCATGAGGCGCGAGTGATGATAGTCGTCGCCGTGGAGGCTCTTGCTATCGCTATCGCCTCATTTCGCTGCGCCGCTTTCGCTTTCGATATATGGCGACACCCACGCTGCGATACAACGTGCTACATACTCTGCATCTTTGCTGTCGCTCAGTAGATGGTCGGCTCGACTCAGCGAAATGAAACTCTTCGGATGCTTCGCCGCAATGAAGATCTTCTGTGCCTGATCAATGGCGACGGTGTCGTCCAGAGGAGAGTGGAAAACAAGTAATGCCCTCTTCAGCTTCGCAACCTTCTCTTCCAGGCGGTATTCTTCGATGTCCTCAAGAAATTGCCGCTTGATTGTGAAGTCCCTACCGGCAAGTTGAACGGTCAATGCGCCCAGTTTCTCGATTGATTCGATGCTGTCTTTGAACAGATGCTTAATGTGCCGTACGTCACCAGGCGCTCCGATCGTTACGACCGCTTTTGATTCGGGTATGTCGAAAGCGGAGGCCAGCACTGCCGCCCCACCCAGACTATGTCCGATCAGGATGCGTGGGGCCTGATACTCCCTTCTGAGGAAATCCGCCGCCGCCAACAGGTCGCCAAGATTGGAGGAGAAGTTACTGTTGGAGAAGTCGCCGTCGCTATTGCCAAGCCCGGTAAAGTCGAAGCGAAGTACCGCAATCGACTGCTCATTCAGCACCCGTGCAATCCGCGAAGCAGACTTCAAGTCCTTACCGCAAGTAAAGCAATGTGCGAACAGCGCGTATGCGACAGGCTTGTCAGGAAGCTCAAGGAGTCCGGCCAGTGATTCGCCTTGAGTGTTCTCAAAAGAAATCTTCTGCTTGGTCATTGCGAGGCTCCCTGGAGTGAAATGCACAAAGAAGCTCAGCCCTTCGGGCCGCCGGCGAGCGGTGGATCCGTGCCATCGTCGCCCGCCGGCCCTGGCGAAGGCAGGTGCCTGCCGAAGTTCATTTCGAAGTCGCCCGGAACTCCGCAGGCGAGGTCACGCAGCCTGGCGCGGCGGGCCTGCAACGACAAGCTTGGCCTTCGTGATGGGTATTGCCTGAAAGATAGTCCGTGACGGGCACGTGTCCCAGCGGGAAGCACGCGCCCTGCCGGCTTACTGCGTGACGATGTTCGTCGCGAACTCGATGTTGCCGCGATTCATCATGCAAAACAAAGGGGTATGAAGGTCGAAGTGCTGTCGCGTCCACCAAGGCCGCATCGAGCCGTTCTCAGTAGACATGATCGACCGCTATTGACTTGCGCCCTGTCCAATACCGGCTTTCTTTTGCGCGTCCTGCAGATCCTGCGGATAGTTCTGATCATTGGCGCGACCGGGCTGATAGCCCGCAGCCTCGAGCTTCTTCAATTCGGCGTTCTTTTTCGCCCGCGCTTCCTTTCGGGCCTCCTTTCGCTCCGCCTTGGTTGGCTTTGCAGACGAAGCACCTTCCATCACTGCATTTCCTGCGCCCGAAGCCTCGTTCTGCGCGAAGGCTGGCGCAACCGCGCTGACCCCAATCGAAGCTGAGGCGAGGAGAACGATCATATGTTTGGCGATACGCATTTTCTGCCTCCCATGCTCTTTCAATAAATGCATGAAGCGGCCCAGAAAGGGTCCCAACGGCAAGTACAAAGTATAGGACACGAAAATATCGCTCGAGAGCGTAACCGTGCGCGCCAATGTGCGGAGCCTGCCGCCGCACTGGCCGCGTCGTTCTAGCGGACCGTGAACGGCTTCTGCAGCGCTAATCCGGCTTCCGTGCCGAGATCGATCGAATAGATTGCGGCCGGCCCGTGCTCGCATCACGCGCGCGCCCCTGTCCACCACTTGCGGGCTGTCTGTGCCATGGCCGGCACACCATCGGGTCCGTTACCGCGTGGACCCTGTACGGATCACTCAGGAAGCTTCGCTGTGCGCGCCGGCGACGTTGAACACAGCCACCGCCTCGCGCAGATCCGCCGCGCCGCCAGCCAGCGTTTGCGCGGCTCCAGCGACCTGCTCGACGAGCGCAGCGTTGCGCTGCGTCGCCTCATCCATTTCCGTCACGGCGCGATTGACCTGTTCGATATCGTTCTTCTGCGCGGCGCAAGCCGTCGCGATATTGCTCATGATGCCGGTGAGTTCATGCACCGATCGCACGAGTCCGGAAATACTCTCGCCCGCATCGGCAACGAGACGGGACCCCGCGTCGACGTGCCCAGCCGATTCGCCGACCAGCGCCCTGACCTCCTTCGCCGCATCTGCGGTACGCTGGGCCAGCGTGCGCACCTCGCTCGCCACCACGGCGAAGCCGCGCCCCTCGGCGCCGGCACGCGCCGCTTCGACAGCCGCGTTGAGCGCGAGAATGTTGGTCTGAAACGCAATCCCCTCGATCACGTCGATGATCTCCGCGACACGCGCCGAACTGCCCGCAATGTCCTCCATGGTCGAGACCACGCGCCCGACCACCTCACCGCCCCTCCCCGCCGCTTCCGAAGCCGCGTGGGCGATGGTGCTGGCATGGGCTGCATCGGCCGAGCTTTGCGTCACGGCGGTGGTCAGTTCGGCCATGCTGGCCGCGGCCTGTTCGAGCGCGGCAGCCTGTTCGTCGGTGCGCTGCGAGAGGTCCATGTTGCCTGCCGCGATCTCGCCCGCGCGCACCGCGATCGATTCCGTCGAGGTCTTGATCTGTCCGACGATGGACATGAGTTGCAAGCGCATCGATTCGAGCGAAGCCATCAAACTGCGACTGTCATTGGGCCGCAGCGCCACCGATACCGCGAGGTTTCCGCCCGCTATTTCGCTGGCGAGACGCTGCGCCTCGCCCGGATCGGCGCCGAGCTGCTTCAAGATGCTGCGCGTGATCAGAATCGCCGCCGCCACGCCTGCGCAGAGCGCCGCGACCACGGCGGCCACCGTAACGACTGCAAGGCGTGACCACGTAGCAGCCGCGGCGTCCGCCGCCTCGCGCGCGCGGCCCTGCTCGAGCGCGAGCAACTCGTCAAGCGTGGCGAGCCATGCGACCTGCTTCGGCCGCACTTCATTCACGAGCACTTTTAGTGCAGCATCCTGATCGTTGGCGAGCGCCCAGTTCATCGCCTCCTTCTCGACCAGCGGCAAGGTCTGTGCCTCTTCGTCACGCAGCGCGGCGAAAAGGCGGCGCTCTTGCCCGGTGGTGAGCGGCGAGGCGTCGAACAGACGACCCAGTTCTCGGTAGTTTTCCGCATAGGAAGCCTCCTGCGCCTTGATCGCCGACTGTTCCGCATCGACGTCGCTTTCATTGGTCATCACAGCCATGTTGCGGATCGCAATGGCGATACCGCTCACCGCCCCGCGCAGGTTCGTCGCGCGCATCGTTTCGGCATCGTGGACGAGCACGATATCGTCCAGTTTGCTGCGAATGCTGGCCATGCCAGCCAGGCCAACCACCGACAAGGCGACGAGCAAGGCGAGCACGACGCCGAAACCGGCTGCCAGCCGGGTAATAACGCGGGTTTGACCCATGGTGTTCACCGTAGCGTCGAGAGCCGCCAGGCGTGTCGGGCCGTCTGTCACCGTCGGCCGTCATTGCGGCTCTGCATCGCAGACCGCCCGGAAAGGATTCGCGGGCAACGCGAGAGATTGAATGGGAATCGGGATGGCGGCTGCGCGCCTCAATGTGGAATGGCCGGCCCGGCAAGGGCGGGGCCACGTGCGCGCATAATTCTTCTGGTAGTTTTCGGAATCGCGAATGGCCTGCTTGTTGCGCCGGTTCTCATCATTGCCCCGAGTATTTGAAGTCAGCACGTCGCAATGCGGTGCTGTGTCCATTGTTCTTGGGGACCCATGCTATTGCAGGCGATGCAGTGGAAATTATTGTATTTTTCCTGTTTTCAGTCGTTCGTATCGGCGCCCTCTCATTTTCGATGCCATGAACCCACTTCACGATGCAAACGGCGCCGATACCAGGCCAATCCCGTTGCCAAGCCGGCGCGGGCTCATCTTCCCGGCGTTCGCGTGGTCCGGCTTCTCGTCTGCATTTGCCTCCATTATCGTCGGCAGTCAGTTGCAGGCCTCCCTCGGCACGCTCGACGCGCTGTTTGCCGCGATCCTCGGAAACTGGATCCTCTTCATCTATTCCGCGGCAATCAGTTTTGCTGCCGGCCGCTGGGGCTTAAGTTCTCAACTCGTGCTCGAAGCAGTCTTCGGCCGCTGGGGTGCCGTCATCCCGGGTGCCTTACTGGGAGCGCTCGTCACGGGCTGGTTTGCCTTTCACGTTACGGTGACGGCAACCATCCTGGCCGCCGCGCTGCACCTGCAGGTCGACTCGACACTCGCGATCTGCGTGATAGGCATTCTGTTCGCGATGCCGGCCATCGTTCGCATCAGCCGCGGCTTCAACATGACTGCGATTGCGATCCCCGCGATGGCCCTGTTCGCGGCAGTCGTCTTTGCGCATCAGCTCGTACCCAGGTGGTCTGTGCTGCTGGACGGTCCGATCGGCGGATCGTTGCCGTTCGGCACCGGCGTATGCATTGCCTTCGGCACCTTCGTCGTTAGCGGCACGATGACGGGCGACATCGTGCGGTTTTGCCGTACCGGGAACGAAGCGGTACAGGCAACGGCGTTCGGCTTTCTGCTGGCGAACCTTCCGTTCCTGATCGTGGGCGTACTGGTCGCGGCATCGGGCGCGAGAGTCAACGATCTGTTCACCGCGGGCAATGCACTGTCGTGGTTGCTGCTTGCGCTCGTCGTAGTGTCCAACTGGACCACCTGCGACGCGTGCCTGACAAACGCCGGAGTGACTTTCAAAAGTGCATTTCCGACACTGCCATGGATGGGCGTCGCTGGGGTCGCCACGCTGCTCGGCATTATTCTGGCCGTCACCAACAGCGTCGGCGATGTGTCCAGCTGGACCTTGCTGCTCACCGCCATTGCATCGCCGATCGGCGGCGTGATTATCGCGGACTACTACGTCGTGCGCGTGCGCGTGGGGTTTTCGCGTACTCGCGTGGCGCGTGTGAATCTGGCCGCCCTGCTCGCAACAGGAGCGGGCATGCTGGCGGCGCTGCTGTGTTACCGGCTGGCTCCCGCGGTGATCGCGCCTCTCATTAGCGCGCCCGCAGCCGGCTGCCTCTATCTCGCGCTGTCCGGTATGGCCTTGCATCGTCTGGGCGCGGATCTGGGCGGCCAGTCTGCCGGCGCGGAAGCCATCGAATGACACGTATGTTCGGCATCCGAAACAAAGCGGTCGGCCCGCGTCCGCCTGCGGAATCGAGGACCGCCATTGTGGTGATCGTCCTGGTCTCGTCGCTTGCGTTTCTGCTTTTTCAGGCACGTAAGGACGCGCTCGACAATCTTCTCCTGCATCAGGCACGTCTCGCTATCCAGCTAGCGGCTGCCGAAACCGTTGCCGATACGTCAGCCGGAGTGAGGGTCCTCGACGAAGGCCAAAGCCATTCCAGCAGCCGGCTCGCGGGCATCGCCGCGTGGCCGGGGCAGCAAACCGTCGCGGTTCCTCTCGGTACAGGCTGCGCGGGAAATCCCGCCTGCCGTGATCTGGCGGGGGCGCAGGACGAAGACACCCAAGGCCGGTTCGTCATTCGAAAAGGAGTGCTATTCGCTTCGCTTCGTGGCAACAAGGTCGCGGTCATGACGTCCGCGCCGCTTTCCGCGTTGGCGGCAGGGCTGTTCGGCCGCATCTCGACGGATATTGCCGGCGTGTTCTTCCTCGCGGGTCTTCTCCTGCTCGTGCGCGAGAGCCGCTTGAGCGACTACTCGGTACACCGCCTGCTGGACGCATCCCCCATTCCCCTTCTGCTGATCGATGCGCAAGGGCAGATCGAATTCGCCAACCGCCAGGCGTTCGATCTCTTTCTTGATGATCCGCTGCGCTCGCCCGGCAAACTGCAGGAAGCGCTGCGGCGCGAGGAACAGCTCTTCACCTGGCTCACCTCCGAAAAGGATACGGCCGATGCAATCGAAACCAGCGAATTCGAGACCGGCGGCAACGTCGGTGCTGCGCGTCATCTGCTAGTTTCGCGGCAGTCGCTGGCCGTTCGCTCGAAGCGAATGATCATCGCGAGCGTGGCGGATATCACGGTGAGACATGAAGCCGAGATCGCACTCGTCAAGGCAAAGAACGCGGCCGAGGCGCTCGAGCGCATGAAGTCCGAATCGCTCGCAATGATGAGCCATGAATTGCGCACGCCGGTCAACGGCGTGCTCGGACTTGCGCAACTGCTCGTTCAACATGAGCTTCCGAGCGGCGCTGCACAGATCGTGCGCCGAATGATTCAGGCAGGCAAGACGCTCGCCGTGATCATCAACGATATCGTCGATCTTGCTATGCTCGAAGTCCAGCATATCCGGCTGGAACGGCGTCGCTTCGATTTGCGTGAAGTGATCACGGGCGCGGCCACGCTAGCGAGTGCGGCCGCCGCCGAGAAGGGGCTGATGGTCCGCGTGAGCACGCTTGCACCGTTGCCACCCGCCGTGATCGGCGACCCTGCGCGCTTGCAGCAGATCATCATCAACCTGGTGAGCAACGGCATCAAGTTCACCGAGTCAGGGCATATCGAGGTCAAAACGGATGTTGCCGCACGTGCCGACAATGCGATCGAGGTTGTCGTTGAAGTGACCGATACGGGGATTGGTATCGCGCCCGAGGTCATCCCGCAACTCTTCCGGCCGTTCTCACAGGCGGAAACCGGGCACGAAAGGCGTTTCGAAGGAAGCGGCCTGGGCCTCGCAATTAGCAAGGGTTTGGCTGAAGCGATGGGCGGCTCCATTTCGGTGCGCAGCACGATTGGACACGGTTCTACTTTCTCGGTGTGTTTGCCGTTCGAAGTGGCGCAGCTTGAAGAAGACGCCCCGAATGCGGCGCTCGCGTCGCGCGTGCTGGTCGTGGACGACGTGGCGCTCAATCGTGACGTCGTGAGCGAATTGCTGCGCGCCGAAGGATGCGACGTGACCGCTGCGGGCTCGGGGCAAGAAGCGCTGGATATCCTCGAGAAGCAGCATTTCGATCTGATACTGATGGATATCCGCATGCCCGTGATGGACGGACTCGCCACCACTGCTGCGATCCGTTCGAGCCGCGAGTCCAACCGCCATACAGGACCGATACTCGGGCTAACCGCGAATCCGCTGCCGACCGACAGGCCGCTTTATCTATTGCGTGGCATCGATGGGATCATCGAAAAGCCAGTCGAGGTAGAAAGGCTGCGCTCGGCGTTGAGAGAGGCGGCGCTGCCGGCACAAACCGCCGTGATCGAAGAACCGGAGCGCATCGCACGATTGCGCCAGAAGCTGGGACAGAATCGAACGCTGCGCATCGTCACCGCGTTTGCGCAAACGGCCGCGGACGCAGTGGAAGGCATTGCGACCGGCTGCGCCCGGATCAGCCTCGACACGGTCGCGGAAAATGCGCATCGCCTTGCGGGTGCCGCTTCGAACGTCGGGTTTGAGCAGTTGGCCCACGCCGCTGCCGACCTCGAACAGATTGCGCGGACAGGAAGCGCGGCGGAGGTTTCGAATGCGGCGTTGAATGTCGTCACGCTATACCGGGGCGTGCAGCGCTACACGCGCGACTTTTTGTCGTTCGCGGCTGCGGGTCCCGAGAACAGATAGCCGGCACCGTGAACGGTTTTGATCAGGTTCGGGTTGTCGGGATCCGCCTCGATCTTGCGACGCAAACGACGTACGAGCGTATCGATCGTTCGGTCCATCGACTCGAAGCGACGTCGCTTGATTGCCGAGATCAAGCGCTCCCGCGACATCACCTGGCCTGCGTTCCTCACAAATACAAGTAGAAGATCGAACTCCGCGGTCGTGAGCGGCACATTTGCGCCCGCCGGATCGGTCAGGCTGCGGCTGCGCGCGTCGATCAGAAACTGGCCGAAGGAGAGCGTCGAAGGCGCAGTGATGCTGCGGCTGTGCGCCACTCGTCGCAGCAGGTTGCGCACGCGCGGCAGCAGCTCACGCTCGTCGATGGGTTTCGCGATGTAGTCGTCCGCGCCGTATTCGAGGCCGAGAATGCGATCGACCTTGTCGTTGCGGCCCGTGATCAGAATGATGCCCATCTCGGACTTCTCGCGCAGATCGCGCGTCAACGACAGGCCGTCGCGTCCCGGCAGGCGGATATCCAGCAGCACGAGATCCACCGGACGGATGCGCATTACGCGGTCCAGTTCGTCAGCGTCGGCCGCGCAACAGATGTCGTAGCCCTCCGCCTCCAGAAAGCCTTCGAGTGTTTCGCGAATGGACGGATCGTCGTCAACCACGGCAATGCGCTGATCGGGCCTGCTCTGCTGCATGGGGTTCCTCACGAATTCCTGGCTCGGCTGTTCACAAATTTTAACAAACCGACACAGCCTGTTCAATTGACACGGCAGACTCGTTCACAAGATCGCCCGATAGTGATCACACCCGCGAAATAAAAGCGACATCAGGAGATGAGCATGGACATCAAGCAGCAGATTTGCGGTATGGACGCCGTCGGCCTCGCGAAGGCCATTCGCAGCAAGGAGCTTTCGCCTGTTGAAGTGCTCGAGGCTCACCTCGCGCGAATCGAGGCGGTTGAGCCATCGATCCACGCGTTCTGCACGATTACGTCACAACAGGCGCGCGAGCAGGCGCGAGGCCTGGAAGCGCGCATTCTGCGTGGCGAAGACGTCGGTGCATTGGCGGGCGTGCCCGTCGGTATCAAGGATCTTGTTTCCACGGCGGGTATCAGGACCGCTTCCGGATCGCCCGCGTACAAGGACTTTGTGCCGGAAGAGGATGACGTCGTTGTCGAGCGCCTGAAGCAAGCCGATGCCATCATCGTCGGCAAGACCAACGTGCCGGAATTCGGATACAGCGGCGTCGGCCACAATCCGGTTTTCGAAACGACCCGCAATCCGTGGAATCTGGACATGACGCCGGGAGGATCGAGCGCAGGTTCCGGCGCGGCAGTGGCCAGCGGCGAGGTTCCGTTTGCGATCGGCAGCGATGGGGGCGGATCGATCCGCATTCCGGCGGCGCACTCGGGCATTTACGGCATCAAGCCTTCGATGGGGCGCGTGCCGCTCTATCCTGGCTGCCGCGACGAGCGTTATCCGGGCGTGTCGAGCTGGGAGAGCCTCGAGCATATCGGCCCGATGAGCCGAACAGTGGCCGACAGCGCGCTAATGCTGTCCGTGATCGCAGGGCCCGATTCGCGCGACCGCCATTCGCTGCCGAGCGCCGGTTTTGACTGGCTCAAAGCGCTCGACGGAGACCTGAAAGGGCTGCGTGTTGCGTACAGCCCGGACTGGGGCTACGCGGCCGTCGACCCGCAGGTGCGCCGCGTCGTCGACGACGCGGTTCGTGTCTTCGAGCGCGATCTGGGCTGCAGCGTCGAGATCGCGCATCCCGGCTGGAGCGATCCCTTCGACGCGTTCTGGGCCATCGTCGCGATGGATACCGACCTCAAAGGCATGCGCGAGATGGTTGCGCAATGGGGCAAAGAGATGTCGCCGCATCTGGTCGCGTTCCTGAATCATCCGTGGACCGCGGAGGACTTCACCAACGCGATGATTACCCGCAAGAGCGTAGTCAACAAGATGTGGCGCTTCATGGCGAACTACGACCTGCTGCTCACGCCGACGCTGACGGTTCCCCCGTTCCCGGTCCATTGCCAGGGACCTGAGAAGACCGACGGGCGTATGGTCGCCCCCACGCAGTGGCTCTCGTTCACCTACCCGATCAACCTGACGGGACAACCCGCGGCCTCCGTGCCGGCGGGCTTCACGAGCGATGGCTTGCCGATTGGTCTGCAGATTGTCGGGCGCCATCTCGACGATCCACTCGTGCTGCGCGCTTCGGCGGCGTTCGAGCGCGCGCGTCCATGGCGCAACGCAGTGCCGCCGCTGCTCAAGGAGCTCGGCCTCGTGCAGTGACCAGCCTGTCCACCAAAGGGAATCCAGGGGAAGATCATGACCAGTTCGACCGAACAGCATGGGCTCGACGAAGAATTCGAGCACCAGCCCGTCCCGCTCTCGCATCGTCACCGGCTGTCTTCGGTAGCGGCGGTGTGGTTCGGGTTTCCGATGATCATTACGAACGCGGTATTCGGCGGGATCATCGCCTATAACCTCGGGTTTTCGCGGGCGCTGCTCGCGATCCTGATAGGCAATGCGATTCTGCTCGCGTACGTCGGGACGTTGAGTTTCATCGCCGGCAGTACCGGCCGCAATTTCGCTCTGCAGGCCGAACGAACGTTTGGCAAAAAGGGCTACGCGATTGCATCCGGCTTTCTTGCGAGCGTCGTTGTCGGATGGTACGCATTTCAGACCGGCCTCACCGGCACGACGCTCCACGCGTCTTTCGGCTGGAACGAAACGGCAACCATCGTCGGAGCCGCCATTCTCTATACGGCTGTGACGTTCATCGGCATTCGCGCGCTTTCGATCGTCGGCATGATCGCCGCGCCGCTCTACGTCGCACTCGGCCTCGTCGCGCTCTATTTCATCGGTTCGGAGCATGCGCTGGGCGCTGTGTATCTTTACAACGGGCTCGGGGTGAACAGCCTGATGACCTTCGGCGGCGCAGTCACGCTGGTGGTGGCGACCTTCGCCGATTCCGGCACGATGACCGCCGACTTCACCCGCTGGTCAAAAGACGGCAAGAGCGCCGTCTACGCGACCCTCACGGCGTTTCCCTTTGCGAACATGATCGCCCAGCTTTTCGGCATCCTGATCGTATGCTCGGGGGCAGCCGCTGCGCCGGCGACGCAGGGCGGCGAGTTCATGTCCGTGCTGACCAGCCATGGCAGTGTCTTGTCGGGCATCGCGCTGATTTTCGTCTTCGTCAATCTCGGCTCGGTATGCACGCATTGCCTCTACAACGGTGCAGTTGGGTGGGGCCGCATCGCGGGCAAGAAGATGCGAACCATGACGGTGCTGCTCGGACTGATTGGCGGCTTGCTGGCCGTAGCTGGCGTGTGGAGCCTGATTTTGAACTGGCTGAACCTGCTCGGCGTGCTGGTACCGCCGATTGGCGCAGTCATCATCGTCGATCAGATTTTCGTCCGGCATTACTCGTACGACGATGACGTGCCGAGCTTCCGCGGCAGCGCGTTCGCCGCATGGGCACTCGGCGCTTTCGCAGCGTTGCTCGTGCATGGCATGGCACCATGGTTTTCCGAGGCGGTCGCGGGGATGCTGGTAGGCGCGGCAGCGTATTACGCACTGTCGCAGACGGCGAAGCGCGAAGTGCGTCAGCGCAACGGCCTGCTCTAACCGACTATAAGAGACCATTCGCCGTTTGGCGGGATCGCCAAACGGCAGCGCAGGCCCCGCTCCGACTCGCGGCCAACCTGAAAGCGCCGTTGATGCATAACGAGTATGACGAAGCACCTCCAATCCATCAGGACTGCGATTCTTGCGCGATTGGCGTTCCGTACAACAGACGTCACGCCGCCGCAAGGCCGCCATCGATCAGATAGATCGCCAGTGAGAAAGTCACCACCGAAACGACGGTGCTTGCGAGAATAGAAGTCGCGGCCTCGCTTCGATAGGTGCCGGCTTCATTGGCGAACATCGCCGGGATCGTCGCTGATGGCAGCGCGCACAGCAGGATCATCTGTTGCGCGTATGCGCCCTTGAGCGAAAGCGCAACGATCGCCGCGATCATCAGTGCCGGGTGAACCAGCAGCTTGAGCCCGAGGTTCATCCACACTTCGCCGGACATGTTGAGCCTCACCGATGACATGATCAGGCCCAGGCATAGCAGCGAAACGCCGGGCGTTGCCTTGCCAAGCAGGTTCAGGGAGTCGGCCAGCACCGGCGGAAGCTTGATGGCGAACAGTGAGAGCAGGATGCCGATAGCCGGCGCCCAGAGCAGCGGCTTGCGAACGGCGCCGGCAATACTTGCGAGGAATGCCTTGGCACCACTTCCCTTGCCACTGGCGATCTCGAGCAGCATGGTGGTGAGCGGAATCATCACGAGGCTTGCCACGAGATTGAGCACCAGCACCGAATACAGGCTGCCGGGACCAAACATCGCCTGCAAGATCGGGATGCCCATGAATGCACCGTCCGGATAACCGTTGACGAAGCCTTTCAACGCAGCAGCCTTCAGTTCGCGATAGCGATACCAGCCAATCGCAAATGCAACCGCATACATCCCCATCATGCCAACGAATGTCGCGACGAGGAACCGAAAGTCGAGCAACTGCGAGCGCGGCGTGCCGGCCATGCCGGCCAGCAGCAACGCGGGGAAAATCCAGTTGAGCACGAGCCGGCTGATCAGCCGACTATCCGAGTAATTTAGCTTGCCGCGCTTGCCTGCAACAAATCCGAGCGCGATGACAAAAGCCACGGGGACCAGCGGCCCGGCGATACGCTCCAGCATGTCGAGTCTCCTTTACGCTTGCACCGTTGCCCATGCGGTTTCGCTTCTGACGCACACTGCGTGATGCGGATGGCGCACTGTTGCTTGCGCGCGGCGTGTTCACGCGTGACATGTTCAGCCCACTCTGTATTCGCGAATCACGTCGGGGTCCGGTTCGATGCCGAGCCCCGGGCCTTGAGGCACGGCGATCGCGCCGTTCTTTGGCATGATCGCTTCGCCATAGAGTGGCGCTTCCAAGTCGAAATACCGCCATTCGACGAGCGCGCCCGGGCCGCCAAGCGCAGCGCTCGCGTGCACGCTTGCGAGCAGGCCCGGACCGTCGTAGAACGAGTGCACCATCACTGTGGCGTTGTGCGCGTTGGCCAGTGCGTACACCTTCCTCAATTCGGTGAGTCCTCCCATCTTTGCCGGACTCGGCTGAACAAAATCGACAGCGCTCGCTTCGAACAGATGCTGGAAGTCCATCAAGGACGATGCGTTCTCGCCGGCAGCCACCGGAATCCGCCCTTCCTGCCTCACCCGCGCGAGTCCTGAATAATTTTCCGGCGGCCATACCGGCTCTTCGAGCCAGCGCAAGTTGAAGGGCCGCAGTTTGTCCGCCATGTCGATGGCTTCGCGCACAGTCCAGGGACAGTTGACGTCGAGCGTAATGTCGATGTCGTCGCCCGCCGTTTCGCGTGCCGCGCGCACGGCGCCGACATCGATCTCGTGCAACTTGAGATGGCGAAATCCATCGCGCAGCGCGCGCGCCACGTTTTCCGCGACGACTTCGGGGTCGGAGTACCGCGTGAGGCTGGCATAGCTGCGAAGCTCGGTCGCATCGGTGCCGCCAAGGAGTTGATGCACCGGCTTTCCGGCGGCTTTGCCCGCGATGTCCCACAGCGCGATGTCGATCGCCGAGAGACCGTACAGGAATGCGCCACTGCGGCCGAATACGTGGAATTTCTTCTGCAGGTCGAGCATCAGCTTTTCGATCTGCGTGGCATCCCGACCGATCGCTTCAGGAGCGAGAACCGTGTCGATGGCGAGCTTCGCGACGGGAACGGCGGTAAAACCGAATGTCTCTCCCCAGCCGACCACGCCCGTGTCGGTGGTCACCTTGACGACGAGGGAGTCGACGGTCTGCAAGCCGCCTTTGCCCCACACTGCGTCGCTTGAGCGCCCGCCCGTGGTAAACGGGATCCGCAACGGAATCGATTCGATGTTGGCGATCTTCATGATGGTCCTTGGAATTGGGTTTCCACTGAGCCAAATCTAATCGGGTCGCCACCAGTTACGAATACCTTGCGCGGACAAACAGACTTGCGTGCGGGTAACAAATCGCACGTATCCTGGCCGTCGCCTGCACCGCCCCCCCCCCGCCCGATGCCCCCCCTACACTGCCTGAGCGTGACGGGATCATTTTCAGCTAACTCTCGGCCTTTACGATGAGAACCATCAACGCACCCGCAAGGCTCCGTTGTTTGCATTCCTCAATTCTCGGGAGAATCGACATGAAACACCTTACTGCCACTGCCACCCTCGTTACCGCCCTTGTTGCCGGTCTCTGTGTCTCCCCGCTCGCGCTCGCGGACACCGCAAAACCCGTCCCAGCCGTTTCACCCGCAAAGATGACCTGCTCCGACTTCCTCGCCGTGGACGACGCTTACAAGCCAGCGCTCGTCTACTGGGTCTCGGGCGTCGACAAGCTCGGCGTGAGCGAGACCGTGACGACGGTCGTGGATGTCGCGACACCGGTGGCTGCCGTCGTCGGCGAATGCCAGAAAGCGCCGCACGCACCGCTTGCAAACAAGGTGCACGAGCTCTACAAGAGCGGCCGCCTCGCGCTGTTCGAGCGTAGCTAAGCGTCTCCGTACACCCGTTATTGCAGGAGCCGTCATGAAGCTCAACCATGATCAGAAAAGCGCCCTGATCCAGGCCTCGAAGCTTGGCATCGAGTATGTCGACACGACGATTCTTCACCTGAAGGCCGAATGCCCCGAGGCCTTCCATACAGAGAGAACGTTGCGCAAGCGCCGATTCCATCACCAACCGGCCACGGACGCGCCGCATTGCAGCTTCGTGGTGGACCGCAATTCGTAGCTACGTAACCGCGTTCGATTCCGGCTTTTCCTTCGGTATCCTGATCGGATGCCAGAACTGCCAACGTGACCTGCTTCGAACCGGCGACGTCCTCACATCGGATCCCGCGCTTGCCATGGATTACCATGGCGAGCAATTTCGCCTTGCATATCGTCGATTCCCGGTCGTGCGACTTCGGTGCGTGCGATGATAGCCAAGCGTTCGTCGTCGAGGCCATTGAGGAATTCTCTCTTCCGGACTCGCCGGCACTCCCTTGCGTCGCTATCCATTGCCAGCAGTTGCCCCCATACGCATCGGATCACCCCTCACGGCCCAGCCGAGACCGCGCACATCGCGGATCAGGTTCTTCCCGAATTTCTTGCGCATCGTATGGATCAGCACATCAACCGTGTTGCTCTCAATCCCCCTATCCCAGCCGTAAATTCGCTCTTCCAGCTGGTTGCGTGAAACGATTACACCCGGCTTTTCCAAAAGGCGCGCATCATTGCGCATTCACGCAGCCAGGGTAAAGCGGGACGGGACGTGTGCATGAGCTGTACGACAGGTCATCGGTGGTGCGGTAAGTGCGAGACAGACTCGCCCAAGCGGTTTCGTCGACTATTTGCGTCCCTTAAATGGAGCCAAAGATAGATGAACACTGAATTTCACAGATTCCCCATTTACTTCTATAGCTACGACGAAATAGAAACCTTTTGCCTTTCTCAAAGGGAGCAACTGGCCAAGGAAAATGCAGGCTTGATCTTGGGCATCTTGCGCGGAGGGGGCATACCTGCCCTGATGCTATCCCAGATGCTGGGTATTCCCGTGGACTTTATATACTATGATCGCCGGGAAGCAAGGGCTGAAATAAAAAACAAGGACGTATTGGACTTGATTGATTCCTGCATCAAGGAAGGCAAGAAAATCTTGCTGATAGACGATATTGCGGGCGTTGGATATACGCTGCTTACTTGCTACGAGTATTTACTGTCTTTTACCAAGGACCAGTCTTTAATTAAAATTATGACATTGGTCCACCACGAGAATAGCAGAACAAAACCTGACTACTTCAAGGATTGCTCTGCGGTTCGCGCAGTCTTGCCGTGGGAGCGGTATGTTACGAGTCGGCCATGCATGGATGATTTCGCAAGCACGGAGGAGGCGCTGATAGACGACCAACGTTATAAAAAGACATTGGCGATCAACGATCCGGTCATCCCTCTGAATTTGAAAGATGACTGGAAGATAGATTATCAGATTGAACACAATGGCGACTGCGATTTAACCATGGATTGCATCAAAACCATCGGGCCCGAGGAGATTTACTGCAACAACGAATTACTGTCAAGTCTCATCCTGGAGAAATTTCCATTCACCATAATTTACAAAACAATCAATCAGAAGAGATATAGAATAATCCCATTCGATTGATTCTTGAATTCAGAATTTCCCAGGTCAATATCCAGCCTGACCTAAAATCGATCTGTAATCGCGGATTGGCTAGCTGACCGCGTGAACGCCAGTGACGCGATGATCCTGGCGCCTGGTCTTCAGCCCCTTTTTCCGGTCATTTTTTGAGCCTGTACAGCGGATCGCTCTCATCCTCGCCCCCTGGAGTCGGATGGAGCTCTCACGACTTGCTTACCTTGGCATGCTGCAAGGGCCGCGTGAACCTGGCGAGTTCGAGCGCGCAACGTTTTTCGCGTACCTGGCCAGCAAACGTGCGCCGATCGCCCCCCGTCGAACTAATCTCCCCGGCTGCCGCCGCCCCCGGTGACGCTCGAACCGCTTTCCACGCTCAACAGGACGGACTACGATCACACTGTCAACTCGAGGGAGGTAAACGCTATGGCTACGTATGGCGTCGACGGTGTGCGCATTAGTTCGGCGACGGACCGGGTCACCCATGTGCGTTGGGCGCAAATCGATCCCCAGACCCACAACTGGCTTTCGACGCCCACGATATCCGAGGTGTCGGCCGTAACTCACGACATCCGCGCAGGTGCTCTCGTGTATTCCGTCTTTACGCTAGGTGGCATGAGATTCCTCGGGCCGAAGATCAAAGCAGTGCCGCATCCCAACGGGGTAGACGGAATCGATATGGAAGTGCCGGACGGCAGCGTCGAGAAGTCGATAGACGACTTGCCGCGCGTCTAGGCGAACCAATTGGCGATCGACAGACCGCGGCGCCAGTGGCTCATAGGTGAAATGTTGGCAACTCGCGGTCGGTGAGGACAGCACTCAGTACCGGCGAGGCACGCCCGGTGGGCATTTGGACGGCCTGGACAGAATGCCCTGGAACCTGATGGTGAAGCGAATGGTGGGCCGGGTCGGGATCTCATCGTGGCCGCCCGGGCCCGCCCCACAAGGGATCTCCCGATGTGACGCTACCCGGTTACCCCCAGATCTACTCCCAAACGACGGCGGAATCGAATGGAATCAGTTTCCGGGAGACGCTAGTCCTTCACTGTGTCGCGGCTGTGGCGACGACCAGCTCACGATGTCGCCAATTCGCAACGCCCACGGTTGGAAAGGTCTGGTCACGAGCCAACGGTGCTCAGTCGATCGCCGGACAGTGCGGCTTTCCCTCGCGACCGCGGGCGCGGCGCTGGCCGATCTCGTGCCCGCCATCCTTCATGACGGCGAGGAACGATTCCTGAGCGGTCTCGACCATCGCGTGCGCGAAATGCTGCGCAGACTGCTGTGCCCTGCCGCCGGCCCCGGCGAACCCGCCGTGTGCGATGGTGGCACCAGTGCATCCTCTCACCACGATAAGGTTTGAGCGCGGCGGAGCTGCCGATTCGCACGGGGCGAAAGCGTCTACTGTCACTTCCGATCCGGAGCGGCGGCCGCGCGTGCAGTCGTGGACGGCATCAGTAGCACGGCTGCGGCGAGCGAGACGAAGCATCCGGCGAAGACTTCCTCGATACGCAATTTCGCAAGCGGGACGATGGCGAAACCAAGCTGGCTGTATGCGAGCCCGACGAGCATCGTGATAAAGAACACGCCGCGGGCATACGCATGAAGAATGTAATAGGCCCAGCCGAAAACCGATAAGGCCATAGCGGTCACAAGAAACCAGGTTTGGTGGCCGCATACGGTAATGAGCAGCACGCTGACCGCCGCGCCCGTCGACGTGCCAGCAATGCGCTTCATGACGCGTACGCGCGTGCCCTGATACGAGGTCGTCCCAAGAAAAACGACGAACGTACTGATGACCGCCCACATCGAGCGGTCTTCCGACAACTCGCTGCCCGCCACCATGGCGAGCAGTGCCGCGACGGTGGCGACCAGGGCCGGCCGCCATGCGAGCCGGTGAAGCCGATGCGCGAGCACGGCGGACAGGGGCCGCCCGGTCGGCCGTCCGGTCACGAGGATGTCGGCCACATAACGCATGGCCGCGCCGGCCCATGCCTTCGAAGCCACGATGGTATGGGGCAACGAGCACGTGAACGATGGCGCCGGCGCGCCGCACCGCTCCATTGGAATGACGACGCGCCCGACGAATGCGACGATGAGCGGAACCATCGCCATGGCGGTCAGCATTTCCATCAGCCGCGTGTGGGAAGGATGCAGATACAGGCCGAGGTAAAAGGAAACCAGCGTGAGCAGCGCGGCGCCCACAGCGCGGGCGCCGAGCGATTGGCACAACAAGCCCACGAACACGACCAGCAGCGCCCCGGTATCGCGCAGCGCGGGCTGCGAGGCGAGTGCGGCGGCACCGGCAAAGGATACGCAGGTGCACAAATAAAGAATGAGGAGCGAGATGAGCCAACTCGTCCAACGCGCTTCGCGCAAAAACAAAGGCGCAATCATCGCGAACAACGCGCCAGGCACAGCGAGAGTCGGCGTTTCGTGATGCTGTAGCGCCCAGGACACGCCCAAGCCCGCCGTCAGCAGACAAGCGAGCGTCGAACGTGCGGCGCCGCGCAGGCGCGCGAATTCGGGGTCCTCTACAAGTACGCGTTGGAACGCGCGTGAGCAGGCGGCGGCGATCATGGTCGACGATATCCGTGCATGTCGGCAACCAGGCTTGTGGCCGTGGCCGATGTCCGGGCATGGCAGCCCGGCGTTGGGGTGGACACCTTATGCGCACGCCTCCCGGGATCTCCGGTCTGGCGCGCGCCCGGCGAGGCGTACTCCCGGGCCGCAACCAGTCTCCGTCGAGGGTACGACGCGAGGCAGGCGGCCCGGGTTTTCCCG
>NZ_DATJWR010000261.1:0-8962 GCF_035501035.1 Paraburkholderia sp.
GCCTGAAAGCGGGCGACGTGATAGAAGGCGCGCAAATCTCGATTCTGTTTCTCCAACTGGCAGATGATGCCGTCACACCCGGGCCCGGTGGATCCAGCACGACTGGCACATCGGGTCACGGGCAGGCGCGTGCCGCCACGGTGGAGCAGGGATCAAAAGCAACAGTGCAGACAAGGGCAGCGTAAATGGCAACCATCCTGGTGGTAGATGATGAAATGGGCATCCGGGAATTGCTCTCGGAGATCCTGAGCGACGAAGGACACGTCGTGGAGCTTGCGGAAGACGCCCAGCAGGCGCGCGACTTCCGGCAGCGCCAGGTGCCGGACCTCGTGCTGCTCGATATCTGGATGCCGGACACCGATGGCGTCACGCTGCTCAAGGAGTGGGCGGCGCAAGGCCAGCTCACGATGCCGGTCATCATGATGTCGGGGCACGCGACCATCGACACCGCCGTCGAGGCGACCAAGATCGGCGCGCTCAACTTCCTCGAAAAGCCGATCGCGCTGCAAAAGCTGCTGAAGGCGGTCGAGCAGGGTCTCGCGCGGGGCACGGCCGCGCCGGTCGCGCCGGCGGCGGCCGCCAAGCCGGTGGCGGGCGGACCGGCCGTGGTGGCTTCGGCCGCGGCGCTGCCGGTGCTCGGCGCCGATGGCGTGCAGGGCATGCAGGGCGGGGCAGGCGCGGCGCACACGGCTTCGATCTCCTTCGACATTCCGCTGCGCGACGCGCGTGACGCGTTCGAGCGCGCCTACTTCGAGTACCACCTCGCACGCGAGAACGGCAGCATGACGCGCGTGGCCGAGAAAACGGGGTTGGAGCGTACGCACCTGTACCGCAAGCTCAAGCAGCTCGGCGTGGACCTCGGCAAGAGCAAGGGCGAGTGAAACACCGACTGCACTCATTTCGCGAATGGGCTTGCGCAAGTCGGCTAAGGTCGCTATACTCTCGTTTCTTCGTTGGCCCGGTAGCTCAGTTGGTAGAGCAGCGGATTGAAAATCCGCGTGTCGGTGGTTCGATTCCGCCCCAGGCCACCAGAATGCAGCCCCAGGAGATCGTTCGATTCCTGGGGCTTTTTCGTTGTCTTGCTCTTGGGCATTGCAGGCAGAGTGGTGCGCAAGGGGCAATGAGCCAGACATCGACGGTATCCGGGGTATAAGGCTCGCGCCAATGCCCGCGCAGGGGCCGCGGCCTATACTGCATGAGCCGGCGCGCCTTGTCCGCGGCGGTCCGCCCGAGCGTTTCAAGCAACCAAAGCAGCTAGCAGCTAACAGCTAGTGGCTAGCGGGTGACAGGCTCGGGCGGAAACCTCATTCACGGAGTTTCACGGTGACTCGAACAGAAGCCAAGGGCGCGCTCGTGCTGTTTTCCGGCGGCCAGGACTCGGCCACGTGCCTTGCATGGGCGCTCGACCGCTACGAGACCGTCGAGACGCTCGGCTTCGATTACGGCCAGCGTCATCGCGTCGAACTGGAGTGCCGCGAGGGCTTTCGCGCCGCGATCGCGCGCACGTTCCCCGCGTGGGGCGAGCGTCTTGGCGAAGACCACATGATCGACCTCTCGGTGCTGGGCTCGATCAGCGACACCGCCATGACGCGCGAGATCGAAATCGAAACGGCCGCGAGCGGCCTGCCGAACACCTTCGTGCCGGGCCGCAATCTGATGTTCATGACGATTGCCGCGGCGATCGCTTACCGGCGCGGGCTCAAGGTGCTCGTGGGCGGCATGTGCGAGACCGACTTCTCGGGCTACCCCGACTGCCGCGACGACACGATGAAGGCGCTCCAGGTCGCGCTCAATCTCGGCATGGACACGCGCTTCGTGCTGGAAACACCGCTCATGTGGCTCGACAAGGCCGACACGTGGCGGCTCGCGCAGCAACTTGGCGGCGAGGAACTCGTCGAGCTGGTGCGCGTCGAGACGCATACGTGCTACCTGGGCGAGCGCGCCGAGCTTCATTCGTGGGGCTTTGGCTGCGGCGAATGCCCGGCGTGCAAGTTGCGCAAGCGCGGCTACGAGGCGTATCTCGTGGGCGAGAACGTAACGGAAGCGCCGGCCTGAACGAGAGCCGTGCGGCGCATGGCAGGGTTGCCGCAGCAATGACGCAGCAAACGCGGCAACACGCGGCAGCACGCAGCAACGACGAGACAAGGGGTGGGCGACGCACGGGCGGCGCGCCCCGCCTGCACGATGAATCCGTGCCCGAGACCAACCGGCTTTCCACGAGCCTACTGCTCATGAGCCAGAACCAGGCAGCAGCATGACTTACGCGGTAAAGGAAATTTTCTACACGTTGCAGGGCGAGGGCGCGAACGCCGGGCGTCCGGCCGTGTTCTGCCGGTTTGCCGGCTGCAATCTGTGGTCGGGCCGCGAGGAAGATCGCGCCGAGGCTATCTGCCGCTTTTGCGACACCGACTTCGTCGGCACCGATGGCGAGAACGGCGGCAAGTACCGCACGCCGGAAGAACTTGTCGCGAAAATCGCGTCACTGTGGCCCGAAGGCGAGGGCAACCGCTTCGTGGTCTGCACGGGCGGCGAGCCGATGTTGCAGATCGATGAGCCGTTCGTCGACGCGTTGCATGCGGCCGGCTTCGAGATCGCCATCGAAACGAACGGCTCGCTGCCGGTGCTCGACACCATCGACTGGGTTTGCGTGAGCCCGAAGGCCGACGCGCCGCTCGTCGTCACGAAGGGCAACGAACTCAAGGTCGTCGTGCCGCAGGAAAACCAGCGCCTTGCCGACTATGCGAAGCTCGACTTCGAGTATTTCCTCGTGCAGCCGATGGACGGCCCGTCGCGCGACCTGAACACGAAACTCGCCATCGACTGGTGCAAGCGCCATCCGCAGTGGCGCCTTTCGATGCAGACCCACAAGTACCTGAACATTCCCTGAAGCGCCGTGCTGACGATCACCCGAAAACTCGAATTCGACGCGGGCCACCGCATTCCCGACCACCGCAGCCAGTGCCGCAACCTGCACGGCCATCGCTACGTGCTCGAAGTCACGCTGCAGGGCGACCTCGTCGAGACCGAGGGCGCGCCCGACCGCGGCATGGTGATGGACTTCGCGGACGTGAAGTCGCTCGCGAACCAGCACCTCGTTGATCTGTGGGATCACGCGTTCCTCGTCTTCGAAGGCGATACGCAGGTGCGCGGCTTCCTCGAAACGCTGCCGGGACACAAGACGGTCGTGATCGACCGCATCCCCACCGTGGAGAATCTCGCGGCCATCGCGTTCGATATCCTCGCGAACGTCTACGACGCGCATTACGGCGTCAATCTGCGGCTATACAAGGTGCGCCTGTACGAGACGCCGAACTGCTGGGCCGAAGTCACGCGCGACTGAAAGCGTGCGCGGCGGCATGGCTGGCGCTCGGCTGCCGGGCCGCCGCCGGGCGAGATCGCGTCGGGCGTCGCTACGCCGCGCATCGCTACACCCGGCGTCGCTACATGGGGCGTCGCTACATCGCGACATCACTGACTCGGCATCGTGCCCCGACTGCCCGCATCCCCCTTTTCCGCACTGCGCAAGACCGGGTTTTCCGCTCCGGCTCGCAATTTTTTGTCGCGGTATCATCGTTCCGACAGAGCCTGCGCAACCTCGCGCGCGGCCCGATAACACATAACGGAGCGAGACATGCCGGCTGCCGCCTCGCCGGGCGAAGCCGCCCGCGCGCGACGTGTGCGTCGCGCAGCCTCGCCGGGAGCACGGCGATGAGCACCTTCACCAACCCCCTCAAGGAACGCCTCAAGGAGGCGGAGCCGCTGTACGGCCTATGGCTTTCGATGGGCAGCGAGACCGCCGCGGAGGCGCTCGCGCACGCCGGCTTCGACTGGCTGCTGATCGACATGGAGCACACGCCCAACGACAGCGGCGACACCATCGCGCAACTGCGCGCGATCGCAGCCGCCCACCTGCCCACCGAGCCCGTGGTGCGCTTGCCGGACAGCGAGCCCTGGCTCGTCAAGCACGTGCTCGACGCGGGCGCGCGCACGGTGATGTTCCCCAACGTGAGCTCGGCCGAGGAGGCCGCGCGCGCCGTGAACCTCACGCAGTATCCCGATGCGCATACGCCCAACGGCCAGCGCGGCGTTGCGGGCGTGGTGCGCGCGGCGGCCTACGGCATGCGGCGCGACTACCTGCAAGGCGCCAATGCGCAGATCGCGACGATCGTGCAGATCGAGTCGGCGGCGGCGCTCGAGCAGGTCGAGCAGATTGCGGCGGTGCCGGGCGTCGATTGCCTGTTCGTCGGGCCCGCCGATCTGGCGGCGAGTCTTGGCCATCTCGGCGACTCGAAGCACCCCGACGTGCTCGCGGCCATGCGGCGCATCGTTGCAGCCGCGCGCGAGGCCGGCGTGGCATCGGGCATCTTCGCGATGGATGCCGCCAACGCGAAGCAGTATCGCGAGATGGGCTTCAGCTTCATCGCGCTCGCCGCCGACGTGATCTGGCTCGTGCGCGCGACACGTCAGGCGCTCCAGGAGGCGAGATCATGAGGTTGCCGAAAGCGCTTTTGGCGCAGGTTCTGGCACGTGCCGCCCGTGTGGCGGGGGCGGGCTGCGTCGTGGGCGCGGCGCTCTGTACGAGCGGGCTCGCGGCTGCGGCAGGTGCGAGCGACGTGGCTCCCGGCGCGCAATCCGATCCGCAGACGGCTGGCGCCGTTGCCGACTACAACGCCGGCAATCTCAGCGCGGCGCGCGCCGAGTTCCTGGCGGCGGCCCAGCGCGGCAACCGGCTGGCGGAGTTCAACTACGCGATGATGCTCGTGAACGGCGAAGGCGGCGCCGCCGACGTGGGCGAGGGCCGCCGCTGGCTGCGCAAGGCCGCCGACGCCAACATGTCGCATGCGCAATACGTCTACGGGAAGATGTACGACGACGGCGATTTCGTCGCGCGCGATCCGGCCGAGGCCCACCAGTGGTTCCTGAAGGCCGCGAAGCAGGGCCACGTGCAGGCGGAGCTCGCGCTCGCGAATCAGTATCTGGACGGGCGCGGCACCTCGCGCGACAACAAGCAGGCGTTCTACTGGTACAAGAAGGCCGCCGAGGGCGGCGACATGACCGCGCAATACGTGACCGGCTCGTTCTACGAGCTCGGCGGCGACGGCGTGCCGAAGAACCTGAACGTCGCGCGCGCCTACTATGCGGCGGCGGCGGCGCAGGGTGATCCGGTGGCGCGGCTCAAGTATCAGCAGTTGAGCGCGCAACTGATGAAGTCGGCGCCCGCGCAGTGAGTGGGCAGTGAGCCGGTAATGAGCCGGTAATGAGCCGGTGGTGAGCCTGCGCAACGCGCGCTGAAACGAAAACGCGCCGGGCAATGCCGGCGCGTTTTTTCTTGATCCAGGGGCGAGCGGGCACGGCTACGCGCCACGGGCATCAACTCTGCATGAGCCGCTTCTGGCGTCCCACGCTCATGATGAGGCCGATCGCCACGCCGAGCGTGGTGAGCGCCGTACCGCCATAGCTCATGAACGGCAGTGGCACGCCCACCACGGGTAGAATGCCGCTCACCATGCCGATGTTGACGAACGCATAGGTGAAGAACGCCATCGTGAGCGAGCCGGCGAGTAACCGGCCGAACAGCGTCGCGCCGTTCGCGGCGATATAGAGCCCGCGCGCGATCAGACACATGTAGAGCGTGAGCAGCACGAGGCCGCCTACCAGGCCGAACTCCTCGGAGAACACCGCGAAGATGAAGTCGGTGTGCTTCTCGGGGATGAACTCCAGGTGCGACTGCGTGCCCTTCAACCAACCCTTGCCGAGCGGGCCGCCCGAGCCGATCGCGATCACGGCCTGGATCGTGTGGAAGCCCTTGCCGAGCGGGTCGGAGGTGGGGTCGAGCAGCGTGCAGATGCGGTGCTTCTGGTAGTCGTGCATGAGCGGCCAGTTCACCTGCGGCTGGCAGATCTTGTCCTGGAACGCCGCGATCGAAGCGACCGCGATCACGCCCGCGATCAGCACCGGCACGATCAGCTTGAACGAGAGCCCCGCGAAGTAGATCACGAAGAGGCCGGAGGCGAATACGAGCACGGCGGTGCCGAGGTCGGGCTGCTTGGCGATCAGGCCGACCGGCACGAGCAGGATCACGAAGCCAACGAGAAAGTCGTACCAGCGCATCACGCCTTCGCGGCGCTGGTAGTACCACGCGAGCATGAGCGGCGTGGCGATCTTGAGGATTTCGGAGGGCTGGATCACGACGCCCACGTTGATCCAGCGCTTCGCGCCCTTGCGTGTGAGGCCGAATAGCGCGACCGCCACCAGCAAGGCTATGCCGATGGTGTAGGCCGGCACGGCAAAGCGCATGAGCGTGTTGGGCGGCACATTGGCGAGCGCCCACATCAGCACGAAGGTGAGCATGATGTTGCGCAGCTGGTCCTCCACGCGGCCCGGCACGTCGAGGCTCGCGCTGTACAGCGTGACGATGCCCACGCACAGCAGCAGGAACACCGTGAGCGCGAGCGGGCGGTCGAAGCCGAGGAACATCTTGCGCAGTGCGTCGAGCACCGCGCGCTTGTCGATCTTGTCGAGCTGGAAGAAGGGCATGGTGACTCCTTACTCGTCGATGCCGCCGGTCGCGGCCTTGGGCGGCGGCGCGAGCGTGGCCGCTTCGGGCGCGCTCGCGGGCCGGCGCGGACGATGGGGGCCAGGGCCGAAGTGGCGCGGCACGGAGGCGGGGGGCGGGCGGCTCGCGCTCGTGTCGGGCGTGCCGTTCGTGCTGGCGGTGCCGCCGTTCACGGCATCGGCTCCCGCAGGCGCGTCAGCAGCGACGTTCTGGCGGGGCTTGCCGGTCTTGCTGGCTGCCGCGGTGGGTGCAGCAGGTGCGGCGGCGTCAGCGTGCGCGGGCTGTGCGGCAGCGCCTGAAGCCGGCGTCGCGGTGGAGGCTGCCGTCGCCGCCGCAGCATCCGAAGCTGCCGCCGCTGCCGCCGCGGCCGACGCCGCGCCGGGAATCGGCAGTGCCGTGAAGCCCGCAGCGACCTTCACGGGCTGCGGTGCAACCCCGACGCCCGAGGCGCCCGACGCCTCGGCCGGTGCGCCGATCACGGGCGCCGACGCGTCCTCGGTCGCCGAAGCCGCGGTTGCCACGGCTGCCTGTTCGACGCCCGGCTTCAGACGGTCGACGAGCCAGTAGTCGAGTACGCGGCGCGCAATCGGAGCTGCCGCCTGCGCACCCCAGCCGCCGTTTTCGACGATCAGCGCAAGCGCGATCTGCGGTTTCTCGGCCGGCGCGAACGCGATGAAAAGTGCGTGATCGCGCAGATTCTCGGCGAGCGCGTGCGCCCTGTATTTGCCGCCCTGCAGCGAGAACACCTGCGCCGTGCCGGTCTTGCCCGCCGACGTGTAGGGTGCGTTGCGGAAGAGCTGATACGCCGTGCCCGACGGATTCATCGTCACGTTTTCCATGCCGCGCTTCACGACGTCGATGTCGGCCTGGCTCACGTTCAGGCGGCCGCTCTCGCTCGGCACCGTGAGGCGCTCCTGCTTCGTGATCGGATTCTCGATCTCCTTCACGAGGTGCGGCTTCATGAGAATGCCGTTGTCGGCGAGCGTGGCCGTGGCGTGCGCGAGCTGCAGGATCGTGAACGAGTTGTAGCCCTGGCCGATGCCGAGGCTGATGGTCTCGCCCTCGTACCACCTCTGCTGCTCGGGCTTGCGGTAGGCCTTGCGCTTCCATTCGGTGGAAGGCAGGATGCCGCGCGCTTCGCCGGCGATGTCGATGCCGGTGAGCTGGCCAAAGCCGAGCGGCTTCATGAAGTTCGCGATGTTGTCCACGCCGAGATCGTGCGCGAGCATGAAGAAGTAGGTGTCGTTCGACACCATGATCGCGCGGTTCATGTCGACCCAGCCCTGGCCCGAGCGCACGTCGTTATTGAAGCGGTGCCCGCCGAACATGTAGTAGCCGGGGTCCGAGAAGCCCCATTGCGGCGTGCGCTTGTGCAGCGTGAGCGCGGCGAGCGCCATGAACGGCTTGTAGGTCGAGCCCGGCGGATAGGTGCCGTGCAGCGGGCGGTTCAGGAGCGGGTGATCGGGCGAGTTGTTGAGCTCGTCCCAGGTCTGCTGGTCGATGCCGTCCACGAACGCGTTCGGGTCGAAGCTCGGCGCGGAGACGAACGCGAGAATGTCGCCGGTGGAAGGTTCGATCGCGACGAGCGCGCCGCGCTTGCCCGCGAAGGCCTGCTCGGCCACCTGCTGCAGGCCGATGTCGATCGACAGCACTAGGTTGTTGCCGGGCGTGGCCTGCGTGCGCGAGAGCGTGCGCACGGGACGGCCGCCCGCCGTCACCTCGACTTCCTCGAAGCCCGTGAGGCCGTGCAGTTCGGTTTCGTAGCTCTGCTCGACGCCGATCTTGCCGATGTAGTCGGTGCCGTTGTAGTTGTTCGCGTCGAGACGCGGATCGTAATGCTCGGGATCGCTGTCGTTCTGGTCGCTCGCGTCGTCGATGCGCTCCTGGTCGCGCTGCGAGATGCGGCCGATATAGCCGATCACGTGCGCGGCCGTCGGCCCGAGCGGGTACTGGCGGAACAGGCGCGCGCGCACTTCCACGCCGGGGAAGCGGAAGCGCTGTGCGGTGAAGCGCGCGACTTCGTCGTCGGTCAGGCGCGTGCGGATCGGCAGGCTCTCGAAGTTCTTCGAGTCTTCGAGCAGCTTCTTGAAGCGGCGCCGGTCGCGCTGGTCGATCGGGATCACGGTCGAGAGCTGGTCGATCGTGTTGTCGAGCGTGTCGGTGAGCTTCGAGGGCGTGATTTCGAGCGTGTACGCCGAGTAGTTCTTGGCGAGCACGACGCCGTTGCGGTCGGTGATGATGCCGCGGTTCGGCACGATCGGCGCAACGGAAATGCGGTTTTCGTCCGCCTGCAGCGAGTACTTGCTGTGGTTCCAGACCTGCAGGTAGAGAAAGCGGAACGCGATCAACCCGAAGCAGACGAACACGAACAGCCCCGCCGCCGCGACGCGCAGGCGGAACTTCGAG
>NZ_DATJWR010000262.1:0-11567 GCF_035501035.1 Paraburkholderia sp.
GGTTTGGGCTTTCGGACCCGGCGATGGAAGAGGCGCTTTATGACGTGCCGCTGTACCGTGAGTTTGCGGGGCTGGACGAAGGTATGACGCGTTTGCCGGACGAAAGCACGATTCTGCGGTTCCGCCACCTTCTCGAAACGCCTTCCCAAGGTCTTCACGTCTCACGCCTGATACTGTATATTTACACAGCTCTGACCGGCTTCGCTTTCCGTCGTGTATCGACAGGCTCTCGGAAGCGGATGCCTTTAACAGATTAGCAATGCAAATTAAAAGGCTGGAGAGCATGACCAGATGAATTTTTCTGGTCATTTGCCGACGAATCAGGTGGGGCGATCCCACGCTGGCTCGCCCGCTTCGAACGACTGTCCGAGGTAGCGCCGGATGGCCTCTTCGTCGGTCAGGGAGCGTGCTTCGTCAAACGGTTTTGCTTTCGTCATGGTCTGAAAATGAAGAAGCCCGCGATGCCGGATGGCTACTCGCGGGCTTTGTGCCGTGCAGATTGTGTCAATGGAACTCGCTGTCATCGCTCAACAGCCATGCCGGAATATCACGCTTGCCGTTGAGCACGCGCCAGACCTCGACGTGATCCTTGCGCTCAATGTAGCAGATCAGATGCGGGTAGTGATCGAGAGACCATGAGCGCAGGCTTGGGATGTCCAGCTCGTACGCGTAACGGGGAGAGCCCGATGTTGGGGTGTTTGGCGAGATGCGTGTATGCCTGCTCGATCTCCGCAATGAATCCGAGCGCCGCCTTTTCCGAGCCTTCGGCCACGAAGTAGTGGGTCAGCTCGTCTTCTACGTCCTGCTTGGCCAGCCGGGTCGGGATGACGGGCTTGGCCGTCATTTGCGCGAAGTACGCACACGGGCGCGCAACGATTCGAAGTAGCCGGCATCGGCCGGATCCGCGAGGCCCGAAGTCGCTCCCTGCAGGATCATTGCGCGCAGGCGCTTGCGATCCTGATCCTTACGGATAAGTTCGCGGACGTATTCGCTGCTCGTGCCGTAGCCGCACTCACCGACCTGAACGGTGGCCTGCACATGGGTTAAGTATTGCCCTGGGGCGCGAGGGGTACGACCCGAAAGCTCATGGCTCTAGCGCCCACGACAATGCGCTAGAGCATTTTGGTGAAGCGCGAGCGCGACCACATTTCACCAAGGTGCTATACCCGTCCATGTGGAGGCGCGGACGTGTTGCGCCGGAGAACATGACCGACGACCAGTACGACGCGTACACCATCGCTGACTGGCTACGGCTCGCTGACCAGGACGGGCGCCTTCAGCTCGCCCTACACCCACCATTGACGCCGCCGGAGCGCGCCGTGGCTGAAGTCGAAGGTTGGATTCTCGGGGTCGGCTCCGCTGTCGCACCTAATGAGTTCTGTTGAACACCGGGATGAACCTATGCGCGACGGCGTGCGGGCGACTTCAGGCCAGGTTGGCCAGCAGCTTGATGAAGTTGCGCTTTGCGCGATACGCCGCCCGAATCTCCTCCAGTTCGCGGGTGAACTCCGCCCGTTCATCCAGCTTCGCCCGCAGCATGCCGATGGCCCGCACGATTTCGAACGCCTCGTCATATCGCGCGTTGCGCGTACCGCCCTCGGCAGCGACCGGCAGCAGCCTGTGATACAGGGCGATGGCGTCGTGCGGATGGGTCTTGCCACGGACAGCCGCCATTTCCGGCCATAGCTGTGTTGCTACCGGGCCGCCGGCAAACGTTTCCCATGCGGTGTCGTTCTCTTTTCTGGCAAGAAAAATCCTGACCAGTTCGGTCCGCGTTGACCGCTGCCAGACACTGCGCTTCGATTTTGCGACTGCCTCCTCTCCCCTGACCAGCGCCCAGAGGTGCGTGAGAGCGCGCTCCCGTGTCTCGTCATGCCTGCCGGTCGCCGTAGCAACCTTCATCAAGGCGGTGAAGGCCTCGGCTGTCGGGTGCATTTCGAAGCGGCGCCACGCGAACGCATCGGCCTTGTCAAATTCACTACGACGGAGATACGCGTCGATGCAGAAGTCGAGCAGGCGCTGGTCAAAGCTCTGGCCGGACTCTTTGATGCCGCGCTCGGCCCACGTGAGCCCCTCGTCCGGGCGACCATGCTTCACACAAAGCTCCGCCACTAGCAGAAAGCGGTACGGGCTCGACAGGTCCTTCGAGCGAATGCGAATCAACGCATCAACGTCTCCATCGAGTTCGGCCAGCGCCTCCATCGCGTGCTCGAGCTGCATGCGCGGCGAGTCGTAGGACCGACGATATTCTTTGCCCGGCGCGAGCGCGGGCAGCGCTTCCCACGCCTCGTTGACGAGTTCGCGATAGCGGCGCAACCCGTTCTTGCCCAGTGGCTCCGCATACGCAGGCAAAACGTTGTAGAAGGTGTCCCACTTGCCTTCTGTCTGGAAGCGGAAGAGCCGCTCCGCAAGCTTCACCGGGTCGGGTCCGGTCAACTTGCAGGCATCGAGGTGCACAGACGCCAGCTCGAGAATCGCCGGCATCACGTCGCCACCGGAGTCGTCAATCTGTTCGAGGCTCGTTTCGGCGCCCGCAATCGCCAGCTCGGACAGCTCGACCACCTGTGCGGCATGAGGTCCGGAAAGCCTCTGGCGCAGCATGTCGGCCAGCGACATCAGGCCATCGCCGTATGCGCCAGCCTCCCGCCAGTCCAGTGGCCGGGAAATACGTGTCGCCTGCCTGACGGCGGCCTTCATGCCCGGCAAATCGGATGCCCCCGCGGCACGCGCGGCGAACAGCAGCTTGTCGCGCAACGACAGGTCGCGTTCGACGGCTTCGAGCAACCATCCCTGAAGCGCATCCTTGTCGAGTGTCGCGACGTATTCGCGAATCACTTCCTCGTAGGTCTTCCTCTTCTTGCTCGATTTCCCGGGAGCCGCCTCTTCGGCATGGAACACCACCTCTTCACCGGAATTCTCGAGCCATGAGAGCGCGACAGCGACAGCGTGCTTGCAGAAAACTCCGTCGTCGCCCACCGGACACGTGCAGTCGTACGCGAGTTCGCCATCGTCATCGACGGCGAGTTCAACCCGGTAACGATGCGTGCCGCGTACGCTGGCATGAATAGCACCCTCGTGCTCCTCCAGGCGGGAGACGGCGCCATCGTGGAAATAGGCCTTGCCGCGCGCAAACGTCTTCGTGTCGGCCAGCGACTGGACTTCGGCAAGAGTGAGAACCTCGGAGAGCTTTGCTGACTGGGACATCGGGTGACTGGCGAAAAACTGAGAATGCCGCGACGGGCGGCGCACAGGCACGATGATACCTGGGCAGCGCTGAAGTTGTACACGGCACGGCGAGTTGCTGGGAAACGCACTGCCCGTCCAGCAGGCGGCGAGCAACAGTAAGGAGCAGCACGGCCCGTTCCGCTATCGAACCCGACTGGACCGCAGCGGCTCCGGGAAGCACGCTCCCCAGCGCCGAAATCCCCAACCAGCTTTGCTTACCAGGAATGGCGTGAGAGGCGCTACAGCCGAAGAGAACTCACTCGAACCCGACCTCTACCGCTATCACCGGGCGCCACGCTTGCCATCATCACTCTCCCCTGGTAAGCAGCCGCGCAGCGGCATGTAGGCAGATGCGCGTTTGAGAGATGTACCGGTTATTTCACGAAAATCTCTTTACGTGAGGAGCAAAAAACGGAATAACCAGATGTATACGCCCAATGAATAGAAAACCCATTCCTAAAGCAAAGATATCTTTCTTTGGGGTTTCTAGTTTGAATATCTATAGGTAAGCATCGGGTCCCTGAAGGCTAGCGCCTGAAAACCTTCCGCCCATAAGGGTCCGCCAGACTATTTCGGGTCCCGCGCCTCTAGCTTCGCCAGCGCGTCCGTTTTCTCAGGACCCATCCCCGTGGTACGGATTTCCCTAGCGTGCCACCGGTCACTCCTCGTCCGCGCTAGCGATCACTGCCCGATGTTCTTCAATGGAAAAGGCGGCGCGAAACGTCGGTCGGCATTGTGCTCGGCGACGCGTGACAGGTGATTTATATCACCTCAGCGGAGGCTCTGTCCATGCAAGAGTGCGCGATTTTTCCAACATAATCATGCGATTAGAAATATGGCGTTATTTTACGCAGAGTATTTTATCGCACCATTACCACGATAGCCGCCCCACCGCTACCGGGTCAGGCGCAAGCAGCTCGACCATCGGGCATTGTGTTCGGGAGGCGCCGGTGCCTATCGCTGCTTCAAGCGAAATGCCGGTCACGACGCGACGCAAGAAATTACCCCTGACGACCTATACGAGAATATGATTAGCGAATGCACTGCGATACTCGCGGTTTGGCAGACTTTCTCTCTGTGACCAACAATCTCTCTGGCGGCGGAGTCGACTGATATGCGAGTCCTTGTACTGGGCAGTGGAGTTGTTGGGGTGACGAGCGCGTTCTATCTCGCGCGTGCGGGACATGACGTCGTCGTAATCGACCGGGAACAGGGCCCAGCGCTCGAAACGAGCTTCGCGAATGCCGGACAGATTTCGCCTGGCTACGCAGCGCCGTGGGCTGCACCGGGTGTGCCGCTTAAAGCAGTGAAGTGGATGTTCCAGAAGCACGCGCCGCTTGCAATTCGTCCGGACGACGAAGACAAGCAGTTCCAGCTTCAATGGATGTGGCAGATGTTGCAAAACTGCACGGCCGAGCGTTATGCCATCAACAAGAACCGCATGGTTCGACTCGCGGAATATAGCCGCGATTGCCTAAAGGCGCTGCGGGCCGAAACGGGAATCCAGTACGAGGGCCGCACGGGCGGCACACTGCAGGTTTTCCGGACGCAGCAGCAGTTTGACGGTGCAGCCAAGGACATCGCGGTTCTGAAAGAGGCGAATGTCCCGTATGAGTTGTTGTCCCGAGACCAACTCGCTCGGGTGGAGCCGGCACTTGCTGCCACCGCGCATAAGTTGACCGGCGGACTGCGCTTGCCCGGCGATGAGACGGGCGACTGTCAACTGTTTACGACGCGACTCGCTGCGCTGGCTGAGCAGGCGGGCGTGACCTTCCGCTACAACACGCAGGTCGATGGTCTTGTGGTCGAGGGCGGCAAAGTCGTCGGTGTGCGCCATGGTGCGAAGCTCCTCCACGCAGATGCATTCGTCGTCGCATTCGGGTCCTACTCCACGAACTTCCTGTCCGGCCTCGTCAAGATTCCGGTCTATCCCCTCAAAGGCTATTCCATCACAGCTCCTATCGTCGACGAAGCTCGCGCACCGGTCTCAACAGTTCTCGACGAGACGTACAAGATTGCCATCACACGCTTCGAAAAGCGCATCCGCGTCGGCGGTATGGCTGAAATCGTTGGCTTTGACAAGCGACTGCGCGAGGCGCGTCGCGAGACCCTGGAAATGTGCGTAAACGACCTCTTCCCTGGCGGCGGCGATACATCGAAGGCTACCTTCTGGACCGGGTTGCGTCCCATGACGCCGGACGGCACGCCGATTGTCGGCCACACCGCAGTGCCTAACCTCTATCTCAATACGGGGCATGGCACGCTCGGCTGGACAATGTCCTGCGGCTCGGCGCAACTTCTCGCAGACCTCATATCTGGGCAGAAGCCCGCCATCCAGTATGACGACCTGAATGTTTTTCGCTACGCGAAAGAGTCGGAAGCACCGCGCGATTTTCAACTGAACTAGGCGTTGTGCCACGGTGGAAATCTTCGTTGCTCGAGTTCGTCAGGATTGCGGCCGCTGAAATTTTCGTTCGAACATTGCCCTTGAAGAGTTTGGACTTCTGCACATGGTCGACGTCAGTTCGGTCTACTCCGTCGTCGGCCTGACCTCGAAGGCTGTCCTGAGCACTCGACCAAAGGCGGACGGCTTGCCAAACGTTCATCGCTTATCGCGACCCAACCCTTGAGCAGGACATTCAAGCGTGACTTCGGCCTCACGCCATCGTTTCTCTCCAACCCCGCGCATGTGCGCGTACAGATCGGCAAGGAACTTGCCCGCAACCGAGGTTTCACCGCGACGCGCTGAACGCCTCACGCACGCGGCGAAGACTTCTCGAGCGCATTCCATCACTGTCAAAACAGCATCTCAGCCCTCGAAGCATGCGGCATTATGCAGTTTCTCTCACGCGCGTGTGCCATGGCAGAATTTGCTTGCGATACTTGAGTCGTCCGCGCGGCATATGTCCTCATGCGAGCGCACGCGCAAGATCTGCGGTTAAAACAGCACTTCTCGTCAGGATTGGGTATGCCAGAATCGAACGATGACCATCGCCCTCGGGTAGCGGCCGAGCGTCGCCGGCGCATGCGCATGCGGTTGCTCGAAAGCGCCATGATCGTGTTTGCCCAGAAAGGCGTGGGTGCAAGCGTCATCGCCGACGTCGTCGCAGCAGCCGAGGTATCCAAAGGATCGTTCTACAACTACTTCCGCACCAACGAGGAGCTTTTTCAAGCACTCGCCGCCGAGTTGAACCGGGACATCGTGAGGATGGTCGAAGCGGCGATATCCAACGTCGAGGACGATCCCAGCCTCAAGGTCGCCACCGCATTCCGATGTTATCTGCACTTGATACGGTCTCATGAACTGGTTGCGCAGTTCGTGGCCGGTGCGGGCTTGCAGCTCGTGAACCGCGACAGCGGGTTCTACGACTACCTTCCACGCCACCTCAGAGCGGGGCAAAAACGAGGTCAGTTTAACGACGGCGCGGTCGGGACGATGATAGACGTCGTTACCGGCGCCGGCTTGATGGCGGTCCATCGCATGGTAGCCGGCGGAACGTCTCGTCGTTACCCGGAGCAAGTGGTCGGACTAGTATTGGGTGCGCTTGGCCTGAAGCCGCAGGACATTTCGAGGTTGATTACTTTCCCCTTGCCGGAATTGAGCGTTCCGCCAGACTCGCTGCTGGCCCGCGCAAAAAGCAGCGCCCTCGCGCACGACGCAATACAACAGGCTCTACCGAGCGGCCGAGTGATCGCTCTTCCGCGTCGTGCCGGGCCATGCTGCTCATTCTGTCCGGACCGTCAAGATGATCGCTTCGACAGTGCGGTCGTTCCAGAAAACTCGATGGATCCTCGTCTGCAGGATTCGTAGTGCTTCCGGCTTAAGGTCATTGAACGCGAGCAGCACAGCCGGCCGGCATCCCGTACCTGCGATTCGCTCGATTGCCGCAAATGGCGGAAAGCCATAGTGGCTCAAAAAGCCGGCGATATCGCCGTCGGATACAGCGTCCTCGATGGGTTGCAGCAAAAGCTCAGTCACGATGTCGTTTCCCGTAAAGCGTCATGCCATGATGTTCACGCCACCATCGACGTACAGCGTTTCGCCCGACACCCTGCGCGCATACGGTGTAGCGAGGAAAGCGCAGGTATAGCCGACGTCCATGATGTCGACGAGTTCTCCAAGCGGCGCGCGGTGGGCCGCCTCGTTGAGCAGCAGCCCAAAGTCCTTGAGGCCGGAAGCCGCGCGCGTCATCAGCGGACCCGGCGATATGGCGTGTACGCGGATACCTTGCGGGCCCAGTTCGTAGGCGAGGTAGCGCGCGCATGCCTCGAGCGCGGCCTTGACCGGTCCCATGACGTTGTAGTTCGGCACCACCTTGCTCGCGCCGTGATAACTCATGGTAAGCAGCGTGCCGCCCTTGTCCATGAGCGGCGCAGCAAGTGCGGCCATACGCACGAACGAGTGGCACGAAATGTCCATGGCCCGCGAAAAGCCCTCGCTTGAGCAGTGCAGCAGGCCGTCCTGAAGATCGTCTTTCGGTGCCCACGCAATGGAGTGCAAGACGATGTCCAGACGCCCCCACTGCTGCCCTATGTGCGAAAACACGCCCTCGAGCTGGCTCGCATCGGAGACGTCCAGCGGCAACAACAGGTCGGCCTGCAATTCCTGCGCGAGCGGCTCGACCCACGACCTGCTTTTCTCCGTGGCGTACGTGATAGCAAGGTCTGCACCGAGTTCGCGGAAGGCCTTCGCACAGCCGTACGCGATCGAATGCTCGTTGGCAATCCCCGTGACCAGCGCCTTCATGCCCTTGAGCACAGGGCTAATGTGTCCCGTCTGTTCAGTTGACATGGGCTTACTCCAGGACAGCGCGCGTATGTCGCGCGATCATCAGTTCCTCATTGGTCGGAATGACATACACCGGCACGCGGCTCGATGCGGTGCTCACAAGCGGCCCACCGTCGAGATTCGCGGTCACATTGAGGTCGGCGCCAAGCCACTGCGCCCGCCGCACCACGCCCTCGCGGATTGCCGCTGCGTGCTCACCAATGCCACCGGTAAAGACCACCGCGTCCAGGCCCTCCATTGCCGCAGCAAGTGAGCCGAGTTCGCGGCAGATACGGTACACGTAGAGGTCGATCGCGAAGCGTGCTCGAGGATCGTCGCTTTCCTGCAGTGTGCGCATGTCCCCGGAAATGCCCGATACGCCGAGCAGCCCGGAATGGTGATACAGGAGATCCTCAACGGCGCGCGCATCCATGCCACGCTCTTCCATCAGGTACAGCACGACCCCGGGATCGAGATTGCCGCAGCGCGTGCCCATGGGCAGCCCGTCCACGGCCGTGAAGCCCATCGAACTGGCCACGCTCTTGCCCGCCACGAGCGCGCACATGCTGGCGCCGTTGCCGAGGTGAGCCACCACCGTACGCCCGGCCGCTGCCGCCGGCGCAACGTCGGGGAGCACGCTCGCGATGTATTCGTACGACAGTCCGTGAAAGCCGTAGCGGCGCACACCCAGGTCAGTAATGGCAGCCGGTAACGCAAAAGCCTGCGCCACGTCGGGCTGCGTACGATGAAACGCCGTGTCGAAGCAGACGACCTGCGGCACGTCCGGGTACAACTGTTCGATCAGGCGTACCGGCTTGAGATTGTGCGGCTGATGCAGCGGTGCGAGCGGCGTCAATTTTTCCAGTTCGTCGATTACGGCAGGCGTCACGCGAGCGGGACCGCCGAAGCGCTGCCCGCCGTGCACCACACGGTGACCGACGGCCGCGAGCGTGTGCCCTTCGCGGTGCTCGCTCAGGAACACGGCAATCTGCTCCAGCCCGCGGCGATGGTCCAGTTCCTCGCCGCCGGTCCACTCCCTCTCGTGGCGCACTCCGTGGTGGTCCAATGCCTCGAACCGGACATGGTCGGTGTACAACCCATCCACCTGGCCATGTACGACGAATTCGAGCGCCGCCCCACGCTCTTCGAATGTCGAGAACTTGATACTCGATGAACCGGCATTCACGACGAGAATTACGGCTGCCATGGCATCAACCCTCGATAAGTCCGGCCGCCTGCCTCGCGCGCGCCACGAGCATGGCCACCGCGCAGGAGGCAAGGCGGGTCATGACCGAATCGGCCCGGCTCGTCAGGATCACGGGCACGCGCGCGCCCAGCACGATGCCCGCCGCGTCGGCACCCGCGAGGAACGACAGGCTCTTGGCCAGCATGTTGCCCGCCTCGAGGTCGGGCACCATGAGCACATTGGCGCGGCCCGCCACCGGCGAGTCGATGTGCTTGATACGTGCGGCCTCTGGATCGATTGCGTTGTCGAGTGCGAGCGGACCATCGACGATGGCGCCCGTCACCTGCCTGCGATCAACCATCTTGCACAGCGCAGCCGCTTCGAGCGTAGAGGGCACCTTCGGGTTCACGGTCTCCATGGCCGAAAGGATCGCAACCCGCACTTCCGGAAACCCGAGCGCATGACCAAGATCGATCGCGTTCTGGAGGATGTCAATCTTTTCCTCGAGCGTCGGCGCGATGTTGACGGCCGCGTCGGTGATGATGAGCGGATCGGCGTGGGACGGCACGTCCATCACGAAGCAGTGACTGATACGCCGTGCGGTACGCAGTCCGGCGTCGCGGCGCACGATCGCGGCCATCAGTTCGTCCGTGTGGAGGCTGCCCTTCATGAGCGCCTGCGCCTTGCCTTCGCGCACGAGTTGAACGGCGGAGGCCGCCGAAGCTTCACTGAACGGCGCATCGACGATGGGATAGTCGCCGATGGGGAGCCCGCATTCCGACGCGACCGACAGGATGCGCTCGCGCGGACCGACGAGCGTGGGCACGATGAGCCCCTGCCGCGCAGCGTCTATCGCGCTCTCAAGCGAGCTCGCGTCGCAGGGATGGGCCACCGCGACGGGCAGCGGCGCGAGGGCCTGGCATTGAGCGATGAGACGGCGGTATTTGATGTGGTTGGATTCCATGGACGCTTTTCTCCTGAACGGATGGAAGGTGCTCAGGCCCCCGCGACCTTGACGCGCGGCGCTCGCGGCTTGCCGACGGGCGTTGCCGCCGCCGGCGCGCCGAGCACTGCGCGGATCGCATGCAGCGCCTGTTGTTGCTGCTCGGTCGGCTCGATGGCCTGCACGCGCCGGTCGGCCACCAGCTTGTCGAGCAAGGTCAGCAGCCGATTGCGGTGTTCAGGAGTCGCCAGCAGGTCGGGCAGCGTTTCGATTGCGCGCTGCGGCTCGAAGGTCGCAATGATTTCCTGCTCGCCCCGAATTCGGCGCCAGTCGGCCGGCGGCAACGTGGGCAGGTAATCGGCATATTCCTTCGCCAGTTCGCGAACCGTCTCGATGCGCGATAACGGCAGGGGCTGCCCCTTGGGCGCAAGCAGAAATGCCGTGCGCGCGACTGCCTCGTCGTAGCCGCCGTGGCCGATCGTGGCCAACGCTTCCCGGACGAACGGCATGCTGCGCGGGTCGGCGCTCGTCGCGCAATCTTCGCCGTGCTCCTGCTGATGACCGAAGTCGTGCAGCCCGAGAAGATTCGCGTACACCGAGAAAAACAGCGCCTCGACGCCGGCATCGCGCACCGCGCGGTAATAGTCGAGCGAAGCGCTAAGCAGTTCAGAGCCGCGCCGCTCGACGTCGCGCCACGGTTCGACGTCGTCCGCGCGTGCACGGCTTGCCCTGACCGTGTCGGCGACCGGGCCCAGCGCGGCCAGCCACGGATTCAAGTCCGAGAATGCCCATCGCTCGAAACGCAGCGGATGGAAATCGCGCAGGAGCCGCGCGGTCGTTTCGTTCGAGGTCAACTGAACATACGGTTGGACGAACAGCTCATAGGCACGCTGATTGAATTCCGACACCGCGGCCACGGCCTTGAACGGCTTTTCGTCCTCGCGTTGAAAAGAGGGATTGAAGTGCTCGACGGCCTCCTCGAGCCGATGCTCCTTGAGCGAGACGTCGTATTCGGTCTTGCCGTCCGAGCCCTTCACTTCCTTGATCGACATGCCGTAGAGGCCGGGCGCAAGCGCCTCGATCGTCTCCAGCACGTTGAATATCTGTGTGTATTCCTTCTTCGCCACCTTGCCTGAAACGAAGATGCCGAGATGGCCAATATCCCCATGCGTGAGGGCGACGATGACCTGACCGCGCGCCTTGATCTCTTCCGTGCTGCCGTACAGGTCGGCGACCCAGTTGAATGCCTGTTGCACCGGTGTGATGTTGTCGCCCATCGAAGCAAACAGAACGATGGGGACGCGGATCTCGCGCAGGTCGAACGACTTGCCGGACGGACCACGCACTTGCCCCGACCACAACCGGTTGCCGACAAACAGGTTATGGGTGATCCACTCGATCTCTTCCCGGTTCATCAGATAGTAGGTGCCCCACCAGCGCTCGAA
>NZ_DATJWR010000263.1:0-9517 GCF_035501035.1 Paraburkholderia sp.
CATCGGGCGGCCAGGAGGCCTCTCAATGATTATCAACGTTGCGCCAGAGTCACAGGCATGCCGGCATCCGCATCGAGCGCGGGCTCGCTGGCCGCGACGCGCCGCTTGACGGCGACGAAGCTGTCGGGACTCACCGAGATCGAGTCGATGCCGCACTCGACGAGGAAAGCCGCAAACTCGGGGTGGTGCGCGGGCGCCTCCCCGCACAAGCCGACCTTGGCCCCGACGTGATGAGCCTCGGCGATCACCCTGCTCACCATCCATTTGACCGCTTCGCTTTGCTCATCGAAGAGCCCGGCGAGTTGCGCCGAGTCGCGGTCCACGCCCAGCGTGAGCTGCGTGAGGTCGTTGCTGCCGATCGAAAACCCGTCGAAGCGCTGTGCGAACTGCGCGCAAGCACCACGTTGGAGGGAATCTCGCACATCACATAGATTTCGAGACCATTGCGCCCGCGTTCGAGGCCGTTCTCGCGCATGACCGCGAGCACGCGGTCGGCCTCCTCCGGCGTGCGGCAGAACGGAATCATCACGACGACATTGGTGAAGCCCATTTCATCGCGCAGGCGCCGGATCGCACGGCATTCGAGCGCGAAGCCTTCGCGGTAGAGCGGCGAGTAGTAGCGCGACGCGCCGCGAAAGCCGAGCATCGGGTTGGCTTCCTTCGGCTCGAACTTTGCGCCCCCCACGAGGTTCGCGTATTCGTTGGTCTTGAAGTCGCTCATGCGCACGATCACGGGGTGGGGAAAATGCGCCGCCGCGATGCGCCCGAGCGCGCGCGAAAGATGGTCTACGAAGTACTCCGTACGGTCTTCGTAACCGGCGGTCAGGTCGCGAATGGTGCGCTTCGCCTGTTCGTCCTTCAGTTCGTCGTAGTGGACGAGCGCCATCGGATGAACGCGGATCTGATTGCTTATCACGAACTCCATTCTGGCGAGCCCCACGCCGTCGGCCGGGATACGCCACCAGCGAAACGCCGCCGCCGGATTCGCCAGATTAAGCATGATGCCGGTGCGCGTGGGCGGGATGTGGGAGAAGTCGATCTCCTCCGAATGGAACTCGGCAATGCCCTCGTATACGAAGCCTTCCTCGCCCTGCGCGCAACTCACGGTGACCGCCTGGCCGTTGCGCAGCGCGCGCGTGGCGTTGCCGGTTCCGACGATCGCCGGAAGCCCCAGCTCGCGGCTCACGATCGCCGCATGCGAGGTACGGCCGCCATGATCCGTGACGATCGCCGAAGCGCGCCGCATGATAGGCACCCAGTCCGGATCGGTGGTCTGCGCGACCAGCACCGCGCCATCCACAAAGCGCGCCATGTCGCGCGGCTGCTCGATCACGCAGACACGCCCCGCGCCGATCGCCTCTCCCACGCTCACGCCCGAGAGCAGCTTCGCTCCCGCCTTGCCGATGCGCCAGGTCTTGAGCGCGCCGGCATCGCGGCGCGACTGCACCGTCTCCGGCCGCGCCTGCACGACGAATATTTCGCCCGTGGCGCCGTCCTTCGCCCACTCCATGTCCATCGGGCAGCCATAGTGCGCTTCGATCAGGCACGCCCAGCGCGACAGATTCAGGATCTCGTCGTCGTGCAGCACCCAGGCCATGCGTTCCGCGCGCGTGGTCCGCACGTTCTTCGTCGGCTGCGTGCGACTGCGCGAGCAGATCATCTTGACCGTCTTCGCACCGCGCGTCTTGCCGACGATCGGCGTGACCGACTTGCCGGCCAGCAACGGCTTGAAGACCTCATACTCGTCCGGGTCGACCGTGCCCTGCACCACATTCTCGCCGAGGCCCCAGGCCGCATTGATCAGCACGATCCGGTCGAACCCGGTTTCGGTGTCGATCGAAAACATCACGCCCGCGCCACCCAGGTCGGCGCGCACCATCTGCTGCACGCCCACCGAAACGGCAACCTTGAGCGTGTCGAAGCCCTTCGCCTGGCGGTAGCTGATCGCCCGGTCGGTATAGAGCGACGCGTAGCAGCGGCGGCACGCGTCGAGCACCGCCTCGCCGCCGCATATGTTCAGGAACGTCTCGAATTGCCCCGCAAAGCTCGCCTCGGGCAGGTCTTCGGCCGTCGCGCTGGAGCGCACGGCAACGCTCAGTTTCTCGTTGCCGGTCTGGCGGCAAAGGTCCGCATACGCAGCACGAATGCCCTGCGCGATCGCGGCGGGCCACACGCCGCGCAAAACCGCCGCGCGGATCGCCGCGCCCGTTTCCTCGAGCGTGCTGCGTTGGGCCGCGAGATCATCGAGCGCGGTGGCGATCACCTCGTCCAGACCATTCGCTTCGATGAAGTCCCGATACGCCTGCGCCGTGGTCGCGAAGCCGGGCGGCACCTTGACTCCATGCGGCATGAGGTTGGCGATCAACTCGCCGAGCGACGCGTTCTTGCCGCCCACGCGCGCAAGATCGGCGCGCGTGACCTGCGCGAGAGAGACAACGGGAGAGGCTGCGTTTTCCATGGGTTGCTCCGCGTATTGTCCGGATGTTGTCCGGGCGTTTCCGGATGACACCGGTTTGGGGTGCCTTCGTTGCGTCGGGCCGCTGCAGTTCAGGCGGGCTCGCCGCGCACGAGCAGCACCGGGCAATCCGCTTCGCGCACGAACGCCTCCGCCACGCTGCCAAGGAAGGCGCGCCGCGCGCCGCGCCGGCCATGCGTGCCGAGCACCACGAGCTGAGCGCCAAAGCGCGACGCGCAAGCTTGCAGACAGTCTGCGACGCTTTGCGTAATGCCGGCCACTTCCAGCAGCTCCGTTTCGCATTTCACGCCTGCCGCCTTCGCTTCGGCGCACGCCGCGTCTAGCTGCTTTTTGGCCTCTTCGCGATATGCCGCGAGCAGTTGCACCGGAACATAGGTGAGCCCCATGCCGAACGGCGCCACGACGTCGATCACGTGCGCCACGCACAGCCGCCCGCCCGTCACTTGCGCCACGCGCAGCGCCTCGGCGAGCGCCAGCCGCGAGGTCTCGCTGCCGTCGAACGCCATCAGGATCTTCTCGTACATGCTCTGCCCCCCAGGCCGGCGGATATGCCGCGGCGTACCACCTCGACTGACGCCCATCATCCGATCGCACCGCCTCGCGCGATTGACTTGCATCAAGAGACAGACAACGTCGAGACGACGGCATGGCTTGATTTGCATCAGATGCAATGCCGCCGGAAGCGGGATGCTCATGCGGTGGCAACGGCTGGCAACGCCGGCCGCTTATGAGAGGAGAGACCCATGAATAGAGCCCACGGCCTTACGCTGGCCGCGCCCCTGATCGCGGCAGCAATCCTTGGCGCCAACTTTTGTGCCGCCGGGGCAATAGCCGCGCAAACGGAAACCTCCGCGCAGCGGACCGTGCAGAACGGCGTCGCCTACATTACCGGCGGCGTGGGCAGCGACGAAGCCGCTGCGCTGCGCGGCGTCGCCGGCCAGTACAGTCTGCGACTGACGTTCCTCACGCATGGCGGGCAATTTCTTTCGGATGTGGATGTCGAGATCGTCGGGCCTTCCGGGGCGGCGGTGCTCAAGACGCGCACGCTCGGTCCGTTCCTCTACGTCTCGCTGCCGGCCGGCAGGTACCAGGTCAGCGCATACGCGGCAGGCACGAGACAAACGCGCGTGGTGCTCGTGAACGCGCGGCAAGGCACGAACGCACAGTTTGAATTCCCCGCGCTAGTGCAGCGTACCTTTGCACCGTGTTGCCAGAGCCCAAGCGTCACGAAATGACGCGCTGCGCCGCACGATGCGCCATGCCAACGCGCGTCAGGCGGCGCGATCCATCCGGGCGACGAGCGCCTCGAGCGGCCCGGAAAGGCGCGCGCGAAACGGCTGGGCCTCGTTGAGCACACGCAGGCGCGCCGGCAGCGATGCAAGCTCGCGTGCCGCATGGGCGCGAATCGCGTCGAGCGGCGGCTGTGCACACCGCTGGCCGTCGCGCATCACGGTGCCCAGCAGCGGCGCGCCTTCATGCGTTTCATGCGCCAGTGCGAGGCAGTCCTCCTCGATCCGGCCGGCTGCTTCGCGGCAGCGGAAAATCTGCTTGCGGCCCGGCAATGTCGCCTTGCCCTCCGAGCGCTTGCGGCGCGGTTCGCCGGCGTATTCGACGAGTTTGTAGGCGCAATCGAGGTACGGCGCATCGGCGGAGGTGTTCATCCGCGTGCCGACGCCGAAGCCATCGATCGGCGCGCCGCATTCCACGAGGTCGCGCAGCCGGTATTCGTCGAGATTGCCGCTCGCGAATATCGTCGTGTCGCGCATGCCCCCTTCGTCGAGAATCGCGCGCACCTGTTCTGCGTGCGCAGCGAGGTCTCCGCTGTCGAGCCGCACGCCCCGGATGGAGATGCCGTCGCGCGCCAGCCGCCGCCCGAGCTCGACCACCTTGCCGGCCGCGGCTTCCGTGTCGTAGGTGTCGATCAGCAGCGTGGCGTTGTGTGGCTGCGATCGCGCGAAGTGCTCGAAGGCTTCGACTTCGCTGTGATGCGCCTGCACATACGAGTGGGCCATCGTCCCGAACGTGGGGATGCCCCAGAGCGAGCCCGCGAGCTGCGTCGCGGTGCCGGTGAATCCGGCCAGATAGCTCGCACGCGCGGAGAGGAGGCCGGCCTCGGCGCCGTGCGCGCGCCTGAGCCCGAAGTCGACGAGCTGCTTGCCGGGCGCCGCCAGCACGATGCGCGCCGCCTTGCTCGCCACCAGCGTCTGGTAGTGCAGCAGGTTCATGACGCGGCTCTCCACCAGCTGGGCCTCGCGCATGGGCGCCGTGACGCGCAGGATGGGCTCGTCCTTGAAGAACACCGTGCCCTCGGGCATCGCCTCGACCGCCCCGGTGAAATGCAGGTCCTCGAGCGAAGCAAGAAAGGCCGTGCTGAAGCGCCCTGTTGCGTCGAGCATCGCGAGATCGGCGGCGCTGAAGTGCAGGCTCTCCAGGTACTGCAAGACCTGATCGAGCCCGGCAGCCATGAGAAAGTTGCGCGAAGACGGCAACGCCCTCACGAAGAACTCGAAGCTCGCCGTTTCGTTCGCCCCTTCCGCGAACCAGGCTTCGAGCATCGTCAACTCGTACAGATCTGTGAGAAGAACACTATCGATGTCGCTCATCACCCCTCCTTTGCCCCAGCCCATGCCGCGACGGCAGCCGCGCCGTTGCTGTCTCGCCTCGAAAGCAGCGGGTCCCGCTCGATTCCGCTGATACAGGTCAAACGCGAGAGCCGTTCCCAAACTAAGCTCGCTTCATCTACGCTGCACCCTCGCGAGACCCATCATGTACAAGCGACTGATCTTTCTGGCCCTCCTCACGCTGCCCGGCTCATTCTTCGTCCTCGCTGCCGTCGGCGCGCATCCGCGTGGCCGGGCGCTCCTCGCGCAAGCTGCCGGATTCTCCGTACTACGCACGAAATGTGCCGCCTCCCGCAGCGGCGCGGTGCGTTGATCGTTGAAACTGCCTCGCACCCTGTCGCAAAATCTCGCCACCTCGTAATCGCGCGCGCCACCGCTGCCGGCAAGCCATGCTGAACAGCGCGCGCACCATGCAGCAACCGCTGCGTCATTGCAAACACGCAGCAACCGCTGCTTCACTCCACAGTCAGATCGTCCACCACCGCGCGCACACCCGGCGCAGCCCAAGCCGCCCCGCGCGCCACGCAACGCTCGGCGAACGAGTGAACCGTGCCGGTCAACCTGACCGTGCCCTCGTGCACCGTGACCTGAATATGCCGCGCCTCGCGGTCCGCGTGCCGCCGCATGGCGTCCAGGATGTCCTTGCTGATCTTGTCCGGCTCGACAGTGTGGCGAACGTCGATGTGATCCGCCACGCCCGCCACGCCGCGCAACTGGGCAATGGCGCGCACGGCGGTCTGGCTCTGCCACGGCCAGTCGACGGTCCCCCGCAGCGCGACGTGGCCGTGCTCGACCTGCACCTGCACCGCGTCGGCGCTGAGCCCCGCTGTCCAGCGCAAAACGGAACGCGCGATGTGCGCGATGTCCTCGTCGGTGCGCACGTCCTCGCCCGGCAGACGCACGTCCAGTTCGACCACCAGCGCGCGCACGCCACCCACGCGGCGAGCCGCCTGTTCGGCCGCGATCTTTTCGCCCAGGCTCGGCAAGTGCCCTGCGAGCGTCACGACGCCGTCTTTCACCTCGACCCCGATATTCGCAGCACTCACCGTGGGCTCCCACTCCAGCTCCGCCTCCACGTCGTGCTTCAGTTGCAAATCGGTCTTCATCGTCGTCTCCATCGAATCGGCCCAACGCGGACCGTCGAAGCGAGCCTGACATGGAACGCCCTCCTTCGACTGATCTGCATCAACTGGCAGATCGCGCCTCCTCGTATCGTCACGGGATCGAAATCCCTCCACGCGCGGCCCAGCCGCCAGCCCACGCGCATGCATTCAGCGCCTGCGCAGCCCTCCGGCATCAGCATTTCCCCCTTCACCTTGTCAGTCATTTCTGACACACGGTGCGCAGATCACACAGCAATCTCAGCCGGGGCTGATTGTTGCCGCTCGGGCCAAAACCAATACTTCAGGCGTAGGGAAAACAGAAGTTTTCGGTGGTCACGCGGCGAGCAAAGCCAATATCAGGGACGCTGCCCCTGTTGGAACGAGGCGGCGCCGCAATGCCCGGGAGCGAGTCATGAGCCAGCCCGAAAAGTCCGGTTGCACAGACGTCGTGTTCACGCGCAATCTCTCGATCGGCGCCCACCTCGTCACGAAGCGCCCGGGTTATTTGCATCACGGCATCTACATCGGGAACGGCCGCGTCATTCACTACGCCGGCCTTTCACGCAGCCTTGCGCGTGGCCCGATCGAGGCAGTTTCCATCGAGCATTTTTCGGCGGGATCTGGTTTTCAGGTCGTACCGCACCCGCATGCGCAATACACGGGCCTCGAGGTCGCACGCCGCGCGGCATCGCGGCTCGGCGAGCAAGACTACCGGTTGCTCACCAACAATTGCGAACATCTCTGCCTGTGGTGCGTGATCGGGCAACGCAAAAGCGACCAGGTCGACGCGTGCATTCGCAATCCGGCTCGCGCCCTGCGCGTCCTTCTCACACTGTTCGTCTACGTGCTGATTCGTGACCGGATGCTTGCTTCTTTAGCCAGAACGCTCGACGTCCCCTTCCCCGCGCTGAACGGTTGATGTTGCTGGCCGCAATCCGCCACTCAGCGGCAATTGGCGCACGCCACCGTGCGTTCGGGAATACGCGCCGCACCAAGGCGGCCGACGCCCGACAGATTGACATGCATCAAGCCCGAAACGCGGCGCACGCCGAAAATTCCCCTGCTCACGCGCAATCGCCACGCATTGCGCTGGTGCCCATTCCTTGAGACAGGCTTCGATGAATGCCGGCCCTTCGCCCCCGCGCCGTCAACCCGATGGCGAGCCCATGCCGCAAGCGCAAGCGCCCCTCGCGCAACACGCGGCCCCCACAGTCCGGTCGACGTTCGTCACGGACGCGCGCAAGCGCGCCCAGGCGGCCTGGGCACTCGGCCTTCTCTGTCTGGTCGCGCTCGTGCTCGTGGTGGTGCACGCCAGTTCGCTCGAACGCAGCCTCGCGCTCGCGCGCGCGGCGCGCCCCGGCTGGCTGCTGATCGCGCTCGCAGCCCAGGTCGCGACCTACGTGAGCGCCGCGCTCGTCTGGCGCGAACCCCTTCGGCATTCGGGCTATACGCTGCCGATGCGCGTGCTCGTACGCCTTGGCATCGTCAAGATCTTTACCGATCAGGCGCTGCCAAGCGCCGGCCTCGGCGGGAGTCTGATGGCGATCCGCGGGCTGCTGCGTCGCGGCGTCCCGCGCTCGATCGCACTGACCGCCCTGCTGTCGAGCCTGCTCTCGCGCGACATCGCTTTTCTGCTCGTCGTGTTCGTGAGCGCCGCGATACTGTGGCGGCACCATGTGGCGGGCGCCACTCTTTTTATCGGCGTCGCCATCTTCCTGCTCGTGCTGCTGCTGGTGCCCGCTTTCCTCATCGCGCTGCATCAGTGGAACCGTGATCCGCGTGTCGCCGCACTCGGTCGATGGCTGCATCTGTCGCGCCTGATCGAATCGTTCAACGACGTCTCGCTCGATCTGTTGCTGAACCGCCACCTGCTCATGCGCACGGTCGCCCTGCAACTCGCGATCTTCCTGCTCGATGCCGCCACCCTCTGGATAGCGCTAGGCGCCGTAGGCGCGCCAACGCCGTTCTGGGCAGCGTTCGCGAGCTTCGCGGTCGCCTCGATGGCCGCCACCATCGGGCCCGTTCCCGTGGGACTCGGCACGTTCGAGGCGGCTTCGGTAGGCATGCTGAAGCTGCTCGGCGTGCCGATCGAAGCCGCGCTCGCGGCCACGCTGTTACTGCGTGCGTTCACGTTCTGGCTGCCCATGCTGCCCGGCTTCTGGCTTGCCCACGTCGAACTGCGCGCGAAGCGCCACAGCGCAGCGGCTGCGCAGCAGCCTTCTGGCGAGTAGCAGCGCGCGGCCGGCGCGTACGTCCTTGTGGAAATTCACGGCGACCTCACTTCGCCGCGAATTGACGTGCATCAACGGTCCCGGCACGCATCGGTCATACGGTTCCGATGACTGGCTCGACGCATGGCAATGTGCCTCGCCATCGGCTCGCGACGGAGAGAATCATGTCATCAAACTCGAAGCGCTTTGACGCGATTGTCATTGGGTCGGGAATCGGCGGGCTCGCGTGCGCCACGGCGCTCGCCCGGTGCGGTAAAGCCGTGCTGGTGCTGGAGCGCCAGCACGTGGCCGGCGGTCTCACGCAGTCGTTCAGCCGCGCGGGCTTTCAGTGGGACGTGGGCCTGCACTATCTGGGCGAGATGGGCCCGGAAGGCGACGCACGCGGGATCGTCGACTGGCTCGCCGGCCAGGCCATGGCATTCCAACCGCTAAGCAGTGCCTACGATATCGTGCACTTCCCCGACAATGTCACCGTGCCGTTCACGCGTCCCAAGGCCGCGCTCGAACACGAACTCAAACAACGGTTTCCAGATAGCGCCGCGGAAATCGACGCGTTTTTCGCCGCGCTCGACGAAGCCGTCCACGCGGGAAAGGCCCTCTTCACGCGCAGGGCGCTATCGGGCGTGCTCGGCGAGGTTTATGGGCTCTGGCACAGGCGCGACATTCACAAGTGGTGGGGCCGCACGACCGCCGAAGTCATCGACAGTCTGGTCAGCGATGCGCGACTGCGCGCCGTCCTCCTCGCGCAACAGGGAGACCATGGCGGCACGGAGCCTGCTGAAACGAGCTTCGGCATCCATGCGGTCGTGATGAACCATTACCTGAATGGCGCATGGTATCCGCAAGGTGGCGCGAAAGTCTTCGCCGACACGCTGGTTCCCGTCATCGAACAGGCAGGCGGCGCGGTCCAGCTCGACACCCGAGTCGCGGGGGTGCTAATCGAAGACGCAGGCGCAACGGGCGTGCTGCTCGACGACGGAACCGCATTGCACGCGCCGGCGATCTTTTCGGATATCGGGGCGCGCAATACGGTCGCCATGTTGCCAGCGGAACTGCAGCAGAGTGCATGGGCGAAGGAAATACGCT
>NZ_DATJWR010000264.1:0-69712 GCF_035501035.1 Paraburkholderia sp.
TGCAACTTGGGGTCTGTATCCAGGTATCGCTGGATTAACTCTCCAAGCGTTACAGCAAGATCGGCTTTTACGTCTTCAAAAACACCTGTGAGCATTGAATTTTCGATTTCGTTAGCCCACAACTGCGCTTCTGCTTTGGTGTTAAAAGACTTGCTTTGTGCAGGGAACCCCTTGCGAATCACTCGTGCTTGCCACTTGCTGCCTTTCCTTATGATGCTTGCCATGTTTGACCTCTTTTGCACCAGATTTGCACTTTTCCGGCAACTTTGAGGAAAACTTGACACTAAACCATTGATTAAAAAGCTCTTTTAACCGTCAACCCATGCTTCGTTTTACGCGACCTATCGCGGCTGCTTCGGCGTGCAGGAAAAGCAGCCCGCGGAAATGCCGGGCTCGGGCCGCTGACCGGCGCGATCGAGGCCGCACAAACTCAAAACGGTACGGCAAAAACGGCGCATCGCGCGCCGTCCTGCTGGCGCCCCCCGTAGGGACGCCGCTAACTGCCTGGCCCTGCTCAGCCGTAGTGATTCATCCACGATGGGTGACGCGTGGCCTTCTCACGATCCAGCTTGCGCATGCGGAATTCGAGATCGTAGATGTCGACCGATTCGGCGAGATACGCTTCCTCGCGCTGCTGGCGGCGAACTTCGGCGGTTTCGGTCAGGAACAGGAAAAGGCGGCTGAGCAGATACATGATATGGCCCTTCTTTACGGGCACTTGCCCGCGAAACGAATAGAGCCATTATAGGGTAAACCCTATTACGGGTAAACCCCAGTTTGAGCACAGCCGCGCCTAACCCGCGTCTTGCGTCAATTCATCGTAGGTCTCGTCTATGACCTCGCGGCGCTGCGACTCGAAAAAGTCCCAAATCAGCGCGCTCGCATCCGGCCCCGTCGAGGAATGGAACGGCACGGCGTCGTCGCCGCCGCTCCAGGCGTGGTCGAGATCCGCCACGCGGCAAAGCCGCACGACGCTCGCGCCGCCGAGCTCGTAATCCTGCTCGCGATACCCGTCCTTGAAAGCTTCGTGCGACACGACGCCCTGGCGCACGCCGCGTGCATCCGCAAGACCGTTCAGGCGCAGCATCTGCACGGCGAGCTGTTCCGCATTCATGGGAGCGACCACGGCATCGGCGTCGCCCTGTACGACGATTGCCGGCATTCCCGGATGCTCGTGCGCACCAAGCTGGCTGTCGACGAGCGCCACGGGATCGTGGTGCACACCGCGACGCATCACGTCGAGCGCCGAGACGGCCGAGCGCGCTTCGCCGAAAGCGGGGCCGGAATGGAGGGCCACGGCCGCGAAGCGGCCCGGCGCCCGTACCGCCAGCAGCATCGCGAGCCCCGCACCGGCCGACAGGCCAGCCAGATAAACCCGCGAGCGGTCGAAACCCTGTTCCTCAACGAGTGTATCCACCAGCGACACGACGGCCGCGGCTTCGCCGCCGCCCGCCGCTTCGCGCGCGTCGTACCAGTGCCAGCACCGATGCGGGTGCGCGCGCTCCGACTGCTCGGGATACACCACCGCGAAACCATGGCGATCGGCGAGCAGATTCATGCGCGTGCCTTCGGCGAACGAATTCATCGACTGTTGGCAGCCGTGCAGCATCACCACGAGCGGCATGCCCGCCGTCGGCCGCCCCCGCGGTAGATAGAGCCCGTAGGCAAGCGTGCGCTCTGCACGGTTAGCGCCAGCCGGCGCAATATGCTCCGCGCGGCGCCATTCGCCCGCGGCCCAGGCGGCCGCGCGCGGGCCGACGCGCGACTCGCGCGCCGGCGTACCGCTGCTCGAGCGCGCACCCGGCGTGGAAGGCTTCGCCGCCTGCTCGGCCGCGGCCTGGGCGGCGCGCCAGAGTGCCTGCGGCTGAGGCGCCTCGAGCACCGCTCCCTTCAGATCGTCGCGGATAGCGCGATTCTGGATGGCGAGCAGACGTCGCATGCCGCCTGCCCATAGCTTCGTCAGATTTTTCGTCATCAATGGCCTCGTAAAAGGGTCTGACACGCTGTGGCGTTTCGCCGCGACCTGTCATTGTGCAACGCACAATAACACCAAATGCCCGAGGCTGCAGATCAGACCCATTCGATTCCGACTTTGCAGAAATGGCGCGCAATGCTTGCATCTACGCGACGCGGCTATACTGGAAGCTTTCGTGATGCGCTTGTCGGCCAGCCGGCTTCGTCACGCGTTACATATTGAAATCGCTGCAACTTCTTTTCGATACGCCCGGCGGCGCTGACTCATGCCAGACTTGCCCACACATCTGTGGTATTCGATTACCAACCTCGGCGGCGCGGGCCTCACCTTGCCGCTCGCGCTGGCAATCGCGCTATGGCTCGTGGCCGGCTATTCGTGGCGTATGGCGGCGAGCTGGGTGTTGCTGCTCGGCGTGGCAATCGGCCTCGTGACACTCACCAAACTCGCCTTCCTCGGCTGGGGCGTGGGCGTGCGCGAACTCGACTTCACGGGCATTAGCGGCCACGCCATGCTCTCCACGGCCGTTTATCCCGTCGCGTTCTTCCTGATGCTGCAAGGCGCGCCGCCTGTCGTGAGGGTTGCGGGCATCGTCATGGGCCTGGCGGTGGGGCTCGCGGTCGCGCTATCGCGCGTGGTGCTCGACGCACATTCGCCTTCCGAAGCCGTCACCGGCTGCGTCGTCGGCGCACTCACGGCGCTCGTGTTCGCGCGCTACTGGTGGCAGGCGCAGGCCCGGAGGATTTCGGCGGCCGTCGTCGCGCTGAGCCTCGCCGCGCTGACTGTTGCGTTGCACAACGTGCACGTGCCCACGCATCGCTGGGTCACGAACATCGCACTGACCGTATCGGGCCACGACCGGCCTTATGTGCGCGCCAAATGGAAGGCCGGCCACACCAATCGCGCGCCCGACGCACCCGTCTCGCAAACCCGCAACGGGCTGGCGCCGCCCGTCCAGCACCACGCCTGACGCTCGGCCGGCTGCAAGCTCAGCCGGCCACGGCGGAACCAGCCGCATCTCAGCCACCCACGCCTCGGCCGCTCCACCCCGGCCAGCCGCAATTCAGCCGCTCATACCTCAGCCCGCCACACCCAGCAGCACGCTCGACGCCTTGAATACGGCCGTCGCTGCGTTCCCAGGGGCGAGGCCGAGCGCGTCCACGCTCGCGTCGGTGACGATGGCCGCGATCACGACGCCGCTCGGCAACGCGAGCGTTACCTCCGCGTTCACGGCGCCGTGCCGCACGACATCGACGGTTCCGCTCAACCGGTTGCGAGCCGAGAGGCGCGCCGCGTCCGCCGCGCTCGCGACCAGCACGACCGAGGTCGCCTTCACCAGCGCCACCACCGGCGCGCCCGCAGCGAGCCCGAGAGCCTCCGCACTCTCGTGCGTGACCGTGGCGACGAGCGTTTCGCCGCCCGGCAATGTGATCGAAACCTCGTCGTTTACAGCGCCCCTCACGATCGCCGTCACTGTGCCGAATAGCTGATTGCGCGCGCTCGTGCGCATCGCAAAGCGGCCGAGTACGGCCAGATCGCGCTCGAAACCGCCGGCGCGCGCCTCTTCCCCTTCGTTCGCACCGGCCGCGAGCGCCTGCGCCGCACGCTCGAGAAAGCGCCGATGCTCATGTTCGATGGCCCGAAACGTTTCGACGAGACGCAGCGCCCGCGGGGTGAGCCTCGTCCCGCCGCCGCCCTTGCCACCTGCAGCGCGGACGACCAGCGCCTCGCCCGCGAGATTGTTCATGGCGTCGACGGCATCCCACGCGCCCTTGTAGCTCATGCCCACGGCCTTCGCCGCGCCGGTGATCGAGCCGGTTGCGTGAATGGCTTCGAGCAGCGCGACGCGCGCGGCGCCACCGAGCATCTGCTGCCCAGACTGAAACCAGACCGAACCGCCAAGACCGAGTTCCGGCGACGCAGGCGGCGTAGCAGAAGCGCCTCCGGGTTGAGTGGATCCGGTCGGAGGGGAATTCGAGGCAGCGGGATTCATCGTGCGCAGGGAAAGAAAAAGACAGGACGAAATGAGCCGGAGCTCGCCCGGGTTCGCAAACCCGCCAGCGATGATAGGGGCGCGCGCCGAGGGACTCAAGCGTGGCGCGGCACCTTCGGCTCGCCCAGTTCGCGCAGCAGACGCTCGCCCTCCTTCGCGGTATAGCGCTTGACGGCCTCGCACCAGCCGCGCGCGAAGCCGAGCTGATACGGCTCGGCGTCCATGCGCTCGAGATAGCGCAGGGCCACCGCAGCGTCGTTGCCGTCGCCGAGCACGCCCTGCAGCCGCGCGATCGTGCGCGCCACGCCCACGCGCGTGCGGCGCGACGTCAGCGTGGCGAAGAATTCGATCGTATAGCGCAGGTACTTCGCGTTGATGCGCACACGATGACGGCTCGCCTCGTCGATGGTCGTGAGCTTTTGCGTGCTCACGAGCTTCTCGTAGTAGCGCCGCACGCACTTCTTCGCGTGCCGGTGCAGCGAGCGCCCCGCTTCACCCGCGAGTCGCGCACGGCTGGCGAGCGCAGCGAGCCACCGGAGCCACGCGAGCGCCGCCAATGCATAGCGCGGCGACGCCAGCGCCTCGCGCAGGCGCGCACGGGCGGCAAGGCGCTGGGCGTTCGCCTCGTCGCGGATCGCGTTCCAGCGCGCGGGCTCGACGTCGGCGGCGGCAAGTGCGGGCAGCGTCGAGTCGACGAAGACATCGCGATCGCGCGCTTCGGCGAGGAGCCCACCGAGCCATTTGAGCTCCGGTTCGATGCACGTCGTCCAGTTCTCGTCGCGCCAGCGCGAGAAGATACGCATGGCGGTGCGCAGCCGCCGCTGCGCCACACGCATCTGATGGATGAATTCGCCGTTCGCGCTGTCGCGCGCGCCGGCGTCGTTGCCGAGCCATTGCGCACTGATGTTGCGTCCGATCGCGACGAGCGCGGCCTCGGCCGTGGCGGCGCCTGCCAGATCCACGGCGTCCGAGTGCACCGCCCGGGCGTCGCCGGCCACGTTGCCGGCTGCGGCGCGTTCGAGCGCATCCGTGAGGCGCACGAACGCGGGCAGCGCGCCGACCAGGTCGCAGGCGCCGGCAAAGAGCGCGTCGACGATCGGCCGCTCGTCCTCGCCTTCTGGCCAAGGCGCGCTCACGCGCAACTCATGCACCTCGGGCAGCTGTGCAACGGCCGCGGCGTCCTCCGACGCCTGCGGCGGCGCGGGAGACTCGCGCACGTATTCGTCGAAGGTGAGCAGCACGTCGATGTCGCCGCGCGGCCATAGCCAGCCACTGCGCGTGGCCGCGAGCGAGGCCGACGGCGCGAGATCGTCCGCGGCGCCGAGCGCCTCGCGAAACGGCTCCGGCGCAGCGTCGAAGAGGGCTTGGGCGATGCCGCCCGTATCGAGCGGCGCTTCGAACACTCGCGCAACCACGGTGACCCCCGGCGTATGGATGCAGCGACTCGACACGACGACGCTTTGCGTATCGCCACGCGACTCGACGGCAACGCGCCAGCCGAGACGGCCCAGTGCGCCGCCGCGGTCGAAGGCGACCGTCGTCACGTGCGCGCGCGGATCGGGCAGCGCCGTGAGCGACGGCAACGTTGCGCACAGGGCGGCAGCCAGTTCCGAGGGTTCCGCGCTACCTGAGCTACCTGAGCGGCTACCTGAGGCCCCGTACACGGCGGCGGCTTTGGGTGTATCCGGCGCGGCCGGGATCACGACATCCAGCACGATTTCCAGAACGCGATCCATGAACGCTCCAGGGTTCTGTGAGTTGGCGCGAAGCTTTAGAACGATGCAAGCGAGCGGATGCCAGGAATACGGGGCCGATGGTACACGGGAGACGGCACCGACGCCCCAGGGACCGTCCCTGAGACGCCCGCGAGCGGCCCCTAACGCCGGTGCGCCCGCGTGACCCATCCTGCATCTGATGATGGTCAAGACTGCCATGACGAGACGGTGGAAGAATAATTACATTCTGATTTCCCCCATTTTCACATCTGTAAGGAGTGTTGAGTGTTTCCAGAGTACAGAGATTTGATATCGCGCCTCAAGATCGAGGATGACCACTTTGCACGGATCTTTCATCGCCACAATGACCTCGATCAGCAGATCAAGAACATGGAGGCCGGCGTCGTACCTTCGCACGGCATGCAAATCGAGCAACTGAAAAAAGAAAAGCTCCAGCTCAAGGACTCGCTGTACGTGATCCTGAGAAAGGCTGCCAACGCCTGAACCGGGCGGCGTCCAGCGCCTCGCCACCCGCAGGCCGGCGCCCCTCCCGGCAGCCAGCATGGCCTTCGCGCTCGCCTCGCGATAACCCGCAAGGCGCGGTTCTACGTTCAATTGCGTTCAATCGTCGCTCCCGCTTTGCCAGCCCTGGCTTCGCCCGCCATCCGTCCCCGCATCTGCCAGAATCATGCCTAAACCCAGTCCCCACCCTAACTCCGACGATCCCGGTCCTGCCACAGGACGCCCGCTCGTCACGCCCCGCAGCGCCGAGCTGCACACCGTCGACAGCGCCATCGAGTCCGCGAGCCAGAGCATCGCGGGGGCCGTCCACTACCTCCTCGCGCGCAATCCCATGCAACAGAATCCGCCCGATTCGCTGCTCGAGTCCATTTCCGCATTGATGCAGGGCATGTCACCCGACGAGGCCGCCCGGTTGCGCAGCCTGATCCTCGAAGGCAACCCGGCCGACTGGCGCAACCCGCGCGCGCGCCATCCCGACGAGGAACTCGCCGCCGGCTGGCGCGAAGGCGCCTATCCGTATCGCAACCTGATGTCGCGCCGCAGTTACGAGCGGCAGAAGTACCGGCTGCAGGTCGAGCTGCTCAAGCTCCAGGCGTGGGTGCGCGAAACCGGGCAGCGCGTCGTGATCCTTTTCGAGGGGCGCGATGCGGCCGGCAAGGGCGGCACGATCAAGCGCTTCATGGAACATCTGAACCCGCGCGGCGCCCGTGTCGTGGCACTCGAAAAACCCACCGAAGTCGAACGCGGGCAGTGGTATCTGCAGCGCTATGTGCAGCATCTGCCTTCGGCGGGCGAGATCGTGCTGTTCGATCGCTCGTGGTACAACCGGGCCGGCGTCGAGCATGTGATGGGCTTTTGCACGCCGCAGGAATACGCCGATTTCATGATGCAGGTGCCCGAGTTCGAGCGCCAGTTGATCCGCAGCGGCATCCACCTGATCAAGTTCTGGTTCTCGGTGAGCCGAGCCGAGCAGCGCCGCCGTTTCAAGGAGCGCAAGGTACATCCGCTCAAGCAATGGAAGTTGAGTCCCGTCGATCTCGCCTCGCTCGACAAGTGGGACGAGTACACGCAGGCGAAGGAGGCCATGTTCTCGCGAACGGATACCGCCGACGCGCCATGGACCGTCATCCGCTCCAATTGCAAGAAGCGCGCACGGCTGAATGCCATGCGCTTCGTCCTGCACAAACTGCCGTATGCGAGCCGCGACGCCCAAGCCGTCGGCGTGGTAGACCCGCTGCTCGTGAGCCGCGCGCTGTAGGGGCGCACCGTGTGGGCACGCGCACTGGATGTGTCACCTGTCGGTTGGGCAAGTGCGGACGAGGCGGTGAGTTGTGCGCTGCCTCGCTTCCCTCCACTTCGCAGCGCGATGGCACGTCAAGTCGCTTACCGCGCGCTGCGCAATGCCATTTTCTAGCTGCTCGCCGATAAAAGCTTCGTGCGCTTGTGCTGCAGGAACCGGCGCACGGCTGGATCGCGCTCGAGGCCAATCGCGAGATCGTACGCGCCGAGCGCTTCATCCGTGGCGCCGGCACGCGCGAGCAGGTCGGCGCGTGCGGCCCAGTACGGCTGGTAGTCGGCCAGCCGCGGATCGCCCGCATAGGGCTCGAGCGCGTCGAGCGCCGCCCGCGGGCCGTCCCGTTCCGCCAGCGCGAGCGCGCGGTTCACCGCGACTACCGGCGACGCCGCGATCGCAAGCAGCGCATCGTAGAGCTGCACGATCTCGTCCCAGTTCGGGCGCTGCGTGCGGCAGCGATGCACATGCGCCGATTGCAGCGCGGCTTCGAGCTGGAAGCGTCCGATTGCGTTCAATGCGTTTGCGCGCCGCAGCAGGGTGTCGGCTGCATCGATCATCGGCGCATTCCATTTCGCCGGATCTTGAGCCGATAGCGGCACGTAGTCGCCGGCCGCATCGCGTCGCGCATCGCGGCGCGACTGCGCATACAGCATCAGCGCCAGCAGACCAAGCGTCTCAGGCTCCTCGGGCAGCAGCTCGATGAGCAGATGTGCCAGAAACAGCGCCTCGCCGGTGAGATCGCGCCGCTGCGTATCGCCACCGACCGGGTCGGTCCACCCTTCGGCATACGCCGCGTAGACCGCTTCCAGCACCGCAGCAAGCCGGTCAGGCAATTCTTCGCGCTCGGGCACGCTGAACGGAATGCCCGCTGCGCGGATCTTGTTCTTCGCGCGCGCGAGGCGCTTGCTCATCGCCGCAGGCGACGTGAGGAACGCGGACGCGATCGTCTTCGCTTCGAGCCCCAGCACCACTTGCAGCATCAGCGGCGTGCGAATCGCGGCCTCGAGCGCAGGGTGCGTGCACGCGAACAGCAGCGCCAGCCGCCGGTCCGGCAGCACACCGGCTTGGGCCTCGTCGATCTCGTCGGCGAGGATCGCAAGCTGGTTCGCCACCTCGTCACCCACACGGCGATGGCGCGCGCCGTCGATCGCCCGCCGGCGCGCAACCGTCATCAGCCATGCTTCGGGATTCGCGGGGCAGCCGCGCTGCGGCCAGTCCGCGAGCGCGGCCGCGAAGGCGTCGGCGAGCGCGTCCTCGGCGGCGGCGACGTCGCGCGTGCGCATCGCCAGCAACGCGACGAGCTTGCCGTAGCTGCGGCGCGCCACCGCCTCGGCAATGGCATGCGCGGCGCTGTCCGCGTCACGGTCGCCGCCGGACTGACTCATGCCGCAGATGGCGCATCGTAGGGGGCGGTCCAGACCGGGCGCACTTCCATGATGCCGTGCGCCGCGCCAGGACAACGCGACGCCCACGCGAGCGCCGCATCCAGGTTGGGCACATCGATCAGGTAGTAGCCGGCGAGTTGCTCCTTCGAATCGGAATATGGTCCGTCGAGCACCTGCGGCTTGCCGTCGACGAGCCGCACCGTGGTGGCCGTGCTCGTGTGCTGCAGCCGGTTGGCGCCCACCAGCGCTTGTGCGTTCTTCAACGATTCGGTGTACGCCTGATACGCGGCGACGCCTTGCTGCCGCTCGCTGTCGGTCATCTGGTTCCAGCGGTTTTCTTGTGAATAGATCATCAACAGGTATTGCATGTGAGCCTCCATCATGGGTTGATGGCGGGTGAGTACATCGGCCGCCATCACAATGACGCGCGGGCCGCATGCCGATGGACAGGCGGCGTCGAAAAAATCGCGAATGGCGAGATCGCCGCGTATGCGTTCGCCCGCGCAGCGGACGGTTCGCGTGGTCGCCTCTCGCGGTCCAGCCATATTCGCACGGCCGCCGCCGAAGGCCACATCGCGCCGCGAAACGGCAAGCATCGTTCGGTTTGCAAACAGAACAAGCAACCCGGTGACGGCGCTTCCCCAAAATCGCAGCGCAACTTCGTCGCCCGCTGATTCCGATCGAGACCATTCACCCGCACACCGGATTCCCGGTGAAGCCTGCGGCATTCGGGCGGCACAGCGACGCTGCCCAGGCCTTGCACCCCCACTTCCACACATGTGCACGCCCCGCACACGCGCAAGCGTCTGCCACCGTTCAAACCCGCGCGTCGATATCCACCATGCGCGCGAGGATCCGCAAATCGTCGCCGATCCGATCGACGTGTTGCACGGCCAACCGCACGCGGCCCTCCAGCGCTTCGGGTGCAGCGATCTCGAACATCGCGGCGGCGTCGGCGCCAAGCACACACGGGGCGAGATAGACCAGCAACTCGTCGACGCAACGGTTCCGCAGCAGCGCGCCGTTTAGCGTGCGCCCCGCTTCCACGTGCAGTTCGTTGATGCCGCGTGCGCCCAGCTCTGCAAGCACCGCCCGTAGATCGACCCCGCCTGGCCCGTTGGCGATAGACACGATCTGCGCGCCCCGCGCCTCCAGCGCCGCAGCGCGCTTCATCGCCGCGCGGTCGAGCTTGCCGCAAAACACGAGCAGCGGTCCGCCTTCGACCAGACGAGCGTCAAGCGAAAGCGCCAGACGGCTGTCGATCAGCACGCGCAACGGCTGGCGGCACGTCTCGACCTCGCGCACCGTGAGAAGCGGGTCGTCGTCGCGCACGGTGCCGATGCCGGTCAGTATCGCGCACGCGCGAGCACGCCATGCGTGGCCGTCCGCGCGCGCTGCGGCGCTGGTGATCCAACGGCTTTCGCCGGAACTCAGCGCGGTGCGGCCATCCAACGACATCGCGGTTTTCACGCGCACCCACGGACGTCTGCGCGTCATCCGCGACACGAAGCCAATATTCAGTTTTCCTGCCTGTTTCGCGAGGAGCCCGGTACGTACGTCGATACGCGCCGCCCGTAGCATCGCCGCACCGCTGCCGGACACGCGCGGGTCGGGATCTTCCATCGCCATGACCACGTCGCGCACGCGCGATTCGATCAGCGTGCGCGCGCACGCCGACGTACGGCCAACGTGGCTGCACGGCTCGAGCGTCACATAGACCGTCGCGCCGCGCGCGTCGCAGCCACGCGCGCGGGCATCCTTCAGCGCCTGCACCTCGGCGTGATCCTGGCCGGCCGGCTGCGTGAAGCCCTCGCCAATCACCACGCCGTCCTTCACGATCACGCACCCGACCCGCGGATTCGGCGTCGTCGTATAAAGGCCCCGCGCCGCCAGTTCGAGCGCGCGCGCCATATGCGTCTGATCGGCGACGGAAAAGGCCGCCGCGCTATCGAGCGCCCCATCGAAAGTCGCGGGGCCGCTCATTGCAGCGACTCCGCAAGCCGGAAGCCCATGGCGTAGATGTCGCGCGGGTAGCGGCCGTGCCGGCGCGCGCAGCGCGCGAGGTCGCCGAAACGCGTGAAGCTGCCGCCACGCGCCACGCGATACGCGCCCTGCGAGAGCACCAGGTCGTCGTCGACCGGTGCGCCGCCAGGGTAGGGCCGATAGTCGTCGGCCACGTACTCCTCGACGTTGCCCCCCATGTCGTCGATACCGAACGGGCTGCGCCCATCCGGAAAAATGCCGACCGGCGTCGTGCCGAGCGGACCGGCCTCGACGGTGTTCGCCGCCCGTGGATCGAACACGTCGCCCCATGGGTACTCGTGCGCGCCGCCCGACGCCGCGTACTCCCACTCGGCCTCCGAAGGCAGCCGGAAGCGCCGCCCCGTTGCGTCCGACAGCCACTGCGCGTAACGATCGGCAGCCTCGGGCGGCACCGACCAGACGGGATGATTCGCCCGCTCGGCCGGATAGGCGCCGAAGGTCCACGAGGTCGGCAGCAAAGCCAGACCCGTGTGTTCGAGAAATAACCGGTATTCGAGATTCGTGACCGGGTAGCGCATCAACGCGAATTCCGCGATCTGTACCTCGTAACGCGGGCATTCCTTCGCGATCCACGGCTCGATCACGCCGACGTCACCCCACTGCGCGACGACGCGGCTCACGTCCGCGCGGGACAAGCCAAGCGTCGCGCGCGCGGCGGGGATCGCGAACATGCACGGATCGAGCGGCCGGATACGCGGATCGCCGACCAGACCGAGCAGCGTGCCCGCTGCGTAGCGCCGCTCAAACGGCTGCCTTGGGTCCGCGGCGAGCGCGGCGAGTTCGCCCGGCTCGACGCACGGCAGGTCGCGATGTTCGGCCAGCAGCGTGGCCGGCAGGCGCGCAACGAACGTTTCGGGTAGCCCCATGGCCTCGCGGTCGGTCAGGCGATTTGGATTGTCGGCGAGCATCGGCATCATATCGTTAGAAGTCCTCTTCATAACGGCACGCGCGATGCAAGGCGCGTGTGCCGGGTTCAGCGCGCTCGCGCGGCGACAGGGTAGACATGCCCGTCATACGAGCTCGCGAGGAAGAGGCACGCGTGCGGGTCGTAAGCCAGCGACGACACGCCCGCGCTCGTTGCGCGTTCGTCGGCGCACCATTGCGACTCGCGCCGGTCGTAGATCGCCACGCGCCCGTTATAGCTGCCGGTTGCAACGAAGCGGCCGTCGTCGCTCGCGCACGCGCACTTGATCGAATGCGTGTGCGGCGTCGCCAGCACCTCGCAGTGCTGCTCAGGCGACCAGATGCGCAGCTTCAGGTCGCGGCTCACCGAAGCGAACCAGCCCTCGCCGAGCCCCGCGCAACCGTTCGCGATCCTGTCGTGCGCCCGCTCGATCCGCGCGACGGGTTCGAGCGTCGAGCGCCGGTACCAGGTAGCCGACGTGTCCGCCGCGACCGCGAACAGCAGATCGCCGGAGCACGCCATGCCCTTGATCGCGTTGCGATGCATCGGCAGGTCGGCCACGTGCTCGAAGTGCTCGCCGTCGATGCGCAGCACGATCCCCTCGCCCGTGTAGGCGCCGATCACCGCCCAGGTCGCGCCGTCCTGCTCGAAGGCCACGCCGCAGTTGAGCGGCGAGCGGTGCTGGTGCAGTTCACGCCCGTTGCGCGCGTCGAACACCTTGCCGAGCTGGCCGCCCGTCAGGACCCGCGGCTTCGCGGCGACGAGGAAGTTGCACAGGCTGCCGGTGCGCGCATGCACCTCCCCGTCGACGCGCACCACGCCAGCGTCGCCGATCGTCCACGGCCTGCCCTCGATCGGCAACACCGCGTTTACGCCGTGCGTCGGCGCGAGCTCGGTGTCGTCCCAGCGCGCGCGCCGCCAGTCGTAGCGGCGATAGCTCGCATGGAAGGTCGAGAACACCAGATGGTCATCGCCTTCGAACGAGCACGAGCGCGGCCAGACTTCGGGCGGCAGCGCGGTGACGCCGGCCGGTTCGGGCAAGCCGCTGCCCACATGCCACAGCCCCATGGTGCGGTCGTACGACAGCGAGACGAGCAGGCCGCGCCCACCGTCGAGCACGAGCCGCTTGATGCCGGCTTCGTGCGCCTGCAGCCGCGTGCGCGTATCGTGCCCGATTACGATGATCTCGCCCTCGTCGTTGCCGGCGAAGATACGGCCGTCGGAGGCGATCACGATCGTGTCCGTCTCGATGCCGTCCAGATCGACTTCCGCGACCAGTCCGTTGGTCGCAAGCGACCAGCGCTTGATGGTGCCGTCGTCGCTAGACGAGACGAGCTCGTCCGCGTCGCGCATCCACTCCACCGATATCACGTCGGCCGTGTGGCCGCTGAACGTGTGCAGCAGGCGACCACTGTAGTCGTACACGCGCACGCGATGATCGCGCGACGCCGTCGCAACGAGCGGCCGTGTCGGGTGAAACGCGCTCATCTCGACGTCGTCCTGCTGGTCAGCGAACACGGCGACGAGTTGCAGCTCCGGCACGGTCCACAACCGCGCGGTGTAATCCGACGACGATGTCACGACATACGCGCCGTCCGGCGAGAATGCGCCCTGGTTCGCGAGATGGTCGTGTATTCCACGGGCAAGCGGCCGCTGCGTCCTCGCATCCCACAGAATCACCTGGTTGTCGTAACCAGCCGTCAGCACGTACTGGTCGCGATGAGCGGCAACGCCGCTGATCGGGCTGCTGTGGGCAATCATCGATAGTCTCCGCTCAGGTTGATCGCATGCTGGTGATGCACCACCTTCGCATGCAGGTAGCGACGGTTCGCTTCGTTTGCAAAAACGCCGGTGCAAACGGACCGGTTCACCTCGATGCCGTGCCGTGCGATCTGCGCGACCTTGTCGGGGTTGTTGGTGACGAGCGCGATCTCGTACACGCCGAGAGCCTGCAACATCTGCGCGGCAACGCGGAAGTCGCGCGAGTCGTCCGGGAAATTCAGCGCGCGATTCGCAGCGAACGTGTCGAGGCCATGCACGATCTGCAAGCGGTACGCGTCGAGCTTGTTGTAGAGGCCAATGCCGCGCCCCTCCTGGCGCAGGTACAGCAAAATGCCGCCACAGGCACCGAATTGCATGATCGCCTCGTGCAATTGCTCGCCGCAGTCGCAGCGCGACGAACCGAACACGTCGCCGGTCAGGCACTCGGAATGCACGCGCACGTAGGGCACCGCGCCGGGTGGACCGAACACGAGCGCGAGGTGTTCAGCGTTGTCGCACAGCCCCGAAAACGTCACCATCTCGGGTTCGAAGTCGAACGTCCCGGCTCTCGGCCGGATGGGCACCTTCACGCGAGTTCGTACGGACACACCGCGTTCAATATCGGAAATGTTCATGTACGCTGCCTGATAGTCGAAGTCGGAAAGAAAGATGCGTCCCGCCGGCGGCACTGCGCCGGTGCGGCAGGAACGCCGCGAGGCCCGGCCCGCAAGCCGGTGAATGCTGCGTCGATCAGCGCCTGCAAACGAGCCCTGTTTGCAGGCAGTTGGACTGGAACACGTCCCAGAAGCCATCCGGTCGCGCCGCGATATCGGATAACGCCAGCAATGGTTTCTGCCAGTGAAACGTCGTGAAGCCCGCCGCCAGAATGGCGCGCTCGTATTCGGCCCGGCTCCAGCGATAAAAAGTAAATGCGCTGGGCGGTTGGGTGACGAACTGCGCATCGTGGCGAAAGCCGCCGCGCCACGGCGTTTCATTGCGCACATTCACGCCGTAACGTTCGAAATTACCTTTTTTGAGTGAAAAATCGGGATCCACGGTATAGGCGACGAGTTTTCCGTCCGGCTTCAGATTAGCCGCCGCGGCGCGAAACATTTTCGCGAGCTGCTCCGGCGACTCAGCGTAATTGAATAACCATGCGGCATTGACCACATCGAATTTGCCGAGCATTTCCATTTCCGCTACGTCGCGGACGTGGAAAATCAACGGCTCGCCGTTTCTCTTCGATTCCGCACGCGCGAGTTCGATCATGCGCGTCGAAATGTCGACGCCCTCGACGCGCGCCGCGCCGCGCCGGTGCAGCGCGCGGCCAAAATATCCGAAACCGCAGGCGAGGTCGAGCACAGACAGCCCCGCCACTTCGCCGATCATATGGAAGATCGTGCGCTCCTCGATTGTCCTTTGCGCTGCTGTCTGCGTGAAATCCTCGAACCGCTCCCCGATGGAGTCGTAACGAATTACCGTGCTCATCAATTCCCTCCCACTGTGGATATTCAGATTCCGAAAATCCCGTTCCCACACCCGGCTTTCATGAATCCGGTTTCTGACGGCGATACACCGGGCGTTTCCGTGATATCTCCCACCGATATCGTCCATTTCAAAACCCAAAAAATGCCGCGTGAATCGTGCAATGACTATTTTCGGGTGCACCGTTCATTTGGGTTTGAGACGAGTATAGACAGCCAACTGAAAGCCAAAAAATTCTTTGGACGAATCCGGATTATTCGGACGACGAATAGACGGCACGGCCTATTCAAAAGACAAAGGAGAGTTGGGTCGTACGGAAATACTTGCAGGTCGCATTGCCTGGCACCGCCCCCCCGGATTGAGGAACGCGCGTAGCAAGGGCCGCGCGAGGCCGACAAGCTGCCGCGCTTCAGCGCTCCTGCAGGAGCCGCGCGACGATGCCGCGAAGCCAGCGATGCGCGGGGTCGCTATGCCGGCGCTCGTGCCACAGGTAACGGAACTCGAACGACTCGATCGCGAACGGCGGGTCGAACACACGCAGGCAGCTGCCGTACACCCGTTCGAAGTCCGCATGGTCTAGATTGCGGCGGGCGACGGTCAGGATCAGATCGGTGCCGGCAATCAGTTCGTTCGCTACGCCCCAGTGCGGAAGCATCACCGCGATGCGCCTGCGGCGGTTCAGCCGCGCAAGCGCACGGTCGATTTCGTTGTCCATTCCGCCGCGCATCGCGACGAGCGCGTGGGGCCGCTCGAGCCATGCGTCGAGCGCGATGCCGCCCGACGGCGGCAGGCTCGCCGCGTCAGCCACGCAGGCAAACGACTCCTCGAACAGCGTCTGCGCATACAGGCCCGACGGCGGCGTCGGGAACACGCCGAGCGCGAGATCGATCTCGCCGTCGAGCACCTGCATCTGCATCACTTCCCGGGTAGCCTGACCGACCGCGATGTCGATGCCCGGCGCCTGCTCGCGCAGCAGCCGCACGAGCCGCGGCAGCACGACGCGCGCGCCGTAGTCAGACATGGCGAGACGGAACGTTTGCTGCGCATCCGACGGGTCGAAGCGAGGCGGTTCGAGCAGCGCGCCGAGCTGATGCAGCGCCTCGGAAAGCGGCTGCATCAGCTCGGTCGCGCGAGGCGTCAGTTCGAGCCTGGCGCCGCTGCGTACGAGCAACGGGTCGTTGAAGATCTTGCGCAAATGCGCAAGCGCGTGACTGATCGCGGGCTGGCTCTTGTGCAGCCGCGTGGCTGTACGCGAGATGTGTTTTTCGATCATCAAGGCATGCAGCGTCACCAGTAGATTCAAATCAACCTGTTTCAGATTATTCATTATTCGCGAAAAGAATAGCGGATATGCCAACCAAGAATTTTTATTCGAAAAACTAATATATGAAAATCTCCACGACTCAACAACAAGAAACAGGAGGTGTCCCGTGCCTTCCGCTCTGTCCTTGTCCGGCATCATGCTGGGAAGCGCCGCAGTGGTTGCCGGCGCGCTCGTCCCGTTGCAGGCCGGCAGTAACGCGGCCCTCGGCCGCGCGCTCGGTCACCCGCTGTGGGCAACGCTCGTATCGCTTTGCGTGAGCTTCGTCGTCGTGGTGCCGGCGCTCTTCGCGACGCAAGCCCCACTACCCTTCGTTCGCGATGCGATGCGCATGCCGCCGTGGATCTGGTTCGGCGGCGTCGCGGGCGTGATCTACATCACCGCCGCGCTCGTGCTGACGCCGCGTCTGGGCGCGACGTCGTTCATCGTCTGCGTGATCGCCGGGCAGATGCTGACCTCGCTGCTGATCGATCATTTCGGCGTCATGGGCCTGCCCGTGAGGCACGCCAACCCCGGCCGCATTGCGGGCGTGCTGCTGATCGTCGGGGGCATGCTGATCGTCCAGTGGGGTACGCCCGCGTCCAATGTTCGCGCGAAGCAGGCGCCTGCAGCGCAGCGCGGCGCGTCCCCTGCGGCGTCGGAAGCGCATGCGCCGCGACCCGCCGAGCGTTCGTGATGCAGAGCCGCGCATGAGAGCCCTGTCCCCATGGCGCGCGCGGCTGCGCGCCGCCCGACCGCTCGCGTTGACGGTCGTCGCGCTCGCCGCCGTGTTCGGCAGCTTCGTGCTGTGGCGGCACGCGCGCGACGCATCCGCGCGGGAGGCCCCGCCCGCTGCCCCGCCGCTCACGGTCGCGGCCACCGTCGCGCGGGCCGGCATGGAACCCATCACGCTCGATGCGATCGGCACGCTCGCGGCGCTTCGGCAAGTCACGCTCGCGCCGGAGGTGGCCGGGCGCGTGACGGCCATCGACTTCGAGCCGGGCACGGCGGTCGCCGAAGGCGCGCGCCTCGTGCAGCTCTACGACGAACCGGAGCGCGCGCGGCTCGCAAGTCTGCAAGCCAGGGCCGCCTATGCGAAAACGCAGCTCGAGCGCTCGCAAACGCTGGTGCCGATGGGCGCGGAATCGCGCCGGGCGCTCGACGAGCATCGGTTCGATTTCGCGGCTGCCACCGCAGATGCGCGGCAAGTGCAGGCCGTCATCGCGCAGAAAACCGTGCGCGCGCCGTTCAGTGGCGAGATCGGCTTGCGCCGCGTGAACGTCGGCCAATATCTGAACGCGGGCGACCCCATCGCAACGCTGACGGACCTCGACACGTTGTACGTGAATTTCGCGGTGCCGCAAAAGCATCTCGGGCAACTGCGTCCCGGCGCGAGCGTACGCATTTCGACCGACGCGTTTCCCGGCCGCCTGTTCGACGCGCGCGTCACCGCGATCGAACCGCATGTCGGCGAACGTACGCGCAATGTGAGCGCCCAGGCCACGCTAAGCAATCCTGATCATCTTCTGCGCCCCGGCATGTATGCGCAGGTCAGGCTCGAGCTGCCGCCCCAACACGACGTGCTCGCAATACCCGATACCGCGGTCCAGACCTCGCAGGACGGCGAAACGGTTGCTGTCGTCGAGCAAACCGACCGCGATGGCGTCGGCACGGTCGCGATCCGCCGCGTCCAGACCGGGGCACGGCGCGACGACCGCGTGGCGGTGCTCGATGGGCTGCATCAAGGCGACGTCGTCGTCACGTCCGGCCAGTTGCGCGTCGCGCCGGGCATGCGCGTGAAGATCGCGCTCGAAGGTGCCCCGCCGCCGGAGCGGCCACAATGAGCCCGCGCCGCAACGACAATGCGGACAACGCGCGCTGGACCGATCTGTTCATCCAGCGGCCGGTGCTGGCCGCGGTCTTGAGCCTGCTGATCCTGCTCGTCGGCGTGCGCGCGCTGATGGCGCTGCCGGTCCGGCAATACCCCGCGCTCGAAAGTGCGACGATCAGCGTCGAGACCGGCTACCCCGGCGCATCACAGGCGCTGATGCAGGGCTTCGTCACGACGCCCATCGCCCAGTCGATCGCGACCGCGGACGGCATCGACTATCTCACCTCGACGACGACACAAGGCCGCAGCGTCGTGAAGGCGCGGTTGCGCCTCGACGCGGATTCGGACCGCGCGATGACCGAAGTCATGGCGAAGGTGCAACAGGTCAAATACAAGCTGCCAGCCGATGCGAGCGATCCGGCCATCACGAAGCTCACGGACGCGCCGACCGCCGTCATGTACCTCGGCTTCGCGAGCGATACGCTGTCCGTGCCCGAAATCACCGACTTCGTTATGCGCGTCGCGCAGCCGCTCGTGACCGCCGTGCCTGGCGTCGCGTCCGCGGACATTCTCGGCGGCCGCAACCTCGCGATGCGCGTGTGGCTCGACGCGGCGCGCCTTGCCGCGCACGGACTGAGCGCGGGCGACGTCGCCGCGGCGCTGAAGGCGAACAACGTGCAGGCGGCGCCGGGTCAAGCGAAAGGCGCAATGACGGTCGCGGACATTGCCGCGAATACCGATCTCGGCGATGCGCGCGCGTTCGGCGAGATCGTCGTGAAGACGGACGGCGACGACCAGGGTGTCGTACGGCTCAAGGACGTGGCGTCCGTCGAAATGGGCGGCCAGAACGACGACTCGAGCGCGCTGATGAACGGGCGCCGCGCCGTCTATATCGCGGTGAACGCAACGCCGTCGGGCAATCCGCTCGATATCGTGCGCGGCATCGAGGCGCTGCTGCCCCAGATGGAACACACGAAGCCCGAGGGCCTCGTCATCGCGAACGGCTTCGACGTCGCCCGTTTCATTCACGCGTCGATCGACGAGGTTCGCATCACGCTGGTCGAGACGGTCGTCATCGTCGTCGTCGTGATCTTCGTGTTTCTCGGCTCGCCGCGCGCGGTGATCGTGCCCGTGATCGCGATTCCGCTGTCGCTCGCCGGCACCGCGCTGCTGATGCTGGCTGCCGGCTTCTCGCTGAACATCCTGACCATGCTTGCGATGGTGCTCGCCATCGGCCTCGTCGTCGACGACGCGATCGTTGTCGTCGAGAACATCCACCGCCATATCGAAGGCGGCGAGACGCCGCTGCGCGCGGCGCTCGCGGGTACGCGCGAGATCGTCGCGCCGGTCGTCGTGATGACGGGCACGCTGATCGCCGTCTACGCACCCATCGGGCTGATGGGCGGGCTGACCGGGTCGCTATTTCGCGAGTTCGCGTTCACGCTCGCGGGCGCCGTGTTCATGTCGGGCGTAGTCGCGCTCACGCTGTCGCCCATGCTCGGCGCGCGCCTGCTCGCACGCGACGTTGCCGCCACCCGCTTCGCGCGCACGGTCGAGCGCGTGCTCGGGCAACTCACCGAAAGCTACCGGCGCGCGCTGCGTGCGAGCCTCGCGGCGCGCGGCGCGACGGTCGCGCTCGGCATCGGTGCGATGGCCGTCATCGTGCCGCTCGCGCTGGGGGCGAAACACGAGCTCGCGCCGCCCGAGGACCAAGGTTCGATCATGGCCGCGATCAAGGCGCCGAAGTACGCGAACCTCGATTACATGGAACGCTACGCGCCGGACATGGAGCGCGTATTCCGCACGTTGCCGGAAGCGGATACAAGCTTCATCCTGAACAGCTACAACGGCAACAACCTCGGCTTTGCCGGAGTCAACCTCGTCGACTGGTCCGGGCGCAAGCGCAGCGCGTTCGAATTACAGCCGCTCGTGCAGGCCGGCGCGAACGCAATAGCCGGCACCCAGGTGTTCGCATTCTTGCTGCCAGCGTTGCCTGCGTCGAGCGGCGGCCTGCCGGTGCAGATGGTGTTGCAAGCGCCCGCGAGCTACCCGGATCTGTTCGCGCAGATGGAGAAACTGAAGGCGGACGCAGCGAAGAGCGGCTTGTTCGCGGCCGTGGACAGCGACCTCACGTTCGACAGCCGTGCGATCAACGTCGACATCGACCGCGACGCCGCAAACGCACTCGGCATCACGATGCAGCACATTGCCGAGACGTTCGCGGTGCTGGTGGGCGAAAACTACGTGAATCGCTTCAACCACGACGGCCGCGCGTACGATGTGATTCCGCAGGTCACGCGCAGCGAGCGCCTGTCCGCCGATACGTTGAGCCGCTATTACGTGAAGACCGCGGCGGACGAGATGATTCCGCTGTCGACGGTCGTACGCGTGTCGACAGGTCACCAGCCCGCGATGCTCAACCAGTTCAACCAGAGGAACGCCGTCACGTTTTCGGCGATACCGGCGGCGGGCGTGACGATGGGCGAAGCAGTCGCATTCCTGCGCTCGTGGAATCTACCTGCCGGCTATTCGATCGACTGGCTGGGCGAGTCGAGGCAATTCGTGCAGGAGGGCAACCGGCTCGTCGTGACGTTCGTATGCGCGCTGATCGTGATCTTTCTCGTGCTCGCCGCGCAGTTCGAGAGCGTGCGCGATCCCTTCGTGATTCTCGTGACCGTGCCGCTCTCCGTCTGCGGCGCGCTCGTGCCGCTCTATCTGGGCTACGCGACGCTCAACATCTATACGCAGATCGGGCTTGTGACGCTGATCGGGCTCATCTCGAAGCACGGCATTCTGATGGTCACTTTCGCCAACGAACTGCGGCACACCGAAGGGCTTGGCCGCGCCGCCGCAATCGAGCGTGCGGCCGCAGTGCGGCTGCGCCCAATCCTGATGACCACGGCTGCAATGGTCGCGGGCGTGGTGCCGCTCGTGTTCGCGAGCGGCGCGGGAGCGGCGAGCCGCTTCGCGATAGGTATCACGCTCGCGACCGGCATGCTCGCCGGCACGGCGTTCACGCTATTCGTGCTGCCCGTGGTTTACTCATTCGTCGCGGCGAAGCGTACGCAGGCGGAAATGCCAGGCGCGCGGGACGGTGCAGCATATTGAGGAAACCGAAACGTTCATCAACGCACCAGTCCCGGATCACATTTTCGTGAAGCGCCGATCCTTTCCGATGCCAGATCTGGCCGACAGGGGAGGAACTGCCATCTCTCAAGTCGCGTACTGCGCAACACCATTGCCGAACGACCAGTTCTCTCGCGCCACGTCGACAAGATTGACGAACACATCCTCGCGCCTCACCCCCGGATCGCGCGCGAGGTTTTCCGCGATCTGCGCGAACAGCGCCTTCTTCTGATCCTGGCCGCGCGTGTTGCTCACGGCAATCTGGATCATGACGAGATCGTCACTGCGCTCAATGCCGAGGTAATGGCGGCCGAACACGAAATTGTCGGCGTCATGCTCGGTGACGACCATGAACTGGTCGTCCTCGGGCGCCTTGAACACCTCCATCAGCGCGAGGTGAACGCCCTGCATGAGTGCCTTGCGGTACGGGGCGGGCTTGCCGGCACGAACGGCGATTCGGGTGAATGGCATGTCGGGCTCCTTGGTGGGTTTGACATGACATCAGCTTAGGCGCGATCTATCATAATCAACAGACATCATTAGATATTTCATCTATTTCCATCTGAAATGAAACCACTGGATCTCGATGCCGTGCGCGCCTTCGTGCTCGTTGCCGAACTGCGCAGCTTCACGCGCGCCGCCGATGCCCTCGACACCACGCAATCGGCCGTGAGCCTCAAGCTCAAGCGCCTCGAAGCGCATCTGGGCAAGCAGCTGCTCGAACGCACGCCGCGCGTGGTGCGGCTCTCGGCCGATGGGCTCACGTTCCTCGGCGCGGCGCGCGATCTGCTCGGCGCGCACGAACGGGCACTCGGAGCGCTATCGGGCGACGAACGGCGACTCGCGCTCGGCTTGAGCGAGCACGTCGCCGACGCCAATCTCGCCCGCCAGCTCGCCCAGCTTCGTGTGCATGATCCTGGGCTCGTGATCGAGCTGCATCTCGGGCTCTCGGCGCAGCTGCTCGCGCAGTTCGACGAACGGCGGCTCGACGCGGTCATCGTGCGCCAGGAGGAAGAAGAAGCGCCGCGCGGCGATGCCCGGCGGCTCTTCGCGGAGCCGCTCGTGTGGCTCGCCTCACCGCAATGGCAGTGGCAACCCGGCACGGCGCTGCCGCTCGCGCTGCTCGCCGCGCCCTGCGCGGTGCGCGCGACGGCCATCCGCGCGCTGGACGCTGCGGGCATCGCGTGGACCGAGGTGTTCGTGGGGGGCGGCGTCGCCGCGGTGGGCGCGGCGCTGGCCGCGGGTCTCGCGGTTTCGCCGCTGGCGCGGCGGGTCGCGCCACGCGAGCTCGTCGACGTTGGCGCGCGGCTCGGCTTGCCCGCACTGCCGGCTTCGCAGGTCACGCTGCATTCGCGCTTGCGCGAGCCGAGAACCGAGGCGACCCTGCAACTGCTCGCGTCGGGGCTCGGCGCGGGCTGAGGCGGCGCCGCATCCGCCTGGCGACGCTCAGCTCAGGATCGGCGGCAACTCGCGCGGCGTGGGAATCGCGCGGTGCACGCGCGGCGGCGGCGCGTCCACGACGAGCTTGCGTCGCTGCGCAGGGCGCACCGTAACGGCATTCGGCGCCGGATGCTTCTGCGTGACGCTTCGAGGCGCCGCCGCGACGGCGGACGCCGGATGATGCGGGCGATTCGCGGCGTGTGCCTCGCCGGACGCGTGCCGCTGAACCCCTGCATGGGCCGGCACGTGCGACGACTTCGCCTTGGGCCTGGTGTGCGCGCCGTTCGCATGTGCGGCCGTGACAGTATGCTCATGGCCGGCCCGTCCTTGCGCATGCGGCGCCGCATTGCCATGGGCGCCACGCGCCTTGGCAGCGTGCCGACCGTGCGATGCATGCGCGGGATGCGCCGGCTTCGCAGCGGAAGCACCGGAAACACCAGAAGCACCAGAAGCACCAGAATCGGCCGGCGGCTGCGCGACGACGGCGCCCTGCACCACATGCGCCGACGAGCCTGCCGGCTCCCCCTGCCCGGCTGCCCACGCCGGCATTGAAATGACCATCGCCGCGACCATCCATACGCCTGCTCGCACCCTGCTTCTCCTCGTATGCCGTCTTCATCTCGAAATGACCGGCGAGGATTATACCGAGTCAAAACTTGCAATAATCCACATATGGACTAATATCTACTAAAAGTTCAATTCAGGACTCGATCACCATGCCAGCTGCCACCGCTTCCGCCACACCGGCGCGACGACCCGGCGCCGAGCCTTCGTTGACCGAAATGTCGGCGGCGGGGCTGAGGGCGTTCTTCAACATCGCGCGCGACTGGGACCTGAGCATCGACGAGCAGATCGTCTTGCTCGGCTCGCCGGGCCGTTCGACGTTCTTCAAGTGGAAGCAGTCGCCGCAAAGCGCACGGCTTGGCCGCGACACGCTGGAGCGGCTTTCGCTGCTGCTGGGCATCTACAAGGCGCTACAGATCCTCCTTCCCCAACCCGCCGCCGCCGACACCTGGGTCAAGCGCCCCAACAGCGCCCCGCCGTTCGGCGGCAGGCGCGCGCTCGACCGTATGCTGGCCGGCAATATCAGCGACCTCGTTGCGGTGCGCCAGTATCTCGACGCAATGCGAGGCGGGTGGGCGTGACGCAAGCGAGATGGCAAGACCGCTGGCGCAGCGCGCAGCTCAGCTGGTCACCCGCGTTCCGGGTGATTCCCACCCGCTTTCCGGCCGTGAATCTGTTCGACCGCGTGGCATCGGCGGAAGATTTCGATGCGCTCTACGCACTCGAAGCGCTGACCAACGACCGGCTGCGCACGGAAACCGGCGAGCTCGACCTCGTGCCGCGCGAGGAGCGCCGCTTCGGCCCAGGCTTCGGGCCGATCATGGCGGCGTTCACGCACCTGAATCCGCAGGGTAGCCGCTTTTCCGACGGCACCTACGGCGTGTTCTATTGCGCACGCTCGCGCGCCACCGCCATCGCGGAGACGCGCTATCACTCGGCGCTCTTTCTCGCGGCGACGAACGAACAGCCGATACGTCAGCAAATGCGGCTCTACACGGTCATGGCGCATGGCGAAGTGATCGACCTGCGCGACGACCCCACGCCAGACCTGAGCGTGCTCTCGCCCGACGACTACACGGCCGGCCACGCGCTCGGCCGCGCCGCCCGCGCGGCGCGCGCGCCGGGCATCGCCTATCCGTCCGTGCGCGACGAAGGCGGCGAATGCCTCGCCGCGCTCAGCACGACGCTGCTGCGCGCGTGCCATCACGCGGCGTATCTGGAATACAACTGGAACGGTCACACCATCGACATGGTGTTCGAGTTGAACCGCATCGTATGACGCAGACGATCGCGGACGATCGGTATTGGTAGACAGAGGTGCCAGGAGCGGCGCCGCGCCTGCGCGACGACAGCCATCAGGGCAGCACGATCGCCGCCGCACCGTGCGCGAGCGCGTCGACCGTCGAAACCGACCAGATGCCCGACGTACGCGCCTCGACGATGGTGAGACATCCTTCGGTAATGAAAGCGCCCGTGTCGATGAACACTTGCGAGCCGATCTGCCTCACTTCGCGCACCGGCGTATGTCCGCAAAACGTGAGCGAGAGTCCGTGGTGCGGCGGCTTTCCCGTTCCGAGCACGAGATCGCGCCCCCAAAGCAGGCGATCGCGCACCTCGGCATCGAACTGGCCGCTGTCGAGTGCGGCGTCGTCGCCAAAGAACTCCGCGTGGATCACATTGAAGCGTTTCGCGCCCTCGCCCACCACGCGCGCGAGCGGCAGTTGGCGCAGCCGCCGCGCGTAGCGCGCGAGCACCTCGTCGGGTAGCCCCTGCGCCCAGCCGCCGCCAATGCCATACCATCGATTGCGCGGCAGCGTGCCTTCGGCGACTTCGCACAGCGCATCTTCGTGATTGCCGAGCACGGGATAGAACCACGGCTTGTCGACGAGCGCCAGCGCCTGCTCGCAGTGCTCGCGTTCGCCGCGATCGACGAGATCGCCCACCGAAAACAGCCGGTCGCGCGCAGTGTCGAAGTCGACCTCGCGTAGCAGATAGCGCAAAGCATCCACGCAACCATGCAGATCGCCGACGACAAAATCGCGGCCCGCAAGGTTGGCGGCGTGGTGCTGAACGAGAGCGTCAGGAGTGTGCGTCATCGCTTAATCATAGCGCTGTGGAAGGGCGTCGTATGCGCGCCACCCATCGTATCGCTTGCGGTCCCAAAGGGCGGCTTCATGGAAGCGATAAACGTACGCAAGCGACGTGCCTGCTCCCGCAAGCGCATGGGTTTTCTGCAATTGCCGCCGCTTCGCGGCGCACGCCATCGGAAGGCCGCGCATTACTGCGGCTGGGCGCGCAGCGCCGCCACCTGGTCAGCCGTGAGGGTCGCCTCGGGATTCCCGAACTGCTTCGTGACGTAGTTCGAAATCGCCGCGACCTGGTCGTTGCTCAGTTCGTCGCCGAATGCGGGCATCAGCACGTCGGCGGCTTTCGTCTTGCGCGCCACGCCTCGCAGAATCACCATCGCGAGGTTGTTCGGGCTCTGTGCGCCCGCCACGCTATTGTGAATCAGCGATGGGTATGCCCCCGGCGCGCTCGCGCCAATGCCCTCGCCGGTCCAGTGGTGGCAGCTCGCGCAGTTCGCCACGAAAAGCTGCAAGCCGTTCACGCTCGTGATCGTCATGCCGCGCAGCGCGGTGATGTCGTCGGTGGCGGGCTTGCCCAATGAATCGCGCGCCCGCGAAACGCCGCCCGAAAACGGCTGCTGCGCGCTCAGATACGCCGCGACCGAGCGCAAGTCTTCGCGCGTCAGATACTGCGTCGAGTTCTGCACGACTTCGGCCATCGGGCCGGCGGCGTTTGCGTGGCCCGGCGCGACGCCCGTCGACAGGTAGGAGATCAACGCGTCGTCACTCCAGTTGCCGATGCCGCCCGTGCGGTCCGGCGTGATGTTGTAGGCCTGCCAGCCCGCCTGCGTCGCGCCCGAGAAGCGTCCGGTCGACTTGAGGCCCTGCATGAAGTTGCGCGGCGTGTGGCACTCCTCGCAGTGCGCGAGCCCTTGGACGAGATAGGCGCCGCGGTTGTATTCGGCGCTTTGCTTCGGATCCGGCACGAAGCGGCCTTCGTCGAAATTGAAGAGATTCCAGAAGGTCATCAGCCAGCGCTGGTTGAACGGGAAGTGCAGTTCGTTCGCGGGCGGCGTGTAGTGCACGGGCGCAAGCGTGTTCAGCCAGGCGCGTATGGCGAGCACGTCCTGCTCGGACACGCGCGTGAATTCGACGTAGGGGAAAGCCGGATAAAGCCGCTCGCCGCCCTTGCCGATGCCTTCGTGCATCGCGCGCATGAAATCGGCATCGCTCCATTTGCCGATACCGGTGTCGGGATCGGGCGTGATGTTCGGCGTATAGAGCTTGCCGAACGGCGTGCGAATGGGAAGGCCGCCCGCGAACGGCCGGCTCAGGTCGGCGGTGTGGCACGCGGCGCAGTCGCCCACGCGCACGAGGTATTCGCCGCGCTTGATGAGATCGGACTTGTTCGCGTCGGCGGTGGGCGTCGACGCTTCGTCGCCGCGCGCGGTGGACATCGGCAGCTCGTCGACAGGACGCGTGTGCGGCTCGTGCGCAGCGTGCCATGCGATGTAGAGTGCGAAGGCGCTGAACAGCGCGGCCGCCGTCGCGGCACGCGCGCGGCGCGTCGCGCGCGCAAACCCGGGCAAGGACGTGGCCGCGCGCTTCAACCGCTCGTTGCTCGCCGTTGGGGACTTCATTGCTTTCATCTCCTGTCTCCTGTCGACCGCACTTAGTGCTTCAGCACTTAGTGCGGTCCCATGCATAGCTGTCGACCGCACTTAGTGCTTCAGCACTTAGTACGGACCCGTGCATAGGTGTCGACCGCGCCTGGCGCTTCAGCACGTGGTGCGCTCCCATGCACAGCGCCCCGATCGCATCAAAGCTCGCGGCGCAGCTTGTCAGCGAGCTTCAGCGACAGTGCGGCTATCGTCAGCGTGCAGTTCACCGAGGCCGCCGTTGGCATCACCGCACTGCTGGCGATGAACAGGTTCGAATGATCGTGCGTGCGGCAGTCGGCGTCGACCACCGAATCGGCGGCGTTCGCGCCCATGATCGTCGTGCCCATGATGTGATTGTTCGGCGCGAAGGTATCGTCGAACGTGACCTCCGTGCCGCCGAAAAGCTGCGCGATCTGCGCGTACAGTTCATGCGTGTTGACCGCGCTCTTCTTCACGTAGTCGTTGATCGAGTAGTAGATCTCGGGCTGCGGAATGCCGAGCCCGTCCTTGTGCTCGCCGGAGGGCACCACACGGTTCTGCGGCTCGGGCAAATGCTCGTGGAAGCTGTTGATGTTGAGCGTGCGCGAAGTGCGCTCGCGTATCTGCCGGTCGAGCTCCGCGCCGGTCAAGCCGTTCTTGATGAGCGCGGCGGTGACGGACATCGTCGGCACGCCGTTCGACAGATGCAGCTTCTTCGAAGCGTAATCAGAGCGAAACGCGCCATCGCGGAAGTTCACGACCGAGGTCATCTCCATCGGCCCGCGCCCCGGCCATAGCGGCTCGTTGGCGAGAAACGTGACGCCCGTGCCCGGGTGATCCATGAGATTGCGGCCCACCTGGTCGGAGCTGTTGCCGATGCCGTGCGGGAACGCATCGCTCGTCGACATCAGCATGAGCTTGGGCGTTTCGATGCCGTTCGCGGCCAGCACGAAGAGCTTGCCCGTCACGCGCGTGCTGCTGCCGTTCGGGTCCTTGTAGTGCACCGCGGTAATCAAACCTTTGTTGTCGGCTTCGATGCGATACACCACGGCCTGCGGCACGAGTTTCGCCCCCGCGCGCTCGGCCTTGTCCGCATGCATCACGCCGTTGTACATCGCGCCGATCGGACAGATCGGCATGCAGTTGTTGTTGCCGCAGCAGGTCGGGCGCGCGTCGTAGGGGCGGCTGTTGCGCGCAACCGGCTCGGGCACCACGTGGAATCCATGCGCATTCAGCACTTCGGAAAAGCGCTGGTCCATGTACGAGAGCGGCAGCATGCTCATCGGGTAGGGTTTCGAGCGCGGCGAGCCGAGATCGTACGAAGCGTCCGGGCCCGACACCCCCAACTCCACCTCCGCGAGCTGGTACCACGGTTCGAGCGTCTCGTAGGGATAGGGCCAGTCGCGCCCCACGCCGTAGTGCGTTTTCAGGCGAAAGTCCGCAGGCAGAAGACGCCAGGCCGCGGCGGCCCAGTGCCACGTCGTGCCGCCTACGAGGCGCAAATACTGCGAGTTGTACGGATAGTCGCCCTTCTGCACGAGATAGTCGTTGGGCGGCGAGTATTCGGGATGCGGCGCGTAGCTGGCGGAAGGATAAGGCGTCGCGAAATCGGCTTTCGCGGGCGAGTTGCGGAAGTTCTCCACGATCTGCCCGCGCGCGCGACGCGGCCCCGCTTCGAGCAGGATCACGGAAGCGCCGGCCTGCGCCAATTGATGCGCCACCACGCTGCCCGCCACGCCCGAGCCGACCACGACTACGTCGGCGGAGTGTTCTATCGCCATGCTCGACCTCTTTCTTTTGGCTTTCGTTGTGGGGACCTGGCGCGGCCTCAATGTGCGCCGTGCCGTGCGCTCAAGCATCCGAGATGGCGGCGCGCCGGCGGCTGCGCGAGAGGCAGCACGCGCGAGGTCTTCCGGCCGCGCATGGCGCCGCCGGCAACTGCTTCTGTTCGCGTCACCCGTCTGCGGGCTTCTGCGTCCAGTAGAACGGTACGTCGCGGCAATACGAGGGAATCGTCAGCACGTCGTTGACGGGGTCGAACATCAGCGCCTTTTCGTAGGCCACCACCTGCACGTGCGGCATGTCGCCCACGAGCCCGAGATACCACGCGCGCATGATGTCGCCCACCGTCGAGGCGAGTTCCGGCTGATCGGACTTGAGCGCGGCGGTCACCGTGTCGGATGGCACGCCGCCATGGCCTTCCAGCCAGGTATTGAGCGAGGCGACGTTCGCCTCGAACTGGCTGCTCTCGCGGCCGAGCGACGCGTAGACGCGCTGGCCTAGCACCGTGTCGAAGCTCGTGCGGCCGGTGAGGCGCTGCGAAAGCTTGATAAAGGCGTCATAGCCGCTGTCGGCGGCGGGCGCGGCCGCAAACGCTCGGCCGATGCCCAGAGGCGCGCCTGAGCGCCCGGCGGCCGCAAAGGCGAGCAGCGCCGCCGCGCATGTGAGCGTCACGAAGCGGCGGCGGCCAGGGCGGCCAACCGCGGCGCAAAGTTCGTGCGGCGCCTGCGAGATCCCGTGTTGCGTCACATCTGTCATGAGCACTCCAGATGAGGTCTATCCCCGCATGCGAGGCGAAACACGCTTGCCGCCGGCGCGGGCGGCGCAAGATGCGCGCAACGTTCGCAATCGTCGTGCTGCGCGCGAGTGCGCCTTCAAGGCGTCGCTGCGCGGGCATGGAAAGGAAACATTGCTGCGTTGCGCATGCAATATAGCCTCTTCCGCCCCGATAAGACAAACCGAATGCATCGATACCGAACATCAGTACATGCAATGCACGTCACAGTGCCAGTTCATGCACGGTAGAATCGCCGCACCCCGTTCGTGCGCTACGCCATACTCCATGAGCCTCTATCCGCAGGTGCTACGCAACCGGCCGCACTTGATGATCGGCATTGCCGTGGGCACCGTTGCCGGTGCGCTCGTGCCCGCTTCGATCCGTCCTCCGGCGCGCGCGCTGATCGGCTAGGACGCGGCAATCTGGACCTACCTCGTGCTGATCTGGCTTCACATGGCGTTTGCAAACGAAGAGGCCGTGCGCCAGAACGCCCAGCGCGAAGACGAAAACGCGGGCATCGTGCTGTTCATCGTCTGCACGGCGACGGTGGCGAGCATTGTCGCCATCGTGCTCGAACTGGGCACAACGAAAGACCTCGGCACGGCTTCGAAAGTGCTGCATTCGCTGCTCACGGGCCTCACGCTGATCGGTGCGTGGTTTCTCATTCCGACCATTTTCACGCTGCATTACGCGCGCCTTTTTTACGGCTCCGATCCCGCCGTGCCCGCGCTCGTGTTTCCCGACGAGGATCTCAAGCCCAATTACTGGGACTTCCTGTACTTTTCGTTCACCATTGCCTGCGCCTCGCAAACCGCCGATGTCGGCCTGCGCGGCCGCAACGCGCGCCGCGCCGCGCTCGCGCAATCTATTTTGTCGTTCTATTTCAATGTTTCTGTGCTCGGCCTGTGCGTGAACATCGCGGCAAGCATGGTCGGCGGTTGAGCGCTGCAGCCGGTCCTGACAACAGGCCCTTACAACAACCGGTCGTTGCAGCCGCTCGTTTCAGCGCTCCATTTCACCCGAACAATGCAATGCATACCGGCAATCGATGCCGGTCCGGCCCCTCTGCACCTCATACCGATCTCGCGCGTCCCTCGCGCGGCTAGCGCACGCATGCCGCGCCCGCGCACTGCGTTTGGGCATGTGCCTTGCTGACCGGCACCGCAAGTCGCCACGCGGCGCATGCGGTTTGGTTCCGGCCTGCTCTTGCACTACATTGAACAGCATGTGCCTGTCCACCCCGCGCAGCGCGGCACGCTCCGGCAGCCCACGGGCGGCGTGATCGCATTTCGGCTAACCCCGTCCTGCATCCCCGTCGCCTCACGTACCTGGAATACGACCGATGGAACCTCCCCACGCCTATGCGCCGCGGATCTACTTCGTCCATTCCGTCCATGTCGGGCCGCTCGACGCGTGGCCGGCGCAGTTCGCCCGCGCCGCGTCGCTCGGCTTCGACCATGTTTTGATCGGCGGGCTGTTCGCGCCGGGCGCGTCGGGCGACGACCGCATCATCGCTGACCATGCGCGGCTGCACCCCGCCTTCGGCTCGCCGCAAGGCGTCGACGACGCCCTGCGCGAGCTGGCCCTTGCGGCGCAAACGTGCGGCGTCACGCTGCTCGCCGACCTCGTGCTCGACCGCAGCGCCGCCGACGGCGCGCTCTACACCAGCCACCCCGAGTGGTTCCATCCCTTCGAGCCCGAAGACGCGCGGCTCGACCCGCGCCACGGCCATCGCGAAGCCAACGTCGCCTATGCCGACTTCGAGCGCGCAGGCGCGCCGCTCGCCGCATGGTGGACCGCGCGCGCGAGCGCGCTCGTCGAGGCAGGCATTGGCGGCTTTCGCATCGACTCGCCACACCGCACGCCGCCGAACGTGCTGCGCACGATTTTCGATGCCGTGCGCGCGCGTTTTCCCCAGGCGCGCTGGCTCGCCGCGACACCCGGGCTGCCGCGCGAAGCAATCGCGCGCCTCGAAGGCGTGGGCTTCGATGCGGCCTTCTCCTCGCTGCGCTGGTGGGACTTCTCGTCGAGCTGGATGGTCGAGGAGCACGCTGCCTTGCGGCGCGTGGGTTCGCCCGTCACGTTTCCGGAAGCGCCCTACGGCACGCGCTACGCGCACGACCAGGAGGGCGCCGCCGACGCACACGCCGTCGAACGCGCCTATCGCCGCATGCTGCGCACAGCCGCCGCGCTCGGCACCGGCTGGCTCATGCCGATGGGCTTCGAATACGGCGTGAACGATGCAACGGCGCACAGCGGCAACAGCGCGCAAGCCTTCGAGGCCGCGAGGGCGCGCGCGCCCTTCGACCTGAGCGGCGACGTCGCGCAAGCCAACGCGCTCCAACGCGAGACGTGGACGCTGCAAACCAACGGCGAGTTACGCGCACTCAATGGACCGGGGGCGAGCGTCGCCGCGCTGTTGCGCGGCGACCGCGCCGACCTGCGCGACGCGGACGATGCCGTGCTCACGCTCGTCAATCCGGCGCTCGCCGCGCCGGTACGCGTGGAGATGGCGCGACTGCTCGACGGCGTGCCGGGCAGCTTCACACGCTTCGCCCCGCTGGATGCCGAAACGCTGCGCGGCGCGCGCCCCCCCGCGCAGCGCGATGCGAGCGCGATACCGGATACCTTCGCGCTGCCCGCGGGCGCGTGCTGGATGTTCCGCGCGCTCGCGAGTCCGCCCGTGGTGCTCGCGCCTGCTGAAGATCGCGGCAAGTCGGACACGAGCGGGCACAAGAGCGTGACCGAAGCCATCGCCGCGCCCCGCATCGCGATCGAGAGCGCGACGCCATCGGTCGATCATGGCCGCTTCGTCGCCAAGCGCGCCGTTGGCGAGCGCTGTGAAGTGCGTGCGGCGATTTTCGCGGAGGGCCACGACCGCATCGACGCCGCCGTGCTCTGGCGCGCCGCCGACGAAACCGCCTGGCACGAGTCGCCGCTGACACCCATCCAGCCAGCCGGCACCGACCTGTGGGCCGGCCGCTTTCCGCTCGAGCGCATGGGACGCTACGAGTACGTGGTGATCGCATGGCGCGACGACTTCGCGTCGCTCGTCGACCATGTGCAGAAAAAGCGCGCTGCGAACCAGCCCGTCGAGCTGGAGCTCGAAGAAGCGAGCCACCTGTTCGCGCGCGTACTCGCAACCGCCGAAACGTCGGATACGGGTGACGCGTCTCAAAAGCACACCTGCGCCACGCTGGACGCGATCGTGAAGCGCTTCCTTGCTGCGGACACCGAAACACGTTACTGGCTGCTCTGCTCGCCCGCAACGGCCGCGGCCGTGCGTGCCGCGCGCCACCGGCCGTTCCTTTCGCGCGACACGATCGTCAATCGCGTGGACGCGGAGCGCAGCGCCGCGGCTTTCGCGAGCTGGTATGAGATCTTTCCACGCTCGATGAGCGACGACGAATCGCGCCACGGCACCTTCGACGACGTGATCGCGAAGCTGCCGCGCATCCGCGAAATGGGCTTCGACGTGCTGTACTTCCCGCCCATCCACCCTATCGGCCTCGCGAACCGCAAGGGGCGCAACAATGCGCTCACGGCGCAGCCCGGCGACGTGGGCAGCCCCTATGCGATCGGCGCGGCCGAAGGCGGCCACACTGCCGTGCATCCGCAACTGGGCACACTCGAAGACTTCTGCCGCATGCTCGCCGCCGCGCACGCGCAGGGCCTCGAAATCGCGCTCGATTTCGCGATTCAATGCTCGCCCGACCACCCGTGGCTGAAGGCGCATCCGGGATGGTTCGCGTGGCGCCCCGACGGCACGCTGCGTTACGCCGAGAATCCGCCGAAGAAGTATCAGGACATCGTGAACCCCGAGTTCTACGCGCACGACGCCAAGCCCGATTTGTGGCTCGCGCTGCGCGACGCGATCCTGTTCTGGGTGGACGTGGGCGTGCGCATCTTCCGCGTGGACAACCCGCACACGAAGCCGCTGCCGTTCTGGGAATGGATGATCGCCGACGTGCGCGCGCGTCACCCCGACGTGATCTTTCTTTCCGAAGCGTTCACGAGGCCGCGCCTCATGTACCGGCTCGCCAAGCTCGGCTTCTCGCAGTCGTACACGTATTTCACGTGGCGCGAATCGAAGCGCGATTTCACCGAGTACCTTACGGAGCTCACGCAAACCGAGGTGCGCGAGTTTTACCGGCCGAATTTTTTCGTCAACACGCCCGACATCAATCCGCGCCATCTGCAAACCGGCGCGCGCTCGAGCTTCCTGATCCGCGCGGCGCTGGCCGCCATGCTTTCGGGGCTCTGGGGCGTGTATTGCGGCTTCGAGCTCTGCGAGTCGCGCGCGCTGCCCAATTCGGAAGAATATCTGGACTCCGAAAAATATCAGATTCGTGCATGGGACTGGCACCGGCCCGGCAACATCGTCGCGGAGATCGCCGCGCTCAACCGCATTCGCCGCGCCAACCCCGCGCTGCACACGCATCTCGGCATTACATTTCTCGACGCGCGCAACGACGCCCTGCTCTGCTTCGAGAAAGCCACGCCCGCGCGCGACAACGTGCTCGTGGTGGCGATCAATCTCGACGCCTTCAACGAACAGGGTGCCGACTTCGACCTGTCGTGGGCGACGTTCCAGCGCTGGCATCTCGACGACCACGCCACGCTCGGTGTCGTCGACGAGATGACGGGCGAGCGCTTCCAGTGGCATGGGCGCTGGCAGCACGTTCGTCTGGACCCGCACACGCGCCCCTTCGCGATCTGGCGCATCGAGCCGGTCCACGGACTGCCGCGCGAAGAGCCGCTGCCTGAACAAGCCAATGAGTACGCCAACGGGCCCGCCGACGTGCACATCGAGGGCCACCCCGAACTCGACGAGGACTTCCCGTCCGGAGGAGCGACATGAAACGTGACCCCGCCACGCACGAGCCCGTGGCAACCCACGTGCAAACCGTCACGCGGGACTCCACCGCGTCCGAACCGCACCACCACCACGGGGAGCGCGGCACGCAACGGCGCGGCAAGCCCTCGCAGCTTTCCGACGACCCGCTCTGGTACAAGGACGCCGTGATCTACCAGGTGCACGTGAAATCGTTCTTCGATTCGAACAACGATGGCGTGGGCGATTTCCCGGGCCTGCTCGCCAAGCTCGACTACATTGCGGGCCTCGGCGTGACGGCGATCTGGCTGCTGCCGTTCTACCCCTCGCCGCGCCGCGACGACGGCTACGACATTGCCGACTATCGCAACGTGCACCCTGACTACGGCCAGCTCGCCGACGTGCGCCGCTTCATTCAGGAAGCGCATGCGCGCGGCATCCGCGTGATCACCGAGCTCGTCATCAACCACACCTCGGACCAGCACCCGTGGTTCCAGCGCGCGCGGCGCGCGAAGCCTGGCTCGAATCATCGCAACTACTACGTGTGGTCCGATACTGATCAGAAGTACCAGGGAACGCGCATCATCTTCATCGACACGGAACCTTCGAACTGGACGCACGACCCCGTTGCGGGCGCGTACTACTGGCACCGCTTCTACTCGCACCAGCCCGACCTGAATTTCGACAATCCGGCCGTGCTGCGCGAGGTGCTGCAGATCATGCGCTTCTGGCTCGACATGGGCATCGACGGGCTGCGGCTCGACGCGGTGCCCTATCTCGTGGAGCGCGAAGGCACGAACAACGAAAACCTGCCCGAAACGCACGCTATCCTCAAGCAGATCCGCGCGACCATCGACGAGCACTACCCGAACCGCATGCTGCTGGCCGAAGCGAACCAGTGGCCCGAAGACGTGCAGGAGTACTTCGGCAACGAAGACGAATGCCACATGGCGTTCCACTTTCCGCTGATGCCGCGCCTCTACATGGCGATCGCGAGCGAGGACCGCTTCCCGATCATCGACATCATGAAGCAGACGCCGGACTTGCTGCCCACCTGCCAGTGGGCGGTGTTCCTGCGCAATCACGACGAGCTCACGCTCGAGATGGTCACCGACTCCGAACGCGACTACCTCTGGAACACCTATGCGAGCGACCGGCGCGCGCGCCTGAACCTCGGCATCCGGCGTCGCCTCGCGCCGCTCATGGAGCGCGACCGCCGCCGTATCGAGCTCATCAATTCGCTGCTGCTCTCGATGCCGGGCACGCCCGTGATCTACTACGGCGACGAGCTCGGCATGGGCGACAACATCCACCTGGGCGACCGCGACGGCGTGCGCACGCCGATGCAGTGGTCATCCGATCGCAACGGCGGCTTCTCTCGCGCCGACCCCGAGCAGCTCGTGCTGCCGCCGTTGATGGGCTCGCTCTACGGCTACGACGCGATCAACGTGGAGGCGCAGAGCCGCGATCCGCATTCGCTGCTCAACTGGACGCGCCGCATGCTCGCCACGCGCCGCGCGAAACAGGCTTTCGGGCGCGGCTCGATCCGCTTCCTGCGCCCCGATAACCGCAAGGTCCTCGCGTACCTGCGCGAAATGCCGGGCGAAGCGCCCATACTGTGCGTGGCGAATCTGTCGCGCGCGCCGCAGGCGGTCGAACTCGACCTCTCCGAATACGCGGGCACGGCCCCCGTCGAAATGACGGCCGACTCCGTATTTCCGCCCATCGGGCAGCTGCCTTATCTGCTGACCTTCCCGCCCTACGGCTTTCTCTGGTTCCTGCTGTGCCCGGGCAATCAACGGCCTTCGTGGAGCCAGCCGACGTCGGAGCAATTGCCAGAATTCGTGACCGTGGTGATCCGCGAAGGGCAAACGGGTGCAACGCCCGAGAACGTGCGGCTGCTCGAATCGGAAGTGCTGCCTTCGTGGCTCTCGCGGCGGCGCTGGTTCGCCTCGAAGGACCGGCCGCTGCGCGCAGTGCGCCTCGCGGCGCTCACGACCATACACGGCGCGGGTTTCGCCTTCACCGAGATCGAGGCCGAACTCGTAGACGGCACGAGCGAGCGCTACGTGCTGCCCATCGCGATCACGTGGGGCACCGACACCACCACGCCGCTGCATATCCAGCTCGCGCTCTCGCGCGTGCGGCGCGGACGCACGATCGGCTATCTGACCGACGCCTTCTCGCTGCCGTGGTTCGCCTATGGCGTGCTCAACAAGCTGCGCGAACACGCTGCCGTGCCCACGGTGCAGCAGAGCATGATCCGCTTCGAGCCGACTGAGCGGCTCGCCGAACTCGACCTCGGCGAAACGCCTGAGGTTCGCTGGCTCGCCGCCGAGCAGAGCAACAGCTCGCTCGTGATCGCCGAAACGCTCGTGCTCAAGATCGTGCGGCGGCTCATGGCGGGCGTGCACCCCGAAGCGGAAATGAGCCGCTACCTCACGAAGCTCGGCTACGCCAACACGGCGCCGCTCTATGGCGAAGTGGTGCGCATCGATCCTGCGGGCGTGCCGCACACGCTCATCATCGTGCAAGGCTATATCGACAATCAGGGCAACGCGTGGGACTGGGCGCTCGATTACCTGCGCCGCACGATCGACGAACTCGCGCTCGCCACGGACGACGACAGCAGCGCCGACCAGGCGAACGAGGAAGAAGCCGTGCAGGGCTATTGCGCGGTGATCGGCGCCATCGGCAAGCGCCTGGGCGAGCTGCACGCGGCGCTCGCCTCGCCCAGCGACGAAGAGGCTTTCGCGCCCGTCGCCGCTACGCCCAACGACGTGCGCAACTGGATCGCAGACGCGAAGTCCATGCTGATCGAAGCGCTCGACATCGTCGCGCAGCATACGGGCGCAGACGAACGCATACTCGACGAAGACGCGCGCGATCTTGCGCGCAGCCTGGTCGATCGCCGCAAGGCGCTCATCGCGAAGCTCGACGAGATCGTGCCACTGGACGCCAAGGCCACGCGCATCCGCATTCATGGCGATTTCCATCTGGGCCAGGTGCTGCTCTCGCAAGGCGATGCCTATTTGATCGACTTCGAAGGCGAGCCCGCGCGAGCGCTCGAATACCGGCGCACCAAGGCCTCGCCGCTGCGCGACGTGGCCGGCCTCCTGCGCTCGCTCTCCTATGCGGGCGCCGCCGCGCAATCGACCATAGAAAGCGCGCCGACGCAGATCGTCGATCGCAAGCGCGCGCTGTTCGAGCGCTTCCGCGGCTACGCGGCCGAAGCGTTTCTGAGCCAATATCGCGCGGCCGTCGCGGAAGCGCCGCTCGCGCTCGTGAGCGCTTCGCACGAGCAGGCGCTGCTCGACCTGTTCCTGATCGAAAAGGCGGCCTACGAGATTCGCTACGAAGCCGCCAATCGCCCCACCTGGCTCGCGCTGCCCATACGCGGACTCGCCGCGCTCTCCGCGCGCGTGCTTGGCCTCACGCCCACACAATCCACGCACTCGCATGCGGGCGGGGGTGGCCATGGCTGAGCGCGCACCCCACGCCGGCCTCAATCCGCACGACGCCGAGGCACTCGCCGGCGCGCGCCATAGCGATCCTTTCGCCGTGCTCGGGCTGCACTGGGTGGAAGGCACGCCCTATGTGCGCGCGTGGCTGCCGAACGCCTCCGGCGCGAGCGTCGTCGCGCGCGACCGCGCGCACACGCTCGCCGAGCTGACGCTCGTGCACCCCGCGGGCCTGTTCGCCGGGCCACTCGCCGAGGCGGTCCCCTACCGGCTCGCGATCGACTGGCATGGCGTGATCCAGGAAATCGAGGACACCTATTCATTCGGCCCGCATCTCTCTCACGAAGCGCTCGTGCGCCTCGCCGACGGCGACCCGTACGCCGTGCTCGAATGCCTCGGCGCGCGCCCGCTCGCGAGCGACGGCGTGCCCGGCGTGCGCTTTGCGGTCTGGGCGCCGAATGCGCAACGCGTTTCCGTCGTCGGCGACTTCAATGCATGGGATGGGCGCCGCCACCCCATGCGGCTGCGCCACGAGGCCGGCGTCTGGGAGCTTTTCATTCCGCGCGTGGCGGCAGGCGCACGCTACAAGTACGAAATTCTCGGCGCACGCGGCATAGTGCTGCCGCTCAAGGCCGACCCATGCGCGCAGGAAACCGAATGCCCGCCGGGCACGGCTTCGGTCGTCGCGCCCGTCGAGGCGCTCGACCACTATGCGTGGCGAGACCAGCACTGGCTGCAAACGCGCGCGCAACGCCAGAACGCGCGCGCCGCGATGACGATCTACGAAGTCCACGCGCCCTCGTGGCTGCCCACGCAAGGGCCCGACGCGCCCGCGCCCAACTGGAGCGAACTCGCCGAGCGCCTGATCCCATACGCGCAGGGCATGGGCTTCACCCACCTCGAACTGATGCCCGTGGCCGAACATCCGTTCGGTGGCTCGTGGGGCTATCAGCCGCTCGCGCAGTTCGCGCCCACCGCACGCCTTGGCGCGCCGCTCGACTTCGCGGCATTCGTCGATCGCGCACACGAAGCGGGCCTGGGCGTGATTGTCGACTGGGTGCCTGCGCACTTTCCGAACGACGCGCACGGCCTCGTCGACTTCGACGGCACCGCGCTCTACGAGCATGCCGATCCACGCGAAGGCTATCACCCCGACTGGAACACGATGATCTACAACCTCGGGCGGCGCGAGGTGAGCGCGTTCCTGATCGCATCGGGCCTCGCGTGGCTCATGCGCTATCACGTGGACGGCCTGCGCGTGGACGCTGTCGCATCGATGCTCTACCGCGACTATTCGCGCGCGCACGGCGAGTGGGTGCCCAACATTTACGGCGGCCGCGAGAATCTCGAATCGATCGCGTTCCTCAAGCGCCTCAATCATGAGACGCAATATGTGCCGCAGCGCCCCGGCGTCATCACCATCGCGGAGGAATCCACGGCGTGGCCGGGCGTCACGGCGCGCCCCGAAGACAACGGCCTCGGCTTCCAGTTCAAGTGGAACATGGGCTGGATGCACGACACGCTGCACTACATGCAGGAAGATCCGGTCTACCGGCGCTATCACCATCACCTGATGACGTTCGCGATGGTCTACGCGTGGTCCGAGCGCTTCGTGCTGCCGCTCTCGCACGACGAGGTGGTGCACGGCAAGGGCTCGCTGCTCGGCAAGATGCCCGGCGACCGCTGGCAGAAGTTCGCGAACCTGCGCGCGTATTTCGGCTTCATGTGGGCGCACCCCGGCAAGAAGCTGCTGTTCATGGGCGGCGAGTTCGGGCAGCTGGCCGAGTTCGATCACGACGGCACGCCACACTGGAACCTGCTCGACGATCCGCTGCATCGCGGCGTGCAAACGCTCGTGCGCGACCTGAACCGCCTCTACGCAAGCGAGCCGGCGCTCTACACACTCGACGCCGAACCCGGCGGCTTCGAATGGCTGGTTTCCGACGACACGGAAAACAGCGTGCTCGCCTGGCGCCGCGTGGACGGCACGGGCCGCGAAATCGTGGCCATCTGCAACTTCACGCCGATGCCGCGCCACGGCTACCGCATCGGCATGCCGCAGCCCGGCCAGTGGGACGAAGTACTGAACACCGACGCCGAAATCTACGGCGGCTCGAACATGGGCAATGGGGGCCTCGTCAGCACGGAGAGCGTGGCGAGCCATGGCAAGCCGCAGTCGGCCGCGCTCGTGCTGCCGCCGCTCGGCATGCTGATGCTGCGCCTGCGCCGCTAGCGAGGTCGACCCGTCCAGATTTAATCAGGAACCCGATGCAAAACGAAGAAGAAAATCTGGAGCATCGTCATGGCAAATGGCCCACCTGAGCGCCTGCTGCCCGGATCGCCGTGGCCGCTCGGCGCAACGTGGGACGGTCTCGGCACCAATTTCGCCGTGTTCTCGGCCCACGCCTGGCGCATCGAGCTGTGCCTCTTCGACCCCACCGGCCGCAAGGAGCGTACCCGCTACACCTTGCCCGAATGCACCGACGAGGTGTGGCACGGCTATCTGCCGGGTGCCCATCCGGGCACCGTCTACGGCTTGCGCGCGCACGGCCCTTATCAGCCGCACCTGGGGCAGCGCTTCAATCCGCACAAGCTGCTCATCGACCCTTATGCGCGCCAGCTCATCGGCCAGTTTCGCTGGTCCGACACGCTGTATGGCTACCGCGCGCATTCGAACCGCGCGGACCTCTCGATCGACCGGCGCGACTCGGCGCCGGCCATGCCCAAATGCGTGGTCGTCAACGACAACTTCGACTGGTCGCGCGACCGGCGCCCCGACACGCCGTGGGGCGAGACCGTGATTTACGAGGCGCACCCGCGCGGGCTCTCCATGCTGTGTCACGATCTGCGCACGCACATGCGCGGCACCTTCGCCGGGCTCGCCGCGCCGCGTTTCATCGAGCATCTGCACAAACTCGGCGTGACGGCCATCGAGCTTTTGCCCGTGCACGCGTTTCTCACCGAGCGCTTTCTCGTGGAGCGCGGGTTGCGCAACTACTGGGGCTACAACCCCGCTGCGTTCTTCGCGCCCGAGCCCGGCTATCTCGTGGGCTACGACACCGACGGACTGCGCATTGCCGTGCGGCAACTGCACGCGGCGGGCATCGAGGTCTTTCTCGACGTGGTCTACAACCACACCTGCGAAGGCGGCGAGACAGGGCCCACCGTCTCGTGGCGCGGGCTCGACAACGCCAGCTACTACCGCTGCGTGCCTGGCGACGAGCGCCACTTCATCAACGACACAGGCTGCGGCAACACGCTCAATCTTTCGCATCCGCGCGTCCTGCAGATGGTGGCCGACTCGTTGCGCCACTGGGCCACGTCATACGGCATCGACGGCTTTCGCTTCGACCTTGGCGTGACGCTCGGGCGCGAGCACCCGGGCTTCGATCCGAACGGCGGCTTCTTCGATGTGTTGCGGCAAGATCCAGTCCTTTCGCAATGCAAACTGATTTCCGAGCCGTGGGACGTGGGTCCAGGCGGCTACCAGCTCGGCAATCACCCGCCCGGCTTCTCCGAATGGAACGACCGCTTTCGTGACAGCGTACGGCGCTACTGGCGCGGCGCCCCGGGCCAGCGCGCCGATCTCGCCGCGCGCCTCACCGGCAGCGCGGACCTGTTCGACAAGCGCAAGCGCCGGCCCTGGGCGTCGATCAACTTCATCACCTCGCACGACGGCTTCACGCTCACCGATCTCGTTTCGTACGAGCACAAGCACAACGAAGCCAACGGCGAAGAGAACCGCGACGGACATAACGAGAACTGGAGTGCGAACTGGGGCGTGGAAGGCCCGACCGACGACCCGGCCATCCTCGCCACGCGTGCGCGCGTAGCGCGCTCGATGCTGGCGACGCTCTTCGTCGCGCTCGGCACGCCCATGCTGCTCGCGGGCGACGAGGCGTGCCGCACGCAGCGCGGCAACAACAATGCGTATTGTCAGGACAACGACATCTCGTGGTTCGACTGGTCGCTCGCGCAGACACCTCAGGGCAAGGCGATGACGCGCTTCGTCGCGCGCTTGATCGCGCTGCGCAACGAGCACCCGCTGCTGCGCGAAACGCGCTTTCTGTTCGGCGAGCGCGAATTGCTGCCCGGCGTGCACGACATCGACTGGTTCGACGAGCGCGGCGAGCCACTCACGCCGGAGGCCTGGCAGGACCCCGAGGCGCACGCGTTCACGATGCGGCGCGCAGGAGCGGGACTCAACGGCGAAATGGAAGTATTGTTGATGATGCTGAACGCTTCGCAGGGTGCGGTGACGTTCGTCGCGCCGGCGCCACGCATGGCATGGGAGGTGCTCCTCGATACCGCCCGCCCCGATGCGGTGCCCTACGCGCTGCCCGAGCCGACGTACGAGCTGGCCGCACGCACGCTGGCCGTGCTGTGCGCACGGCCAGCACGGCACGAGACGCACCGCGCGCTGGACACGCGCGAGGACGCGGGCACGCCGGACCCGCGCCGCCCGCCCGCTGGGCCGCAGCCGGGCCCCGAAGCGCGCCCTGGGCCGGCCCCGGGCGAAGCCGCTGCTGGATAGCTACAGGAAGCCAACATGTCCCCGCTTTCGCAAGATCCGCACGTCCGCCATTACATGCATTGCCTGCCGTTCGGCGCGCAGTTGATTGGTGCATCGCAAGCGCAGCCGCATACGCGCTTTCGCTTTTGGGCGCCTTCGTGCCAGGCGGTGCAGATCGTGTTCGAGAACGCCCAAGGCGCTAGCGCGCCGCTCGACATGACGCCCGGCGGCAACGGCTGGTTCGAAGCCCAGGCGCCATGCGGGCCTGGCACGCTCTACCGCTACTGCATCGACGGAAAGCAACGCGTACCCGACCCCGCATCGCGCTTCCAGCCGCAAGGCGTGCACGGGCCGAGCGAGGTGCTCGACCCGCGTGCCTATGCCTGGCAGCACCCGCATTGGCAAGGGCGGCCGTGGGAAGAGACGGTGCTCTACGAACTGCACGTGGGCGCGCTGGGCGGATACCAGGGCGTGATGAAGCGCCTGCCCGCGCTTGCGGAACTGGGCGTGACGGCCGTCGAACTCATGCCGCTCAACGACTATCCGGGCGAGCGCGGCTGGGGCTACGACGTCGTGCTGCCCTACGCGCCGCACGCGGCCTACGGCAGTCCTGACGAACTCAAGGCACTCGTCGACGCCGCGCACGGCCTGGGGCTGCAGATGTTCATCGACGTCGTGTACAACCACTTCGGCCCCGACGGCAACTGGCTCGGCCTCTACGCCAAGCCCTTCTTCCGCGAAGGCGTGAAGACGCCATGGGGCGACGCGCTCGACTTCGACCGCTTCGAAGTGCGCGACTTCTTCTGCGACAACGCACTCTACTGGCTCACCGAATATCGCTTCGACGGGCTGCGCATCGACGCCGCGCATGCGATCGGCAACACCAACTGGCTGCGCGAGCTGGCCGATCACGTTGAGGCGCGCGTGGAGCCGGGCCGGCACGTGCACCTCGTGCTGGAAAACGAGCATAACGAAGCGAACCTGCTCGAGTCGCACTTCAGCGCGCAATGGAACGACGATGCCCACCACGCGCTGCACGTGATGCTGACTGGCGAATCGGAAGGCTACTATCGCGCCTTCACCGACTCGCCCATCACCAAGCTCGCGCGCGTGCTCGGCGAGGGCTTCGCATATCAGGGCGAGCCGTCGCCCGTGCACGCAGGCAAGCCGCGCGGCGAACCGAGCGCGCACCTGCCGCCAACCGCATTCGTGATGTTTCTGCAGAATCACGACCAGATCGGCAACCGTGCGTTCGGCGACCGGCTGCGCGCGCTCGCCGACGACGACGCCCTGCGCGCGGCCACGGCGCTGCTCCTGCTCTCGCCGCAAATTCCGCTGCTCTTCATGGAAGAGGAATACGGATCGACACAGCCGTTCCAGTTCTTCACCGCCTTCACCGGCCCGCTCGCCGACGCGGTGCGCGAAGGGCGACGCCTCGAGTTCCAGGCGTTCAGCGCGTTCGACGACGAAGCGAGCCGCGCGCGCATACCCGATCCGAACGATCTGCAAACTTTCGTGAATTCGTCGCCGCCCGCCGATGCGCCGCTCGACGGCGAACGGCTCGAATGGATGCATTTCTACAAATCGGCGCTTTGCGTGCGCGCGCATTTGCTGATGCCGCGCCTGCGCCACGCGCGCGCGCTCGGCGCGAGAGTCCTCGCCGACGACACCGCCAACGGACTCGCCGCGCTCGTCGCACGCTGGCGACTCGACGACGGGGCCATTCTCTCGATCGCGCTGAACCTGGGCCGCGACGGCGTGCTGCTCGATCCGCTGCCCGAGGGCATGGTGATCTTCGAAACCCCTGCGCGTGCGCGCGATCGCGCCGACAACGGCGTGTTGCCCGAGAGCGCGTGCATCGCCTGGCTCACCGGCGACGTGCCCAGATATTCGAGCGAACACGATGCACGCGTCGTGCAACGCGAGGAGCCTGCCGCATGAGCACGGCGCGCCGCAGCGAAACGCTCGCGGGCCTTGCCGCACGCGCGGGCTTCGAGGTCGAATGGATCGACGCGTACGGCGCCGTGCAGCGCGTGCCGGACAGCACGCTTGCCGCGCTGCTCGAATGCGCGGGCCTGCCCTGCGCGAACGCCGCGCAAATCCGGCAGAGCGCATCCACGCTCAACGCGGAGCAGTCGACACGCCGCCTGCCGCCGCTCATCACCGCAGAGCACGATAGTGCGATCGAGCTGCCGCATTCGGCGGTGCGTGCGGGCAGCCACTATCGCGTCGACCTCGAGAGCGGCGCGCATATCGAAGGCCGCTTCACGACGCCGCGCGGCGAGGCCGCCTTGCTCGCGCCGCTCTCCGAGCCCGGCTATCACACGCTCACGATCAACGATCACCGGCTGACGATCGCGGTCGCGCCGCCGCGCTGCCATACCGTTGACGATGCGTGGCGCGCGCGCCATGGCGGAGGCAGCCCCGTGCCGCCACTGTGGGGACTGGCCGCGCAATTATATGGACTCCGACGCAATGGCGACGGCGGCATCGGCGACTACACCGCGCTCGCGACACTCGCCACGGAAAGCGCGCGGCGCGGCGCACAGGCGCTCGCCGTGAGCCCGACGCATGCGATGTTCAGCGCCGAGCCGGGCCACTTCAGTCCTTACGCACCCTCATCGCGCCTCTGGCTCAACGTCGCGCACATCGATCCCGCGGCGGTATTCGGCGCGCAGGCTGCGCACGACGCAAGCGTGGCCGCGAATGCCGGCGATGCGTGGCGCGAGTTCGAAGCCTCGCCGCTCGTCGACTGGCAGCGCGCGTTGCCGCTCAAGCTCAAGGTGCTGCGCGCGCTGTTCGAGCGCTTCGACACCGAGGACCGCGTGAGCGGATCGCCACACGCCGCCGCCTTCCATGCGTTTCGCGCGCAAGGCGGCGAGGCGCTCGAAGACCATGCGCGCTTCGAGGCGCTCCAGGAGGCGATGCTGCGTGCACCCGGCGGCCCGCGCCACTGGCGCGACTGGCCCGAGCCGCTGCGCGACCCGCGCAGCGGCGACGTGGCAACGTTCGCGCACGAGCATCGCCGCGAAGTCGACTTCCACTGCTTCCTCCAATGGCTCGCGGCGCAGGGGCTTTCGAACGCGCAGCGCAACGCGCGCGAGGCCGGCATGGCGATCGGCCTCGTCGCCGATCTCGCCGTGGGCTGCGACGGCGCCGGCTCGCACGCCTGGTCGCTGCCGCAGGACATGCTGCAGCGTGTGTCGGTCGGCGCGCCGCCCGACATCTTCAATCAGGCCGGTCAAAGCTGGGGGCTCACCACGTTCTCGCCGCGCGCGATGCACAACAACGGCTTTCGCGCGTTCATCGACATGCTGCGCGCCGCATTCGTCCACGCGGGCGGCGTGCGCATCGACCACATCCTCGGGCTGCGGCGCCTGTGGCTCGTGCCCGAAGGCGAAAGCGCCCGCCACGGCGCGTATCTGCGCTATCCGTTCGACGACCTCGTGCGGCTCATTGCGCTCGAATCGTGGCGCCATCGCGCGATCGTGATCGGCGAAGACCTCGGCACCGTGCCGCCGGGCCTGCGCGAGCGGCTCGCCTCGCATGGCCTCTACGGCATTCGCGTGCTGTGGTTCGAGCGCGAGGGCGAGGGCTTTCTCGCGCCTTCACGCTGGGACCCGCACGGCGTGGCGACCACGACCACGCACGACCTGCCGACTATCGCGGGCTGGTGGCGCGGGGCGGACATCGACTGGCGCAATCGCATCGGCCAGACACTGCCGCGCGCCGACGGCCGCGACCCCGTCGCGCTCGAGCACGCGCACCGCGCGAACGATCGCATCGCGCTCTGGCAGGCGCTGCAGGAAAGCGGTTTCGCGCCGCGTGACAGCGCCCCGCCACCGCTCGACGATCCACCGGTCAATGGCGCGCTCGGCTATGTCGCGGCAACCACGAGCCCACTCGTCACCTGCCCGCTGGAAGACCTGCTCGCGCTGCCCGACCAGCCGAACCTGCCCGGCTCGATCGACGAGCATCCGAACTGGCGTCGCCGCCTGCCAATAACCGTCGATGCGCTATTCGCCGACGCGGCTTTCGCCGCGCGCGTCGAGACGATCGTGCGCGCGCGCGCGGCCGCCGCGCCCGCGCAGGTCGATCCGGGCGCCGGCACCGGCGCCAACCCATCCGCCAGCGGCGCGCCACGCGCGCCCGAAACGAAGCCGACGCCATGACATACCCTCGCGCGACGCTGCGCCTGCAACTCCATCACGGCTTCACGTTCGAAGATGCGCTCGCGCAGCTCGACTACTTCGCCGCGCTCGGCGTGAGCCATCTCTACCTGTCGCCGATCACCACGGCGCAGCCCGGCTCGATGCACGGCTACGACACCGTCGACTACGGCACGGTGAGCGCGGAGCTGGGCGGCGAAGGCGCGCTGCGCCGCCTTGCCGCAAAAGCGCATGAACGCGGCATCGGCCTAATCGCCGACTTCGTGCCGAATCACATGGGTGTGGGCGGCGCGCACAACGCCTGGTGGCTCGACATTCTCGAATGGGGGCGCCACAGCGCCTACGCGCGCCACTTCGACGTGGACTGGCACTCGCCCGACCCCGCGCTGCGCGGCAAGGTGCTGATGCCCTTCCTCGGCGCACAGTACGGCGAGGAGCTCGCAGCGGGTCGCATCGCCCTGAAGTTCGACCCCGTCGCCGCGCGCTTTTACGTGCAGTACGGGCCGCACGTGTGCCCGATCTGCCCGACCGAGTACGCCGCGCTGCTGCAGTCCGCGAATCGCGCCGATCTCAACACGCTTGCCGGACCGTTCCAGGGCCTCACGACGCAGCCCGACGACCAGGCACGCGCCGCCGCCGGGCGCGATGCCCTGCGCGCGTTCGTCGAACGCGCCGGCACCGAGCCGATGGATTTCGTTCTGGAATCCTATGCAAGCAGCGATCCGGCGGCCTGCGACCGGCTGCATCGGCTGCTGGAGCGCCAGCACTTCCGGCTGGCCTGGTGGCGCACCGCCACCGACGAGGTGAACTGGCGGCGCTTCTTCGACGTGACGGCGCTCGCCGGCGTGCGCGTGGAGCGCCACGATGTGTTCGAGGCGGTGCACAAGCTCGTGTTTCGCCTCTATGCCGACGGCGTGATCGACGGTCTTCGCATCGACCACATCGATGGTCTCGCGGACCCGCGCGAGTACTGCGAACGCTTGCGGCAGCGGCTTGTCTCGCTGCGGGCGATGCAACCCTTCGTCGTGGTCGAAAAGATCCTCGGGCACGGCGAAACGCTGCGCGATGACTGGCCAGTGCAAGGCACGTCGGGCTACGACTTCATGAACGACGTGGGCGCCCTGCTGCACGATCCGGCAGGCGCGCAGCCGCTGGCCGAAACGTGGGCCGCCATTGCTGGCGACGACCGACCGTTTGCGAGCTACGCGCTCGAAGCGCGCCGCGAGATGCTGGCCGCCTATCTCGCCGCCGAGCTCGATCACGTGGCGCGCGCGTTGCATCGCATCGCGCGCGAGCAAATGGGCACGCGCGACACCACCTATGCGGCCGTGCATCGCGTCGTGGCGCATCTCGCCATGTATTTTCCCGTCTATCGAATCTATCCGGCGAGCGGCCTGCGTAGCGCCCTCGACAATCGCTTCTTCAATGTCGCGCTCGAAGCCGCGCGACGCGTGTTGCCACGCGCGAGCCTCCCGGCGCTCACGCTCGTCGACGCCTGGCTCGGCGGCCGTGCGCCCGAGGCGGCAACGACCAACGTCAACCCGGGCACCAACGCCAATAGCAGCGGCGCCGGCAAGCCGGCGCGTGCCGCGCAGGCAAGCGCAAGCACGGGCAACAACGCGGCGAATGCGCCGCTCAGTCACGCGCTCATTGCGCAACGCACGGCACTGGCGCTGTTCTCGCAGCTCACCGCGCCGCTCGCGGCGAAGGCCACCGAGGACACGGCGCTCTATCGCTACGGCCGCCTGCTTTCGCGCAACGAAGTGGGCGCGGACCCTGACGATTTCGCACGCACGCCGCAGGACTTTCACGCAGCGAACCGGCTGCGCCAGCAGCATCCTTTCGGTTTCCTCACTACGTCCACGCACGACCACAAGCGAGGCGAGGATGTGCGCGCGCGGCTCGCGGTGCTAAGCGAGATGGCGGGCGAATGGGGCACGACGCTGCGCGCCTGGTCGACGCTGAATCAGGCCCACCGCCGCAACGGCGGTACGGTAGGCGCCGCCTGGTCGCCGGGGCCCGCCGCCGAGGCGATGCTCTATCAAACGCTGGTGGGCTGCTGGCCACCCGAGCTGGAGCCGGGCGACGATGCGGGCGTACGCGCGCTCGCCGAGCGCGTCGCCGGGTGGCAATTGAAGGCGCTGCGCGAAGCGAAGCTGCGCACGAACTGGCTCGCGCCCGACGAAACCTATGAATCGGAGTGCCAGGCATTTCTCCTTGATATCCTCGCGCCTCAGCAGCGCGACGGCTTCCTGCAGTCGCTCGCCGCATTCGTCGCACGCGTGGCTCCCGCCGGTGCGCTCAATACACTGCTGCAAACGGTCTTGCGGCTCACGTCGCCGGGCGTCTCCGATCTCTATCAGGGCGCCGAACTATGGGATTTCAGCCTCGTCGATCCCGACAACCGGCGGCCTGTCGATTACGCGGCCCGCGCGGCCGCGCTCGACGACGAGGCGCCCGCGGCGAAGCTGAAGAGCTGGCGCAACGGGCATGTGAAGCTCGCCACCGTGCGGCGCCTGCTCGCGCTGCGCGCGCAGGCGCCGGAACTGCTGCGTGAAGGCGAGTATCTGCCGCTCACCGTGCGCGGCGCACGGGCCGGACATGTGATCGCATTCGCGCGTCAGCACGGCAAGGCGTGGGCTGTCGTCATCGGCACCCGGCTCGCGGCCGGTCTGCTCGACGGCGACGCGCCGCTCGTCGCGCCCGGGCGCTGGGAAGATACGACGGTCGAATTGCCCAGGGGATGCCCGCAAGCGCCGCTGCACGACTGGCTCAGCGACGCGACGCACAGCGTGCGCGAGGGCAACGCGTTCGCGCTGAGCGACGTTTTGCAGGCGTTACCGGTGGCCGTGCTGTCCACGCTCGCGCGCAGTTGATGCAGCGCCCGCTCAGCCGCCTTCGTCCTCGAGATCCTTCGGATACACGCGCACGAGCACGATGCGTGGCCCCTTCATCCTCTTCACGACGATATCGAAGTGATCGAACGAAACGCGCTGGCCCTCGGTTGGCAGATCGTTGAGCGCGTGGATCACGAGGCCGCCCACCGACTCCGCGCTCCCTTCGTCGATGTCGATGCCTAGCGCCTGCTCCAGCGAGACCACGGGCAGGCTGCCGCGGCCCATCAGCGTGCCGTCGTCCATGCGGGTCCAATCGGTGTCGGCCTGGTGAAACTCGTCATGGATCTGGCCCACGAGCGCGCCGAGCAGATTGTCGAGCGTGAGGAACCCGCTTGGGCGCTCGCCCTTATGCCCCACCAGAGCGAAATGCGGCGCGCCCTTGCGAAAGCGCCGGAACAGCGCGAGTGCGGGCGTGTCGGGCCGCACATACTGCGCGGGCCGCACGAACTTGCCGAGATCATCGAGCGCATTGCCCGCCTCACGCGCGAGCAGCAGATCCTTCAGGTGAATGAGGCCCGCCACGCGCTCGCCCGAACCGTCCTCGAACAGCGGATAGCGGCTGAAACGGTGGCGCGCCACGATCTGCATGTTCTCGCGCAGCGACAGGTCGCGCCGCAACCCCACCATCTCGTGCGTGGGCCGCATCAGGTCCGAGACGATGAGGCGCGAGAAGTCGAGCGAATGCGCGAGCGCGTTCCATTCGTCGGCGTTGTAGGTGTTCGAGCCCGGCGCGGGGCGCTGCGTGGGTGCGCCGCTTGTGCTGCTTACGCCGTTTGCGCTGTGCTGCGCGAGCCCTGCCCGGCGCGCCTCGGCCTCGGCCTCAGCCTCCGCTTCTGCCTCGGCGGCAGCCCGGCGGCGGCGCAGGATCAGCTTGAGTTCATCGGTCGAATAGTGCGTGTCGGTGCCGTGCTCCGACGCAAGCCCCGCAACACGCAGCATCGCGTTCGCGCTCGAGTTGAGCACCCAGATTGCCGGATACATCGCCCAGTAAAAGCCATAGAGCGGCGCGGCCGTCCATAACGCAATCTTCTCGGACTGGCGGATGGCGAGCGACTTCGGCGCCAGTTCGCCCGCGACGATGTGCAGGAACGAGATCAGCGTGAACGCGAACACGAGCGAAATGCCGTGCATGAGTTGCGGCGACTGCACGCCGAGCACTTCGAAGAGCGGCGTGAGCAACTGCGCGAAAGCCGGCTCGCCAATCCAGCCGAGCCCGAGCGAGGCGAGCGTGATGCCGAGCTGGCAGGCCGAGAGATAGGCGTCGAGCTGGCCATGGACCTTGGCAAGCAGCCGGCCGCGCAGGCCATGCTGGTCCGCGAGGCTCTGCACGCGCGTCGCGCGCAGCTTGACGAGCCCGAACTCGGCCGCGACGAAGAAACCGTTGAGCACAACGAGCAAAAGCGCGCCGATGAGCGCGAGAAGCTGGATCAAGACAGGAGGCTCCGATAGGCGGAGCGCTCAGTATAAGGCACGAAAGTCTAATGAAAGGATGGAGATGGCGGCAACGCCGTCGCCGCGCGCTGTCCGCATCCGCATCCGCACACGCTTACGCCTGCGCTTGCGCGCCGCTCAGCGGCACACCCAGCACGAGCGCCACGTCCTCGCCCTCGCCAAGGAGAGCCGGCGCCGCGAAGCGCCCGCCATGCGCCTCGGCCACGCGCTGACACAGTGCCAGCACCCAGGCGTGGCGGCCCGCCTCCTGCGGCGCGCTCGCCTGCGTGCGCGCGAACGGCTCCAGCACGTGCGCGAGGGTGTCGTCGGTGAGCGCCTGCGGCGTTGCGCGCCATTTCACCGCGAATTTCGCGGCCGTCGTCGTCGCGCCTGCTTCGAGCGTCACGCTCGCGCCGTGCGCGCTCGTCTCCGCCGCGAACACCAGCATCAGCCACAGCGCCTGTGCGATGCGCTCGCGCTCGCCGTCGAGCATCGCCGCGCCGGTCGTGTCCTGCACCGCGAACGTCACGCCACGCGCGTCGCCCAGCGCCGCGCGCGCATCGCCCACGGCCTCGCCGATCAGCGCGCCAAGCGCGAACGGCGCGCGCTCGATATGCAGCTTGCGCGTCTCGGCGCGCGTCGTATCGACGAGCGTTTCGAGCAGACGAACCTGCTGCTCGACGCCCGTGCGAATGCCGCCCAGCGCGCGCAGCGCAGCCGCGTCGGCGCCGTCGACCTTGCGTTCGAGCACGTAGGCCCAGCTATGGATTGCATTGAGCGGGCTGCGCAGGTCGTGCGAGACGCGCGAAAGCACGAGGTCGCGCATGAAAAGCGCGGTTTCGGCGCACAGGCGCGCGGTACGTTCGGTGCGGGTTTGCGGAGTCGGCTCCATCGGATTCCTCGTTTTTCGCCTCGAACCGGGCGAAGCGGTCCCACATTATAGGCAGGGGGTAGCGCGCATCCCGCGTGCCTGAAAGGAAACCTGCGCGGATAGCTGCGCGCCGGTCCCCGCAAAGCGCCTACAATAACGGGTTGATTCCAACCGACTCAGGAGTTTTTTCATGTCTATCGTGACCACTGCATCCGGCCTCAAGTACGAGGACCTGACCGAAGGCGCCGGCGCCGAAGCGAAGGCTGGCCAGACCGTCAGCGTGCACTACACCGGCTGGCTGACGGACGGCCAGAAGTTCGATTCGAGCAAGGACCGCAACGACCCGTTCGCCTTCGTGCTGGGCGGCGGCATGGTCATCAAGGGCTGGGACGAAGGCGTGCAGGGCATGAAGGTGGGCGGCGTGCGCCGTCTCACGATTCCGCCGCAACTGGGCTACGGCGTGCGCGGCGCGGGCGGCGTGATTCCGCCGAACGCGACGCTCGTGTTCGAAGTCGAACTGCTCGACGTTTGAGGCCCGGGCGCGCTCGCCTCACTTGCCTCGTGTTTGCCTCGTTTGACTAGCAACCGGCCGTCATGAATCCGCACCATCACGCTCCCGTCACTGCGCCCGGCGTCGAGCTGCGACGCTACGGCGCGATCGAGGAAACCGATCTGCACGACTTTCATCAGATCGTGCTCGGTCTCGACGGCGAGATGGAGATGACGGTTGACGGCCAGGGCGAGCGCATCGACTGCTGTTCCGCGTGGCTCATTCCGGCGGGCGCGCGGCACGACTATTCGGGCATTGGCGATAACCGCCAGCTCGTGCTCGATCTGCCTGCCGCAACGCTTGCGGTGCCCGAGCGGCTCTTCGATGTCGCGCGCGCCGTGCGCGTCGACCCTGCGCTCACGCAGCTCGTGCGCCAGATCGCGCAGCGCGCCTCCGTGGTCGCGCCGCCCCACGACAGCGCCGACCTGCGCGCGCGACGCTTTCACTGGGACGCCTCGGCGCGTCTGTGCGCGGCGATGATCGCCCAAACCGGCATTGTCGCCAGCGCCGCGTTTGGCGCGGCCGCGGGTCTCGATTTCGCACGCATCGACCGGTGGTTGCGCGCGCATCTCGCGCAGCCGCTGCGCATTGCCGATCTGGCCGCGCATTGCGGCTTCGGCGTGCGGCGCTTTCATCAGCTCTTTATCGAAGCGTTCGGCGAGACGCCGCATCGCTATCTCCAGCGGCTACGGCTCGACACCGCCATCACGCTGCTGACCGATCCGCGCCGCTCCCTCAGCGACGTCGCGCTCGAAGTGGGCTTCGGCGATCAGAGCGCGTTCACGCACGCGTTCACACGCCGGTTCGGGATCGCGCCGGGGCAGTGGCGCGCGTTGCCGCCGCACTGATCGCGCGACGCGCCAGTAGTACGCGTTGCGCGTGCTAGCCCCTTACTCGTCACTCATTCCCCGCTCAGTCCTCGAAGCGGTACTCCCACTGCGCCTGCGCGCCAACCGCAACGCGCGCCCCCGCCCCCGTCACGACCATCGCGTTCTGACCGAACGTGAGGCCGCCGTCCACGCGCGGATCGGCACGAAATGCCGCGAGCGTGTCGAGCGGCTCGGCGGGCCACTGCGCATTGTGCTCGCCCGTCTGCTGGTCGATCGTCGTGATCGGGCAGCGCGCGCAGGGCTTCGCAAAGCGCAGCACGATCTCCTCGCCGCCCGATGCGGATTCGATAGTGAGCGTATCGATGAAGTCCTCGTCGAAGGCCTCGCCGCCGTCCACCACGATGTTCGGGCGAAAGCGGCTCATCGGCACAGGCGGCACGCCCTTCGCCGCGAGACGCGCATTGAGTTCCGCGAGCGACGCCTCGCTCGTCACGAGAAGGGGGAAGCCGTCGGCGAATTGCGTCGGCACGTCCTCGTCGTTCGTCCACTTCCTGCTCGCGAGACGCGTGACGTCCTGCGCAAACCGCACGAGGCGCACCGGCACGCCGAGCGCCTGCGTGAACCACTGCGCCGCATGATCGCCCTCGTCGAGCGCCTCGAAGGTATCCTTCCAGACCGTCACTGTGGTCCGTATGCGCGTGTCGCCGCTGTGCGGCTCGAACGGCAGATGAAGCGCCTCGCTCATGCCGTCCATCGTGAGGCGCACGCCACCTTCGACGAACGCGGGCACGATGCGCGCCATCGCCGCATATTCGCGCTGCGAAACGAAGCGGCCGGTCTCGTCCACCAGCATCCAGTGGCGATCCCACTGGAGTCCCTTCACGTCGAGCTGCGAGCGATCGAGTGCGATCGCGCCACATGATTTCACGGGATAAACGAACAACGCACGAACGACGGGCATAGCAAACTCACGAGCAAGTTAAAAGCAATGGGCCGCGCGTCGAGCGGTCTCGAAGACACTGCCCGGCGCCGCGGCCCGCGAGATCATACGGGCGTGGCTGGCGCGGCCTATTGCCCCGCGTCAAGCCCGCGCGCGAGGTCGTTGCGCACGTCCAGCGCGTTTTCGAGGCCCACCGCAAGGCGAATCAGCCCTTCGGTGATGCCCGCCGCCGCGCGCGCTTCGGGCGTGATGCGGCCATGCGTGGTGGTGGCCGGGTGCGTGATGGTCGTGCGCGTATCGCCGAGATTGCCGGTGATCGAGCACACCTTGGTGTTGTCGATCACACGCCAGGCGTTTGCGCGCTGTGCCTCGGGCGTGTCGCCCTTCACTTCGAACGAGACGATCGCGCCGCCCAACTTCTGCTGACGCATGGCGAGCGCATGCTGCGGATGCGATTCGAGGCCCGGATAGTAGACACACTTGATTGCCGGATGCGTTTCGAGCCAGCGCGCGATCTGAAGCGCGTTATCCGACTGCTTTTCCACACGCAGCGACAGCGTTTCCATGCCCTTGAGCAATACCCACGCGTTGAACGCGGAAAGCGTCGGGCCCGCGCTGCGCACGAACGGGAACACCTTCTCCATGATGAACTGCTTCGAACCCACGAGCGCGCCACCCAGCACGCGGCCCTGGCCGTCGAGGAACTTGGTGGCCGAATGCATCACCACGTCCGCGCCGAACTTGAGCGGCTGCTGCAGCGCGGGGCTGCAGAAGCAGTTGTCGACCACGAAGAGCGCGCCGGCCGCTTTGGCGATCTTGCCCACGGCTTCGATGTCCGAAACTTCGGTGAGCGGGTTCGACGGCGTTTCGAGGAAGAACATCTTCGTCTCGGGGCGCACCGCGTTCTTCCACGCGTCGAGATCGGTCGGATCGACGAAGGTGGTCGTGATGCCGAACTTGCTGAAGATCTGCGAGAACATGCCGAGCGTCGAGCCGAAAATGCTCTGCGAGCTCACGATGTGGTCGCCCGCCTGCAGCGCCGCCATCACCACCGACATGATCGCGGCCATGCCCGAGGCCGTGGCCATGCAGGCCTCGCCGCCTTCGAGCGCGGCGAGCCGGTCCTGGAACATGGTGACGGTCGGGTTCGTGAAACGCGCGTACGTATAACCGGCTTCCGAGTTCTTGAAGCGCTCGGCCGCTTCGGCGGCACTGCCGAAACAGAAGCTCGACGTGAGGTAGAGCGCTTCCGAATGCTCGTTGAACTCGCTGCGCAGCGTGCCCGAGCGAACGGCCAGCGTGTCGAAGTTGAGGGTGTCGTCCATGTTCGTGTTTTCCGTATTCAGAACCGTCATGCTTCATGCCTTCACGCGCGGCAAGCGCGGCGCACAGGCGCAAAAAAGCCCGCTTTTGCGTCGGCAGAAAGCGGGCTTTCGAGGAATTCGGGGGCGCTGCAGCGATTGAGCGGCCGGCACGGATGCACCGTTCGCTTTAGCTGTTTTGGGTTGCCCCGCGTCCGCAAGCTGAGATCAAATCGACGCAAGCGGCTATGTTAACACGGGAAACGCACTCGCGTTTCCCGCCGCGCAGGTTGCGTCGCACATCTTGCGCCCTTCTTCACTCCACCGAGAGTTGCAGGTGCAGCTGCGAGCGAGCGCCGCCGTCCATCGCGTCGCTCGCGGCGTCGCGGTCCGACTGCGCCTGAGGAGCGAGGCGCGCCGTCTCGACGTTGTCGAGGTAAGCGCTCGTGATGTCGCCCGTGATGTAAGCGCCGTCGAAGCACGATGCCTCGAACTCCTCGAGCTCGGGATTGATGTCGCGCACGGCCTGCTTGAGCGCGTCCACATCCTGATACACGAGATAATCCGCGCCGATGATGCGCGCGACTTCCTCGTCGGTGCGGCCGTGCGCCACGAGTTCGCCGCGCGTCGGCATGTCGATGCCATAGACGTTCGGGTACTTCACCGGCGGCGCCGCCGAAGCGAAGATCACCTTGGTCGCGCCGGCGTCGCGCGCCATCTGCACGATTTCCTGCGAGGTGGTGCCGCGCACGATCGAGTCGTCGATGATCAGCACGTTCTTGCCCTTGAACTCAATGCCCATGGCATTGAGCTTCTGGCGCACCGACTTCTTGCGCATGGCCTGGCCCGGCATGATGAAGGTGCGGCCCACGTAGCGGTTCTTGAAGAAGCCTTCGCGATATTCCACGCCGAGCTTGTTTGCGACCTGCATCGCAGCGGGGCGCGACGAGTCGGGAATCGGCATCACGACGTCGATCTTCACGTCGGGCAGCTCACGCTTGATCTTCTCGGCGAGATAGTCGCCCATTCGCAGGCGCGCGTTGTACACCGGCACACCGTCGAGCACCGAGTCCGGACGCGCGAGATAGACGAGTTCGAAGATGCAGGGGTTGAGCTTGGGCGCCTCGGCGCACTGCTGCGCGTGGAGGTTGCCTTCGAAGTCGATAAATACCGCCTCACCCGGCTTCACATCGCGCACGAACTCGAAGCCGATGCCTTCGAGCGCCACCGATTCCGAGGCCACCATCCATTCGGTGCCTTCGGGCGTCTCGATCTTGCCGATGCACAGCGGGCGGATACCGAACGGATCGCGGAACGCGAGCAGGCCGTAACCGGCGATCAGCGAAACGATCGCGTACGACCCGCGCACGCGGCGGTGCACGCCCGAGACAGCCTTGAAGAGCGCCGCCGGGTCGAGCTCGAGGCCCGTGCTCGCGAGCTGCACTTCATGCGCGAGCACGTTGAGCAGCACTTCCGTGTCGGAGTTGGTGTTGACGTGGCGGCGGTCCACACGGAACATCTCTTCCTTCAACTGTTGCCAGTTCGTGAGATTGCCGTTGTGAGCGAGGATGATGCCGAACGGCGCGTTCACGTAGAACGGCTGGGCTTCTTCTTCGCTCGACGCCGAGCCGGCCGTCGGGTAACGCACCTGGCCGATGCCGGTGGTGCCAGGCAGGCTGCGCATGTTGCGCGTGCGGAACACGTCGCGCACCATGCCGTTGGCCTTGTGCATGTGGAACGTGCTGCCGTTCGCGGTGGCAATGCCGGCCGCGTCCTGACCACGGTGCTGCAGCAGCAGCAGCGCGTCATAGATGAGCTGGTTGACGGGAGAGCGGGAAACTACGCCTACGATGCCGCACATGGCAGGTCCTTCAAAAAAGCGAAATCGGTAGCGGCGGCCGGTCGGGGTTCATGAGCCCCGGCCGAGCGCCGCGAATGGGCAGCGTTGCCGGGAATCCCCGCCTCTCGTCGCGCCCGATCAGTTTCTGATCAGACGTGAACGTAGGCCGCGAGCGCCTCGGGCAACAGCGGTTTTAGTTCGAGCACGCCCTGCACGGCATACGGCCGCAGCAGCGCCTTGCGCCAGAAGTCCTGCTGGGGCAGCTCGGTCAGCCCGCCAAGGACGACGAGGATCAGCACCAGCACGACGCCTCGCACGAGGCCGAACATCAACCCGAGCGAACGGTCCACGCCGGACAATCCGCTCACCTGCACCAGACGGCCGATCAGTGCGTTGCACACGCCGGCCACGAGCACCACGGCAATGACGATCAGCGCGAAGGCGATCAGCCACTGGGTGAGCGCCCCGCCCGGCCAGTTCGCCGGAATGAAGGGCACTACGTGGTCCACGTAGCGGCAGGCCACGAGCAACGCCGCGATCCAGCCGATCAAACCAAAAATCTCGCCGATGAAGCCCCGCCACGCGCCACGCAGCGCCGACAGGCCCATCACCGCCATTACAGCGTAGTCGAATGCGGTGAACATCGGCGGGTTAATCCGCGCTGCCGTTCGAGCCCGCCATCAGACCCGCGCCGCGTACCCTCGCGATCGCCGCCGTGGCCGATGCGCGGTCCGGGAACGGTCCCGCGCGCAGCAGCGTGCGCGTCGTGCCGTCGGTGTCCTTGCGCGTTTCGGTATATGCGGGTACGCCCGCCGCTTTCAACTTCGTCACCCAGTTGCGCGCCGTCGCATCGTTCGAAAACGCGCCGAGCTGCACCGCGTAACGCGCCCCCGGCGGCGCGGCCGGCGCGCCGGAGTCGGTGTTGTCAGCGGTGTTGCCACTGTCGGCGGCTGCAGCCGTACCCTCCTGCGACTTGCCGCGCGAAGCGACAGCCGTGCCAGCCGTCGCCGCCTGCTGCGCGGCCGACTTGCCGGCGGGCGCCGGGGTCTGGGCGGTTTGCGTCGGTTGGGTCGATTGCGTCGATTGGGTTGATTGCGTCGGTTTGGTCTGAGCGGCCGCGGCCTGGGCAGGCTTGTTGGCGGCCGTTGCCGGAGTGTTGCCGGTGCTCTGGGTGTTCTGCGCCGCTGCGGCGGCCGCGAGGCCCGATGCGCCGGGCGTAGCTTGCGCCGCGGCCGGATTGTCGGGCGCGACGCCCGCCTGGGTGTCTTCGGTGTCGTGGCGCGCGGCGATCTTGTCGGCCGGGCGGCTCGGAATGTCGATGGCGATGTCGTCGGTAACTGGCTTCGGGTGCGAATCGAGCACCATCGGCAGGATCACGATGGCCGCCAGCACCAGCGCGATCGCGCCGACCAGACGACGACGCGCGCGTTGCTTTTCAGGGAGCGTGGGGTCGAGCAGCATTGCCTCGGCGTCGCCCGAGCGGTCCGACCGGCGGCTGCGCCGCTCCACACGCGCGTTCTGATTGCTCCGCCGGCTGGAGCCGGCTTCAACGCCGCGCTGGCGTGGCGCGTCGTCCTTCTTGCCGAACGAGAAAATTCCCATGTGTGGCTTGCTATTGGCCTACCTGGCCTGTCTTGCGTGGGCGGCGTGCGGGTGCCGGGCGGTCAGTGCTGTTGCGACTTTCGCCAGGCCATGACCCCGGCGACCGTCAGGAAACTTCCGAAGACCAGGATTCTATCATTTTCGGTAGCGCGTTTTAGCGCATCTTGAAATGCGGCAGCCGGGCTTTCGTAACGTGTGACGCTGCTGTCGGGCCCATCCGTCACGCCCGCTTCGCGCAGGACGTCCTCGAGCTGTTGCGCCGACGCCGCGCGCGGCCCCGGCAGGCCGGTCACGCACCAGTGGTCGACCTCGCCCTTCAGGTGCCCGATCACGCCCGCAATGTCCTTGTCGCGCATCGCACCGAACACGGCGTAGGTGTACGGAAAATAGCCCATGCTGCCGAGGTTTTGCGCGAGCACCGCGGCCGCATGCGGGTTGTGGCCGACGTCGAGAATGACAGCGGGCTTGCCCGGCAGGACCTGGAAGCGCCCCGGCAACTCGACGTTGGCGAGGCCGAGGCGGATGTCCTGCGCTGACACCGGCAGGCGGTCGCGCAGCGCCTCGAGGGCGGCGAGCGCCGCCGAGGTGTTGATGAGCTGGTTCGCGCCGCGCAGCGCCGGGTACGCGAGCGCCGAGCGCCGCAGCGAACGGCCCACGTAGCTCCATTGCTGGCGCTCGCTGCCGGCCTGCCCCTCGTAGCGGAAATCGCGGCCGAAGAGCCACAGATCGGCGCCGATCGCCTCGGCATGGTCGATCAGCGTGTGCGGAGCCATTGGGTCGGCGCAGATCGCGGGCTTGCCCGCGCGGAAAATGCCGGCCTTTTCGAAGGCGATCTTCTCGCGCGTATCGCCGAGGTATTCCGTGTGATCGAGATCGATGCTCGTGACGATCGCGCAGTCGGTGTCGAGCACGTTGACGGCGTCGAGACGCCCGCCAAGGCCCACTTCGAAGATGACCGCATCGAGCCCGCGCGAAGCGAACAACTGCATGATCGCGAGCGTCGTGAACTCGAAATACGTGAGCGAAACGGGCGTGGCGAACGAATTGCGCGCCGCTTCGACGGCTTCGAAGTGCGGCAGCAGGTCGGCATCGCTCACCTGCTCGCCGTCGATGCGCGCGCGCTCGTTGAACGAGAGCAGATGCGGCGAGGTATGGCAACCCACGCGATAACCAGCCTTGAGCAGGATCGTTTCGAGGATCGCGCAGGTCGAGCCCTTCCCGTTCGTGCCGCCGACCGTGAAGATCGGGCACTCGAACTTGAGGTCCAGCGCTTCCTTCACCTGACGGATGCGGTCGAGCCCCATGTCGATGCCGACCGGATGCGCAGTTTCGAGATGCGTGAGCCACGCGTCGAGGGTGGGAAAGGTACTCATCGGGATAAATCGCCAGGTGCTGCGCGTGAGACACCTGCCGCCGGCAGAGCGTTCACGCGAATGATCCGCTTCAAAAGAACGGCATTATCGCGGAAATGACAACGCGCCGCTTGCTTTCGCTCGCGGCGCGTTGGGTTAAGCCTCGCGGATGCGGCCGTGGGCGGCCGCAAATCGCCGCCGTTACGCTCAAGCCACTGCGTCGGCGGGCTGGCGCTGCAGCAGCGCCAGCATCTGGGCGATTTCGTCGCGCAGCTTGCGGCGGTCGACGATCATGTCGATCGCGCCCTTCTGCAGCAGGAACTCGGCGCGCTGGAAGCCTTCCGGCAGCTTTTCGCGCACGGTCTGCTCGATCACGCGCGGGCCGGCGAAGCCGATCAGCGCCTTCGGCTCGGCGATCACCACGTCGCCGAGGAACGCGAAGCTCGCCGAAACGCCGCCCATCGTCGGGTCGGTCAGCACGGAAATGAACGGCAGCTTCGCTTCGGCCAGCTTGGTCAGCATGGCCGTGGTCTTGGCCATTTGCATGAGCGAGAGCAGGCTTTCCTGCATGCGCGCGCCGCCCGAGGCCGTGAAGCAGATGAACGGCACCTGCTGCTCGAGCGCGTTCTGCGCGCCGCGCGCAAAGCGCTCGCCGACCACCGAGCCCATCGAGCCGCCCATGAACGAGAACTCGAAGCAGGCCACCACCACCGGCAGCGTGCGGATCGCGCCGCCCATCACCACCATGGCGTCGGTTTCGCCGGTTTCGTCGATGGCCTCTTTCAGGCGGTCCGGGTATTTGCGGCTGTCCTTGAACTTGAGCGCGTCGACCGGGATGATCTCCTGGCCGATCTCATAGCGGCCTTCCGGATCGAGCAGGCCGTCGAGGCGCTCGCGCGCGCCGATGCGCATGTGATGATCGCACTTCGGGCACACGTGGAGGTTCGCCTCGACGTCGTTGCGGTACAGAACCGCTTCGCACGACGGGCACTTGATCCACAGCCCTTCCGGAATGCTCTTGCGGCTTTTCGGGTCGGTTTGCTTGATCTTGGGCGGGAGCAGTTTGTCGAGCCAGCTCATGGTTGTTCCTTCTTTGACCTTCGTGATGCGCGGGCGCGGCGGATCGGCCAGCCGATCCGGTGAAAGCGACCGGGTTCCGACCCCGACCGCGCATGGCGAAAAGTGGATTTTACAGCAGTCTCGAACCTAGCCGGCCGCGACTTCGTCCAGCGCCGCCCGAATGCCCGTGATGAACTGCGTGAGCGCTTCCGCGGCGGTCTCCGGCGCCGTCTGCTCGAGCAATTGCACGATACGGCTGCCGATCACCACGGCATCGGCGACCTGCGCGACGGCCGCGGCCGTTTGCGCGTCGCGGATGCCGAAGCCCACGCCCACGGGCAGCGAGACATGCGCCTTGATCGCCGGGATTTTACCCGCGATGCTTGCCACGTCCAGATTCGCCGCGCCCGTCACGCCCTTGAGCGAGACGTAATAGACATAGCCGCTCGCAACGCGCGCCACTTCGGCGATGCGCTCTTCGGTAGAAGTCGGTGCGAGCAGGAAGATCGGATCGATGCCGGCGGCCTTCATCTTCGCCGCAAATTCAGCCGACTCCTCGGGCGGGTAGTCGACCACCAGCACGCCGTCCACACCCGCGGCTTGCGCGGATTGCGCGAACGCATCGGCGCCCATGCGCTCGATGGGGTTCGCGTAGCCCATCAGCACGACGGGGGTCTTGTTGTCGGTTTCGCGAAAGCGCTTCACGTCGGCGAGCACGCTCTTGAGCGTCACACCTTTCTCGAGCGCGCGCTCGGACGATTGCTGGATCACGGGGCCGTCGGCCATCGGGTCCGAGAACGGCACGCCGAGTTCGATGACATCCGCGCCGCCGGCGGCCAGCGCGTGCATGAATTCGACGGTGCGCGCGGGATCGGGGTCGCCTGCCGTCATGAACGGGATCAGGCCTTTCTTGCGTTGGGCGGCGAGCGCCTCGAACGTGGTCTTGATACGGGACATTTCAGGGTCCTCAAATTTCAGGCGTTGCTGCGCGGTGTCCGGCGGCGGCGCATCAGGCGCCGGCCGCAACGGACGTGACGGCGCTCGCTAGCGCAGCGGCGGCAGTTGCCTCGGCCGCCGCGCTCACGCGTTCGCGCGCGATCGCGCAGTAACTTTCGTTGATTTCATAGCCGACGAATTCGCGCCGCTGACGCGCGCAGGCGACTGCCGTGGTGCCGCTGCCCATGAACGGGTCCAGCACGCGGCCGCCCGGCGGGCAGCTCGCGAGCACCATGCGCTCGACGATCTCAAGAGGCTTCTGGGTGGGGTGATCCACGCGCTCGGCGTGCTGACGGTGCAGCCGCGAGACGGACCAGACGTCCTTGGGGTTGTAGCCGAGCTCCAGCCACTTGCTGCCTTCGAACAACTTGCGCGAACGCGCCTTCTTCGTGGCGGCATCGTACGGGATGCGGACGGGATCGAGATCGAAGTAGTAATCCTTCGAGACCGCGAAGAAACCGATGTTGTCGTGCACCGAGGTAAAACGGCGCGTCGTGCCGCCCATGCTGGGCACGCGACGATCCCAGACGATCTCGTTGATCATCGTGAGTTTCGACTTGAGATAGACGAAGATCTCGGGCGCGTACTGCCACGTGCAGAACACGTAGAACGAGCCCGTGGGCTTGAGCTTCGGAATCGCCAGGTCGAGCCATTCGCGCGTCCAGCCGAGGAAGTCCTCGCCCGAGCGCATGTCGGAGTCGTTGCCGTAGTCCTTGCCGAGCCCATAAGGCGGGTCGGCGACGATGAGGTCGATCGAGGCATCGGGAAGGTTCGCCGCATCGGTCAGAAAATCGCGGTTGAAGAGCCGGATGCCATCCGGCACCGTGGGCAGCGCGGCAGCCGGCGGCTGGGCGCCTTGCGGCGCTTCAGCAACATCGGCTCCGTCGCCCACGGGCGCGGTTGCGGGCATCGGCGGCTCGTCGAACTCGTCACGCATCGCGCGGCGCTCAGAACTGGATGCCCGATCGCTCGGCGACCGTGTGCATGTCCTTGTCGCCGCGGCCCGACAGGTTCACCAGCAGGATTTTCTCCTTCGGCAACGTGGGCGCGATCTTCGCCGCGTACGCGAGCGCATGGCTCGATTCGAGCGCGGGAATGATGCCTTCGATGCGGCAGCAGTCGTGGAACGCCTTGAGCGCTTCCTCGTCGTCGATCGTCACGTACTGCGCGCGGCCGCTGTCCTTGAGCCACGCGTGCTCGGGGCCAACGCCCGGATAGTCGAGGCCAGCCGAAACCGAATGCGTCTCGATGATCTGGCCGTTCTCGTCCTGCAGCAGATACGTGCGGTTGCCGTGCAACACGCCCGGCGTGCCGGCCGCGAGCGAGGCGGCGTGACGACCCGTTTCCATGCCGTCGCCGGCCGGCTCGACGCCGATCAACTGCACCGAACTGTCGTCGATGTACGGGTAAAAGATGCCCATCGCATTCGATCCGCCGCCCACGCACGCGATCACGGCGTCGGGCTGGCGGCCCGTCATTTCGGGCATCTGCACGCGGCATTCGTCGCCGATCACGCGCTGGAAGTCGCGCACCATCATCGGGTACGGGTGCGGGCCCGCCACGGTGCCGATAATGTAGAACGTGTTTTCGACGTTGGTGACCCAGTCGCGCATGGCTTCGTTGAGCGCGTCCTTGAGCGTGCGCGAACCCGATTCCACCGGCACCACGGTCGCGCCGAGCAGCTTCATGCGGTAGACGTTCGCGGCCTGGCGGCGCACGTCCTCGGCGCCCATGTAGACCACGCACTCCATGCCGAAGCGCGCCGCGATGGTCGCGGTGGCCACGCCGTGCTGGCCCGCGCCGGTTTCGGCGATCACGCGCGGCTTGCCCATGCGCTTGGCGAGCAGCGCCTGGCCGATCACGTTGTTCACCTTGTGGGCGCCAGTGTGATTCAGGTCTTCGCGCTTGAGATAGATCTGTGCACCGCCCAGCAGTTCGCTCCAGCGTTGGGCGTGATAGACCGGCGACGGACGGCCGACAAAATGCTTCAACTCGCGCTGATACTCGGCGACGAAGTCGGGATCGTCCTTGAATTTTGCGTAGGCGTCGCGCAGCTCGTCGATCGCCTGCATGAGGGTTTCGGCAGCGAACACGCCGCCATATGGGCCGAAATGGCCACGTTCATCGGGCAAATTGTACATAAGTCACTCGCTCGACCGGTTTTGGAAGAACCCGCACGATTATTTCTGATATGCGGGCCGTACCGGCCAAAGATTTCATCCCGCGTCCGCTTCGCGCACTGCGCGCACGAACGCCGCCATGCGGGCGTGATCCTTCACGCCCTTTGCGCCCGGCACCTCGATGCCACTGGAGACATCGACAGCAAACGGACGCACCTGGCGAATCGCATCACCGACGTTTTGCGCGTTCAAGCCACCACTCAAAACGGCCCGACGCGCGAGACCTGCGGGAATAAGTGACCAATCGAAGACCTTTCCGCCGCCGCCGTAGCCTTCGACATGGGTGTCGAACAGCAGGCCGCTGGCTGATGAATAACGGTTAGCTGATTCTATCAAATCGGCGTCGCGAGTATCGGCCGCCACTCGCAGCGCCCGCAACCAGGGCAAACCGGCAACGGAGGCGAGCGACTCGCACTGCTCGGGCGTTTCGTCGCCGTGAAACTGCAGCAGCGTGAGCGAGACGTTGCTCGCCACTTCGCTCATCCATTGCGGCGTGGCGTTGACGAAGAGCCCCACGACCGAGACGAACGGCGGAATGTCGTGCGTGAGCTCGACCGCCTGGGCCACGCTCACCGAGCGCGGGCTGTGCGGGTAGAACACGAGGCCGATGGCGTCGGCGCCGAGGTCGATGGCGTGCGCAACCGCTTCGGGCGTCGAAAGCCCGCACAGCTTGATGCGCGTGCGGTGCGCGGCGGCGTTGGCGGTTTGTGCGGCTGGCGTCATGATTTTTTGAGGCTCGATGTTGTCCCGGGGCTCCGGTCGGGTTCGTGCGGCCGGAGCGCGCTCAGGCGCGGCCTTCCGGCGCGTCGCTCCAGATCGCGCTCCACGGCACGCTGGCCGTATGCGGCGCGGGTACCGCGAACTCGTCAGGATAGCCTACTTGGGCAAGGTAGAGGCCATCGGGCATGAAGGTCGGCGCGGCCTGGGTGCGGTCGCGCTGCGCCAGCACCTCGGCCATCCACGCAGCCGGATAGCGCCCGCGCCCCACCGCCACGAGGCACCCCATCAGGTTGCGAACCATGTGATGCAAAAAGGCGTTGGCGCGAAAGCGAAAATGGATGAAGTCGCCCTGTGGCCGGATGTCGATCTGATACAGGTGCTTGACCGGCGTCTTCGCCTGGCACTCGGACGAGCGGAACGACGAGAAGTCATGCTCGCCGATGAGGTGCGCGGCCGCCTCGCGCATGGCATCGACATCTAGCGGCGTATGGATCCAGCCCGCGCGGGCCGCCAGCATGGGCGAGCGCACCGCGTTGACGTAGAGCACGTAGTAATAGGTGCGCTCGAACGCGGCGAAGCGCGCGTGGAACGCTTCGGGCATGGGCTTGGCCCACTGCACGGCCACCGTGGGCGGCAAGAACGCGTTCGTGCCGCGCACCCACGAGAATTCGGTGCGGTCGAGGTCAGTGTCGAAGTGGACCACCTGGCCCAGGCCGTGCACGCCCGTGTCGGTGCGGCCTGCGACGATCGTCGGCAGCGGGACGCACGCGAACTCGCGCAGCGCGCGCTCGAGCGCGTTCTGCACGGTCTTGCCGTGCGGCTGCGATTGCCAGCCGCAGAACGCGGCCCCGTCGTACTGGATTCCTAGCGCGATACGCATACGGCTTGCGGCTACGCCTCAGGAGAGCGGCGCGAGCGTCGACAGAAGCGCCTGCGCGTCGCTGCGCGTGGCGTGGTCGTTCGACTCGATCACTTCATTGATCAGCGAGCGGGCGCCGCCCACATCTCCGAGCGCAATGTACTCTTGCGCGAGGTCCAGCTTGTTGCGCGCGATGCGCGACAGTTGCTCGGGCGTGAAGACCGGCAACGGCTCGGCCGAATCGGGCGGCAGGTTCAGATCGAAGTCGAGCGTGAGCGCGCCAAAGCGCGGCGCGGCGAGGCCCGCGAGCGCGCCCGCGCCCGCCGTGCCGGCTTCGATGGCCTCGCCCGCCAGCGGCTCAGGCGGCTCATGGAAAGGCGACGAGAGACGCGCTGACGCTTCGGGCGTAGCCACCGGCTCGGTCGAAAGCGGCTGCGGCGGCAAGAGCGGCTCGCCAACCGGCTCCCCAACTCTCGGCGGCAGCGGCATGTCGATGCCGCCCAGCGCGTGTACTGCATCTTGCGGGAATTCGATCGGTACTTCGGCGTAATTCATGTCTTCTGTGGGGACTGCGGGTGGTGCCGGAAATTCAGGTTCAATCGACGATGCAGGACGCTGGAATGCTTCGATTTCGTGCAACGGATGGATTGTGGGTGGTTCGGCCTGCGGCGCTTGCGGTGCGCCGTCGCCAAAGTTCAGCGCGATCTCGGGAGCGGCCGGCGCGGCGGTGCGCGGCGGCTCTTCGAAGGTGCGCGCAAGCGCCTCGGCCTCTTCGGGTGCGCGCGGCGCAGCGAGGCTTTCGGGCGGCAGCGCCGATGCACCCAGCTCCGCGGCCGCTTCGAAGCTCGCGGCAGCGGTGGCGTCGGCAAGCGTTTCGGGCTCGCCTGGCTCGATACCGTGCGGGAGTTCGTCGTGCGATGCACGATTTTCCTGTGCGATGTGCGGCTCTTGCGGTACGGCCGGTTGCAGCGGCTCGAAAAGCGTAGGCGGCAACGCGTCGGCACCGAGCGATGCCGCGGCGGCGAGGCTCGCGGCGTCGGTGGCGTGATCGAGCGATTCGTCGTGTGGCAGCGGCTCGGACAAGACAACCGGCGTAGGAACGGGCGTGACCGTGGCTTCGGGCGCTGCCGGTGCGGCAAAAGCAAGCGGCGTGACGGGCTCGGCACCGGGCTCGACACCGAACGCAGGTGCGGGCTCCTTTACATGCAGCGCTTCCTCGGCACGCGCAAACGTCTCGCGCAAAACCGGCGGCTCATCGAGCGCCGCTGCGGCTGCGACAGTCGCCGCAGATGCGGCGGGTGTCGGCTCGGGCGTCACGGACGCGGCCTCGGCAGCTTGTTCAGCGGATTTCCTGCGCTTGCGCGAGAGCAGCCGCACGAACAGCGCGATCAGCACCACGATAACGCCCGCCACCGCGCCCATCGCCACCGGCGAGATTTCGGGTTGGCCGCCAGTCGCACCCGGGTTCGCGCTGCCCGCCTGCGCGGGCGCGCCGCCTTGCGCGGCGGGTGCGGATGCACCTGCGGATGCGCCGTTCGCACCGCCCGCCGTCTGGGCCGGCTTGCCGATGCCGTGCTGCTGCAACGCCATCAGCACGCGGTTCTTCAATGCAAGCAGCTGTTGCAGGCTGGAAACCGTCACGGGTGCGCCGGCCTTCGCCGCGCCCTGCGCCGGCGCGCCTGCAACCGTGCCGCTTGCGGCGGGCGCCGACTGGACCGCACCGCTCCATACGTGCGCATCGCTGGCCGTGGCGGCCGATGCCGCTGCGCTCGCGCTAGCGCCAGTAGCTGCCGCGCCCGATGCAGCTTGCGCGGCCACTTCGGGGCCGCTCGCCGCGACGGCGGAGGCCGCAGCCGCGGCAGCCGGAGCCGCGCTTGCGGCGCTGGCCGAACTCGCGCCAGCAGTTGCGGCAGCAGCCACCGAAGACGATGCCGCCGAAACGGCCTGGGCAGCCGCGCTCGAAGCAGCGGCCGGCGCGCTAACGGAAGCAACCGACGCAGCCGGCGCCACCGTGGCGGGCGCGCTGGCGGCGGTAGCTGCCGCAGCAGCCGCACTCGCCCCCGAAGCCGCCGTCATGCCCACAGCCGCGCTGGAAACGTCCGGCGTGGCCGGCACGTTCAGCGCCGCGCCCACGCGCATGCGGCTGGGATCGTGCTTCATGAACGCGTCCGGATTCGCATCGAAGAGCGCCTGGCTCATCCGCGCGAGCGTCGCCTTGTCGTGCGACTGCGTGAGGTCGACGGCGACGTCGTGCAGCGACTGGCCGGGACGAACGGTGTATTGCCCGGCGGTGCTCACGGGCGCAGCCGGAGCAGCAGCGCTCGCCGCGCCGCCTTGCGCACCACTCGCACCGCCTTGCGCGGCCGCGATGCCGCAAAACAGGAGGCTTGCGGCCATCACGGCGGCGCGGACTGCCCGCCGCCCTTCGACGCGCTTCGCGCAAGGCGCGGCGGAAACAGAATCAAATCGAACGATCATCGGTTGCCCTGGCATACCGCTCTTGCGGCTGTCGATCAAATGGAGGTTGGCTTCAGGTTCATTGCAACGAGGATTGCAATAAAAAAAGCGCCGCGACTGGCGCGGCGCTTTTTCACCCTGTCTACGCGTCATTAGCCGCGTAGTTTAATTCATTCACTTGTCGAGCAGAATGCGCAACATGCGGCGCAGCGGCTCGGCCGCGCCCCACAGCAGCTGGTCGCCCACCGTGAAGGCGGAAAGGTACTCGCCGCCCATCGCCAGCTTGCGCAGGCGGCCAACCGGCACCGACAGCGTGCCCGTAACGACGGCCGGCGACAGATCGCGCATCGACGCTTCGCGCTGGTTCGGCACGACCTTGACCCAGTCGTTGGCCGAGGCGAGGATGCCGTCGATCTCGTCGAGCGGCACGTCCTTCTTCAGCTTGATCGTGAGCGCCTGCGAGTGGCAGCGCATCGCACCGATGCGCACGCACAGGCCGTCGACCGGAATCGAGCCCGGCTGGCCCATGGCCGGCTTGCCGAGGATCTTGTTGGTTTCCGCGCCGCCCTTCCACTCTTCCTTCGACATGCCGTTGCCGAGGTCCTTGTCGATCCAGGGGATCAGCGAGCCCGCGAGCGGCACGCCGAAGTGGTCGGTGGGCATGGCGTCGCTGTTCATCGTGGCGAGCACCTTGCGGTCGATGTCGAGAATCGCCGACGATGGGTTCGCCAGATCGTCCTTCACCGAAGCGTTCAGCGCGCCCATTTGCGAGAGCAGCTCGCGCATGTTCTGCGCGCCCGCGCCCGAAGCGGCCTGGTAGGTCATGGCCGTCATCCAGTCGATGAGGTTCTCGCGGAACAGGCCGCCGAGCGCCATCAGCATCAGGCTGACCGTGCAGTTGCCGCCGATGAAATCCTTCTGACCCTTGACGAGCGCGTCCTTGATGACGTCGAGGTTGACCGGATCGAGGATGATGACCGCATCGTCCTTCATGCGCAGCGCCGAAGCGGCGTCGATCCAGTAGCCCTTCCAGCCTGCCGCGCGCAGCTTCGGATACACCTCGTTGGTGTAGTCGCCGCCCTGGCAGGTGATGATGATGTCGCACTTCTTCAGCTCGTCGACGCTGTTCGCGTCCTTGAGCTTCGTCTCGTTTTTGGCGAACGACGGAGCCGCGCCGCCTGCGTTGCTGGTGCTGAAAAACACCGGTTCGATCAGGTCGAAATCACGTTCTTCCTGCATGCGCTGCATCAGC
>NZ_DATJWR010000265.1:0-4060 GCF_035501035.1 Paraburkholderia sp.
CCGCATCCGGTGACGAAGTGGCGTCCAGACAGTCGAGCGGCATACCTGCGCAGATGCCACATATCCGACCGCATGTCGCCACTGAATCGGTTAATTTTTTTCGAGGTGAAGAGCCGACTCGCGATAACTCGAATTCAGCTCCAGGCACTGAACGTATACATCTAGCCGTCGTCATCTGCAAAAAACCCCGCCAGTCACTTGCGAGGGGTCCAGTCTTAATACCGGTGTGATTCAACACGCCACCTGTTGACGGCGGCGTAAATCCGCACATAAATGGCGGCGCAAGGTTGACCAGGACCGTCAACAATGAAGCGCCGTTGACGGCCTCGGTCGGGGCGGCCGGTCCCAATCAGAATGGATCGCTGATGTCGTTGAGATTGGGATCCTCGGGAGGGGAATGCTGTTCGCGCAGCAGGTCATGCAGGGCGAGGTCATAGTGCATGCAGATCCGCGCACGCAGATCCTCGATGAGTTCGACGACGGCGAGCGCCTGTTCCGGCGACCAGTTGTCCGGTATCAGGAAGTCGAGCCCACGGGTAATGCCCGAAGGCAGGTGTGCCAGGCACTTCATGATTTCTTCTCGGCACGCGCGCTACTGCGTCTGCTGGCGCGTTGCTCGGCCCTCTCGCGCGCTTCCTTGACCCGGTAGGACTCGCCCTCGATGGCAATGACTTCGGCGCGATGGACCAGCCGGTCAACGAGCGAGACGACACAGGCGGCGTTCGGGAACACCTCATGCCATTCGGAGAACGGTCTGTTGGTTGTGACCACGGTACTTGCCGAGCCGTACCTGCGGCTGACCAGTTCGAACAGCAGATCGGCGTGGCGGTTTGAGTACGAGAGGTAACCGACCTCATCAATCACCAGGATGTCAGGGGATGCATAGCGGCGCAGGCGTCGACGCAGCGCCGAATCGCTGTCCAGTGCGGCCAGTTCGCCGAGCATCTGACCGGCGGTAGTGAACAGCGCGGTGTGACCGTGCACGAGCGCCTGATAGGCGAGATTGAGCGCGAGGGTTGACTTGCCGACACCATTCGGGCCGATCAACACGACGTTGGCGGTATCCCTGACGAACCCGAGCGACATCAGCTCTTCAACGGCAAGCCGGTCGCAGCGCGTGGGCCAGTTCCAGTCGAAGTCGCACAGCGGCTTGAAGTTGCCCAGGCGTGCATCGCGGATACGTCGCTCCAGTGATCGGCGGGCGCGCTCATCCTCTTCCCACTGCAACAGCGGCGCGACCCACTGTTCGGCGGCCACATCGGACCAATGCGCGAGCAGTCCGTACAGACGCAGGGCGTTCGCGCGCCCCTGAAGGTTCTCAGGTGTGTTCATCGGCGCCTCCCGCAAGCTGGTCGTAGATGTCGAGCCGGTGTGGTGTCACCAGCGTGTCCTTGTTACGCACGTGTTCGGGCAGGATGAGGGTGACTGGCGGCGGGGCCTGCCGTGCCTCGCGCCGGCGCTCAAGCGCCAGACGTACCGGATTGGGATGAGGCGCCGCGTCGCTGGCAAGGGTTTCCTCGATCGCGGCCTGCAGTTCGGCGGGGCCATAGCGGTCGAGCAGTCGCAGCAGGTGCGTGGTGATATTGCCCAGATTGCCGCCACGCTCAGCGGCGTGCAGCATCAGGGTCCGGCTGGCCGGCGCAGCCCGGGCCAGATGATCAAGACCGCGATGGTGACGGGCCTCGCGCTTCCTTGCGACGAGCGCATCGATGTGTGCGGCAATCTCGATCTGCGCGCCGCGATCGTAACTACGTTCATGGGTGGCGAGCAGATCGGCGCCGTCGAGAATGCGTACGCGCCGGGGATCAGCGCGTACCGTGAGCGTGCGTCGCACATGGGTATACGGGATCGTATAGTCGTTCAGGTCGAAGCGCACGTAGGGCGTCTTGCCGACCTTCACGGCGAGAAGCAGCTCACACGGGTACGGATTCTCCGGCAACATGAGCAGGCTGGGCTGTTCGCGCCCGAAGGCCTCGCGCACGGTGATCATGGGTTCTTCGCGGCAGGGCCGCTCAGCAGCGGGTCCCGCGCACCAGATTGCCGCCTGGGCATTGAGATCGTCGAGGTCCGTGAATCTGCGAGCGGCAAAGAAGCTCTCGCGTACAAAGCGGATTGCCCGTTCAACGCGCCCCTTCTCGTTGCCCCGTGCGACAGCCACCGGACGAGGCTCATAACGATGATGCGCGGCGAACGCGAGCAATGTCGGGTGGAAGCGGATCGCATCGCCCTGACGCTCAAGCACGGCGCTACGCAGGTTATCGTAAAGCAGAACCCTGGGGACCCCGGACCATGCTTCGAAGGCGCCGGCATGTCCTGCCAGGAAACTGTCCATACGTGCATCGAGGAAGAAGCGCAGATAGATCTGCCGTGACCACGACAGCACCATCACGAAGGCCATCAGCGGTCGTCGTGCCCGACCGATCTGCAGGTGACCGAAGCTGGCCCAATCGACCTGCGCCTGTTCCCCGGGCAGCGTGCGCAGGCGCAGGTAAGCCTCCGGTACCGGGCGTGGCCGGTGCAGCGAGATCAGGTGCCGGAAGTGGTGGTGACTGCCCCTGTAGCCGCGCTCATACACCATCGCATACAGGCGACTGGCCGTGAGCGAGGGAAACTTCTTTAGCGTCTCGTGGATGAATGGCAGGTAAGCATCGATCTGTGAGGCTCGCTGCACGGCGCCAATCCTGGGCAGGCCGGCCTGGGCCAGCACGCGCTGGACGGTGCCGCGGTGCACGCGCAACTGGCGCGCGATGGTGCCGCAACGCCACTTCTCCACGTGGTAATAGCGCAGGATCTGCGCCTCGAGTTCAGCTCCAATGGTCATGGGTCGTTTCCTGTTCTGTCAGTAGTAGTACGAACATCACGGAAGACCCGACGGCGCAGTGGCCCGATGCGTACAAGGCCCGAACAGATGCGGCGACAGAAGCAGCAAGGCGTCGATCCGGGCGCGGCGACAGTGGATGTCGATGCGGTTGCCGTCGTCGTCGAAGTCAGTGGCAGTAGAGCATTGGCGACGGGTGTCGGAGAACGCTGATGCGTCACTTTATTGAGGCGCTGACGATAGCGACGCATCCGTTCGGCATGTGCAAAGCGGCCACGACGACTGAGTTGATAGCGTTGGCCAGCCTCGCGCAGGCGGGCGCGGCGCGAGGCCTGTGAGCAGTCGCCACCGCAGTAGATCTGGCCGCGATCGCAACGGCGGCACACGACGACCTGCGCCCGGCAGCGGGCGCACAGAAAGAGGCGGCCAGTGGCCGGCATCGGCAGTCCCCGTCAATGCCGAAGCGGTATCGACGGGGCGGATCAGCCGTGCCATACTGGCCCGGCACCCGTACCCCGTTGTGCGCGTGTGGGGCTCGACACTGGAATGAACTTGGCGGTTAGGACCGGTGTCGGGCCTGTTTCTTCGGCGGTCAGTTGCAGTCGTTCTTCTACCGCATCCCGATTCCCGCGTCATCCCCCTGCCGAACCGCACATCCCCGGTGCGTCTGCGCTCGCCCTACGGGCTCCCTCCGACGCACCCGAATCTGAGCCTCATGAAACGTCCCAGAGTCGCCGGGCTGAACAGCAATCGCGTCGCACGGCTGTCCGACGCCGCCATCCAATGTCGGATTCCGACCGCCATTCACACCTGGGCGCCGACATTGGCGCCACGCTCGTGCTGCACACCTGGGGCTCAGCGCTCACGCATCACCCGCATGTGCACGGCATCGTTCCCGGTGGCGGGCTGTCACCCGATGGTGAGCGCTGGATCGCCTGTCGCCCTGGCTTCTTCCTGCCAGTGCGTGTGCTCTCGCGCCTGTTCCGGCGCCGCTTCCTTGAGGCCCTTGAAGCAGCTCACCACCGTGGCCAGTTGCAGTTCTTCGGCGAGTCCACCGGGCTCGCGGACCCCGCCGCCTTTGCCCGGTGGCTTGCGCCGCTGCGTGACTGCGAATGGGTGGTCTACGCCAAGCGCCCGTTTGCCGGCCCCGCAGCGGTGCTCGCCTACCTGTCGCGCTACACCCACCGGGTCGCAATCTCGAACCGGCGATTGCTCGCGCTCGACGAAGGCGGCGTCACCTTC
>NZ_DATJWR010000266.1:0-19328 GCF_035501035.1 Paraburkholderia sp.
ATCTTCGTATAGAGGCCGTACTTCTTCGCCACCTGCCCCACGACGATCAGGCCTTCGGGCGTGACTTCGCCGCCGGGCATGCGCGGCACGACCGAATAGGTGCCGTCGCGCTGAATGTTCGCGAGGTAGTAATCGTTCGAATCCTGCAGGCTCGCGTGCTCTTTCTTCAGCACGAATTCGTTCCAGCACGAAGCGAGAATGCCGGCCACGGCGGGCTTGCAGATATCGCAACCCAGACCATGACCATGTTTCGCGAGCAATTCGCCGAACGTCTTGATGCCCTCCACGCGCACGATGTGATAAAGCTCCTGGCGCGAATGGCGGAAGTGCTCGCACAGATGATTGTTGACGGCGAGGCCCTGGCGCTTCATCTCCGACTTCATCACCTGCGTGACGAGCGGCACGCAGCCGCCGCACGACGTGCCCGCACAGGTCGCGCCCTTCACCGCGGCGATGGTCGTCGCACCTTCGCGCACGGCGGCGCAGATTTGCGCCTTCGAAACGTTGTTGCACGAACAGATCTGCGCCGCTTCGGGCAGCGCCTCCACGCCGAGCGCGGGCTTGGCCTTGCCGTCCGCCTGCGGCAGGATCATGAATTCGGGCGACTCGGGCAACTCGATGCCGTTGAGCATCATCTGCAGCAGCGTGCCGTATTCGTTCGCCTCGCCCACCATCACCGCGCCGAGCAGCTTCTTGCCGCAATCGGAGACCACGATCTTCTTGTAGACCTGGCGGCGCTCGTCGGCGTAGCGGTACGAGCGGCTGCCGGGCGTCTTGCCGTGCGCGTCGCCGATGCTCGCCACGTCCACGCCCATCAGCTTGAGTTTCGTGCTCATGTCCGCGCCCGAGAAGATCGCCGCCTCGCCCGCCAGCGCCTTGGCCGCAATGCGCGCCATGTCGTAGCCAGGCGCGACGAGGCCGAAGGTCTGGCCTTGCCAGAGCGCGCATTCGCCGATCGCGCAGATATTCGCGTCGCTCGTGCGGCACTGGTCGTCGATCACGATGCCGCCGCGCGCACCGACGTCGAGCCCGCACGCGCGCGCGATCTCGTCGCGCGGGCGAATGCCGGCCGAGAACACGATCATGTCGGCGTCGAGGTGCGTGCCGTCGGCGAACTGCATGCGGTTCGCGGCCGTCTCGCCATCCACGATCGCCGTGGTGTTCTTCTGCGTGTGCACGGTGACGCCGAGTTCCTCGATCTTGCCGCGCAGCATGCGGCCGCCGTCGTCGTCCACCTGCACCGCCATGAGGCGCGGCGCGAATTCGACCACGTGCGTGTCGAGCCCCATGTCGCGCAAGGCCTTCGCGCATTCGAGGCCAAGCAGGCCGCCGCCCACCACCACGCCCGACTTCGCCCGCGCGCCGCGCGCCTGCATCGCTTCGAGGTCGGCAATGGTTCGGTAGACGAAGCAATCGGCGCGGTCGTTGCCGTCGATGGGCGGCACGAACGGCGAGGAGCCAGTGGCCAGCACGAGTTTGTCGTAGGCGAGCGTCTCGCCGTTGGACACGGTGACGGTGCGTGCCGCGCGATCGATCGCCACGGCCTTCGCGTCGAGCACGAGGCGCACGTTCTCGCGCTCGAAGAAGCCCGGCGCGACGAGCGAAAGATCGTCTGCCGACTTGCCCGCGAAATATTCGGAGAGGTGCACGCGGTCGTAGGCGGGACGCGGCTCTTCGCAGAGAACGGTGACGTGCGCGTGGGGCCCGCCCTCCGCGAGGATGCATTCGAGAAATTTGTGGCCGACCATGCCATGGCCGACGACGACGATTTCCATCGCGGCGGAGTGGTTCACTGCGTTCGTTGATTGCACCATGAGCCCCTGCAAATAAAAAAGGCGTCCCGCGATTCCAGCTTGCATGAAGCCAGACTCGGGGGACGCCGTTGCCCTGAATTCGAAACCTGCCGTGCGCTGCGTTGCTGCCCTGCAGCCGGATCGCCTTTGACCCGCTCTGGCACTTGCTGCGAAGTAATATGCAAACACCGTGCCACTTTGCGCGACTCGCGCGAAGCGCCCCATCCAGCGGGCGTGGGCGACGTCTGCGCGGCGTTCATGCGGCACGCTCGCCGTGCCGCTCGCGTGTGCATCGTGATGCAGGCCAGCACAAGATTGGTGCCGTGCAGCACAGTCGCTGTGCGCTGCGAGGGTGCACGATGCGCCGTTGTCAATCGGGGCGCGCCCAGCACCGGCGGGCATGCGCCGCGAACGAGCGCAAGTTGGTCTGGAACTTGCGAGACATTGAACGTCCGGCAACGATGTCGGGCGATGCAACCTTGGGCGGGCGCTTCTTGCACCCGAAATCGAGCAAACCGGACAATGGCGTCCCCTCGTCGCAAGCGGCGAGCGGACGCCATTTGGTTTTTATGGCGCTCCCAAAAGAAGGGGGCGCACTACGCGAAAGGAAAACGACGATGGCGATGGGCAAGGTCACGCTGGTGAGCGCAGGTCCGGGCGACCTCGACCTGCTCACCCTGAAGGCGGCGAAGGCGCTGGCAAGCGCCGACGTCGTGCTGCTCGACGATCTCGTGAATCCGGAAATCACGACGCTCGCGCCGCAGGCCCGCGTGATTCGCGTGGGTAAGCGCGGCGGCTGCCGCTCCACGCCACAGGCCTTCATCGAGCGCCTGATGCAGCGCTACGCACGCCGCGGCCTGCATGTGGTGCGTGTGAAGGGCGGGGACGCCCTGCTGTTCGGCCGTGCCGGCGAAGAGCTAGCGGCTTTGCGCAACGCGGGCGTGGCAGTGGAGATCGTGAATGGCATTTCCTCGGCGTTCGCCGCGGCAGCGGGACTCGGTGTCTCGCTCACGCATCGCGATCATTGCCAGGGCGTGATCTTCGTGACGGCCCACCTGCGCGACCATAGCGAGCCCGACTGGAACGCGCTCGCCGCAACGGGTATGACGCTCGCCATCTATATGGGCATGAGCCGCATCGAGTCGCTGTGCACAACGCTCGCCAGTGCGCTCTCCGACGCCACACCCGCGGCCGTCGTGCAATGGGCGGGCAGCGCAAACGAGCGGCGCGTAACGGGCACGCTCGGCACGATCGCGGGGCTCGCGAATTCGGCCAAGCTAGGCAGTCCCGCGATCATCCTCGTGGGCAACGCGATAGCCGAGGCCGCTTCGTTCAACCTCTCTCATGCAGCGTTCAGCGCGCACGGCGGCGAACCAGGCGAAGCGCCGCTGCTTCGACGCGCGTAAGCGCGATTCCTTGCGCTCCCGGCGTTGATTCGAACGGCGCACGCCACCGCTGTACAGGAGCGCATTCTTGCGCATGTCCGGCGTAGTTCGCCTGTCGAGATGCGCAACTTCTCTTTCTAAATAATCAGAAGTACAAATTACCCTGTTTACTTCTACCGACAGGTTTTGAATCCCGCAGCTCCAGAAGCGCACAATCGTAGCTATTCACGAAACCTCGAATTCAAACCACCACTCCGTTGGCGCACGCGCGATCCGGCCTCGAGCCGGATCGCGCGTGCTACATCGCTTGCTATTTCCATTGCCGCATCAGTTGCCCGCGCTGGCTGCCGCACCCTGCACCACGTCGGGCGCCATCGCCGGCTCCTGGGGCAGCGCCCATTCGAGCCAGCGGGCACGGTGGAGCACCACGAGCCCGAATGCCACCGCCGCGATCGTGCCGAACGTCGCAAAGCCCATCTGGTAGCTGCCGGTGCTTTCCTTCGCGATGCCCATGATGACGGGCAGATAGAAACCGCCAATGCCGCCCGCCGCGCCGATGATGCCCGACATCAGGCCGGTGCGACCCTGCCAGCGGCGCGGGACGAGCTGGAACGTCGCGCCGTTGCCGAGACCGAAGCACACGTAAGTAAGCGCGAGCAGCGCGATGCCGGCGGCGAACGGCGGCATCCAAAGCGCGAATGCGAAGTCGCACACCGAGATCGCCGCGAGCAGCAGCACGAGCGCGCGCACGCCCGAGATGCGGTCGGCGATCAGGCCGCCCAGCGGACGCACCATCGCGCCGGTCAGCGCGAGCATCGACATCACCACACCCGCTTCGAGCTTCGGCACCTGGTAGAGCGAAATGAGCAGCGTCGCAATATACGAGGACATACCGACGAAACCGCCAAACGTGATGCTATAAACGAGCATCACCACCCACGTGTCGCCTTGCGTGAGCACGGCGCGATAGTGGCGCGGCAGCACCGCAATGGCGAGCAGCGCGCCGAGCACCGGCAGTAGCAGCACGCCGGTCTTGCCCGCGCCGAACACGCCTGCGTGCACGGCGAGCACAAGCGCGATGAGCCCGGCGAGCGTGATGCAGAACGCGCCCAACGCCTGCGGCGTGCTGCCCGACTTCTGGCCGAGATCGCGGGCCCAGAAGGTCACGGCCGTCGCGGCGAGCGCGAGCAGCGGCAGCGCCGCGCCCGTGGCGTGTGCCCAGCCGATGTGCGCGGCGAGGCCCGGAAACAGGAAGCCATCGAGCACCGCGCCGATGTTGCCGGCCGCGGCGAGTCCGAGCACGAGGCCTTGCACCTTCGGCGGATAGTTGCTGCCGGCCATCGGCAGCGCCACGGCGAAACTCGCGCCGCCCACGCCAAGCAGCACGCCAAGCACGAGCAGCAAGGTATAGGACGGCGCGCCGGGCATCAGCAGCAGCACGGCCGAGGGAATCGCGGAAAGCGCGATGCCGAGCAACGCGACGCGGCGGCCGTCGCATGCCTGGTAGAGATTGCCGAGCGTCACGCGCAGGATCGCCGCGCCGAGCACCGGCACCGCCACGAGCAGGCCCAGTTCGGCCGGCGTCATCTTGATGTCCTTCTGGATGAACGGCGCGAGCGGACCGAACATCACCCAGACTGTGAATCCGGTGTCGAAGTAGAGGAAGCACGCAATCAGCGCGCGCCAGTTACCGCTCTTGAGCGAACTTGCCAGGTCTTTCACGAGGTACTCCCCAGTAGTGGATCTCAACCCGCCGTGCGGGCATGCATCCGTTGAATCCGGATTCCGAAATTGCGTTCGGGCGCGCAGCCGCGCTCGCCAACGATTTCCTGGCAGATGCCACGCGCCATATCCCGCTGCCCTTCTTTAGTAGTGCAAATCACAAAGCCAGTGACTTGTCGACTTCAATGTGCCGCCGCGCCTGAAACGATCAAACCGGGCCGCACGCCGGCAGGCGCGCAAAAAAAAACGTCCCGAAGCGCACCCGCCAGGCATGCCATGCCGTGGTGGTGTGTCGCTTCGGGACGCCGTTGCCCCGCATGATCGAAGATTTCCCGCGCAGCGGGACGATGCAATTCGTCGAGGTCTTCGTTGACCCCGCGGGATAATTAGCAATAGGTATGCCACCCGGCATACGGAGCTAGCGCCCGCGGGCGTAAAGCCCAGCCGGCATGGGCTTGCGCAAGCCGGCCCCCGTTTCGGGACATGTGCGGCTGGCATTGCGCGGGCGCATGGGGCGCCACCATTCGTGTGCTTGAGTTGACTACCGCTGGTGCACTGCAGCGAAGCTTCGCACCAACGGCGGGCACTTGCCTTGCCCCTCCTCCAAGCCGCTCAACAACGCCCCACGCGAGCGCGCTACTGGTTAATCGTATGAATCGCGCTGTACGCGAGAACGGCATGCGCGAGCCGCGTTGCATCGACACATCGTTGCGAGTTTCATCAATCCTGCCTGGTTCGCCGTCGGACGTCACTCGCGGCGACCTGTGAGGAGACGACCGTGGGTGTTAGCGCCGCGACCATCGTGTTCTCGGTCTACGAGTTCGTCGCGGGACTCGCAGACAACGTGCTCAAACCATTGTTGCCCGGCCGTGGCGTCGCGCGGTGCCCATGCCCGTGGTCCTGATTGGCGCGCCTGGCGGCATGGTATCCGGCGGCGTGATCGGCCTTTTCATCGGCCCGGTGATGCTGGCTGTCGGCTATCAATTGTTCTGGCGTTGGGTGAGGGACCAGCCTCAAGCCGAACACTCGCGAGAAGAGCACGTCTTCGCGCAGCGTGAGCGCCGGAATCTCGTAGGCCCCCCGTTCTGCCTCCGGAACGCGATAGGCGGAGTCTGCGCCAGCGCGTCGAGGCGTTCGCCCAGTGCATCGCGCGTTTGCGCGTAGCGCGTCTCGTCGATGCGTCCCGTGCGATACACGAGAAACGGCGGCAGCACGTCGTAGCCCGGGTAGTACAGCACGCCATGGTGGATCGGGAAGAGGATGTCGTCGATCGGCCCGTTCACGCCGCGTGGCCCGTAGTGCGAATCCCAACCGCCCATCGTCACGACCAGCATCGCGCGTTTGCCAGCGAGCGTGCCTTCGCCGTAACGATCGCCCCAGCGCGAATCGGAGTGTTCGCCCACGCCATATGCAAAGCCATATGCGAAGACGCGCTCCATCATTATTCATTTCAACTATAGCAGCCGGGCAACTAAGCTTCCCCGCGCCGCTCCGATTGTCTGCTGCACGCCGAGCCCGTTTTGGGCGTCGAACGTATCGACGCCTTCTTCCAGGGCAAGGCGTCTGCGATGCATCGCCACGACACTTATGGCATTGGCCACACGCCGTCCGGCGTCCAGAGTTTCAAATACCGGCGCGGCTCGACCCACAGCCGGCCCGGCCACACGATGGTGCTGCATCCGGACGAGGCACACGACGGCCAGGCGGGCACAGGCGAGGGCTTTCAGTACCGCATGATCTACGTGCAGCCGGCTCCGTTCCAGGGGGTGTTGGGCGGCTGCGTGCCGTCAAAGGACGTGTATCGTCACCCCAAAAGTTTGCAGCAGCAAAACGGCATTGAGTGCAAGAATCACGACGGTTCCAACAGTAGCGGCGCAGGCAACCCATCTACTATTGGCGAACTGCCCCATGACATCGCGGCGTGATGTCAACACCACCAGCGCGATCATCGGCACGGGCAACGCGAAACTCAGTACGACCTGGCTGTAGACCAAAGCATCGGTCACGTTGAGGCCGAGCGCCACGACGATGAACGCCGGTACCATCGTAACCAGCCGGCGAATCCAGACCGGAATGCGAAAGCCCATGAAGCCTTGCATGATCATCTGGCCTGCCATCGTCCCGACCACCGAACTCGAAATACCAGAGGCCAACAGCGCGACGAGAAAAATGCCCGCAGCAGCCACACCGAGCAGCGGCGTCAGGCTGTGGTACGCCGTTTCGATTTCCGCTACTTCAGGGTGTCCGGCATGGAACGCGCCCGAAGCCATGATCACCATCGCCATGTTCACAAGCCCCGCCACGGTAAGGGCGATCAGGACTTCTACGTTCGAGAATCTGACAAGCTTGCGGCGTTCCGTGTCGTTGTTCGCCCGCGCCCGATTTTGCGTCAACCCCGAATGCAGATAAATCGCATGTGGCATCACCGTCGCGCCCAGAATGCCGGCTGCAACGGAGAGGGCTTCGGAGCCATGCAATCGAGGAACGAATGTTCCCGTCAACGCAGCGGGCCACGCAACATGAACGATCATCAGCTCAACTACGTATGACAATGCGACAGCCGCGACGAGGCCGCCGATTATCAATTCGAGAGGGCGGAAGCCTTGACGCTCTCCCGTGAGAATCGCGTATGTCACGATGCCGGTGACAATCATGCCAGGAAGCAGCGGTATGTGAAAAAGCAACGACAAGCCGATTGCTCCGCCAAGGAACTCGGCAAGGTCGGTCGCCATGGCGGCGATTTCGCTGATGCCCCACATCCCGTAGACAACCAGCGCCGGAAAGTGCTCGCGACTCAGTTGCGCCAGGTTTCGGTTCGTAACGATACCCAGCTTGGCCGATAACGCCTGAAACAGCATTGCAATGAGGTTCGCGGCGAGTACGACCCACAGCAATGAGTAACCGTATTTCGCTCCGGCCTGGATATTGGTCGCGAAGTTGCCCGGATCCATGTATGCGATCGAGGCAACGACAGCCGGTCCAGCGAGCAGCAGTTTCGAACTCCAGCGATGGTCGCGTCCCGCGAGGACCTCCGCGATACCTCGTGACGTGCGCGCCGTGATCCCCAGTTGTCCTTCAGCTGTGCTCATCACAATCCTCGAGTTCAATCCACGCAGTCACTTGAGACTTGCTGGCCTGGCCGCGCAGGAGTGGCCTGACGGTAAGGCTCCATGTTGACGGCAGCGCCTCAAAAAGGACAATTGAACATTCCGATGATCGCGATAAGATTTTTGCTCGGACCTCGTGTGCGTGAATCCGCAAGACGCGAACGTCCGGCCTTTCGTCGCCACCTGCAAGCCGCTTGAAGGGAAATCGCTCCTTCCCGCCCTTCAAATCGTGCTTACGCACGACATACCGGAATCAAGCATTTCATCATACGAATACATCCCGTATTCGATGCGCCGTATAAAGCCTTGCCTGAATTAGCAGCAAAAGAAGAACACTCCAGTGGTGCACTGGCTAAAGCCTGACGCATCAAACCGCTCGCCTGCGCTCAGGGAGCGTCGCGCCCCCGTTGCGAATCAGTCAGTTCGCGACTACGGGCAAGTTGAGCAAGTCGAGGAAGGCACGGGCGACGGGTATGAGCGGCTCTCCCGCGCTCCCCTTATAGACGGCCGCGAGTTCCCAGCAGGGCTCCTCGGCTGCCAGAAGGGTTGCTGTCGCGATCGGTGCGCCGCGCGTGTCGGCCATCCTGGCTGTCGCGACGGACTCGGGCACCATCGTGATCGCCAGGCCCTGCGCGGCCAGTTCCAGCAACATCGGCATATCGTTGACCTCGAAACTGGTCTGACGCTGCAGCCCGGCCGCCGCAAAGCTTTGGTCGACGAGCCTTCGCAAGCTCCACTCGGGGCGCAGGTCGGCGAACGTTTCTTCGCGCAGATCCGCGAGCTTCAGGTCGCTCGCGCCCGCGAGCCGATGATGCGTCGCGCAGACCACGACAATTCCCTCGCACGCGAATATGTGTGAGCCGAGATCGTCAGATGGTGAATCCGATGGCTGCGTGAATGCGAGGTCCAGACGCCCTTCCCGCACCTCGTCGATCAATGCGCGCGAGCCATCGAGCGTCAACTGGATATCGATGCCGCCGAACGCGGCGCGAAACTGCCCAAGGGAACTGGCCAGGTCCACGAAAGGCGCGAGACCGTGAATCGCACCAATGCTGAGCCGCCCGCGTGCGAGCCCGTGAACTTGCGTCACGGCGTGACGCGCGTCTCGCGCCGCCGCCAGCACACGCCGCGCTTGGGCGAACAGCACTTCACCGGCTGGGGTCAGGTCGACTCGCCTCGTGCTGCGAATGAACAACGCTCCGCCAAGGTCCTCCTCCAGCGCGCGGATCGATGCCGACAAGCCGGACTGAACGAGGTTGAGCCGCCGCGCCGCGCGCGTGAAATGACGCTCTTGTGCGACCGCAACGAAATGCTCCAGCTGCTTCAAGTCCACGTTCGCTCCACCCTTCACTTCGACAGACGATTAATCACAGAACCTGCTCAATCGGATCATATCATTCTATTGGAATGTTAATTCGAACTCCGATATCGTTGAGCATCCGGGGCATCGAGAGATCGCCGCACGTGAAGTGCTCGCACCGTGTGACTTCACGAGCGCACCACGGTATCGGACCGCAAGCAACATTCATGGGGGGTGCTTCATATGGAATACCGTCAACTTGGACGATCGGGTCTCAAGGTTTCGACCATCACGCTAGGCACGATGACGATGGGCGGCAAGGGCAAGTTTGCGCTCGTCGGCGAGGTCGGCCTCGACGAGGCGCGTCGCCAGATCGACATGTGCATCGACGCAGGCGTCAACCTGATCGATACGGCTGATGTCTATTCGAATGGCGTATCGGAGGAAATCGTCGGCGAAGCGCTCGGCGGCAAACGCAAAGGCGGTGTGCTGATCGCAACGAAGGCGCGCTTCCCGATGGGTGACGGCCCGAACGATCGCGGGCTTTCGCGACATCATTTGATTCAGGCATGCGAAGCGAGCTTGCGGCGTCTGAAGACCGATGTAATCGACCTCTACCAGGTACATGAGTGGGATGGACTGACACCGGTCGAGGAAACGCTTGAAGCGCTCGATCAACTCGTGCGGCACGGAAAGGTCCGCTATGTCGGCTGCTCGAACTACTCGGGCTGGCATGTGATGAAAGCGCTGCATGTGAGCGAACGCGATCGTCTGCCACGCTTCGTGAGCCAGCAGATTCACTACACGCTCGAAGCACGCGAGGCGGAATACGAACTTGCACCGATCTCGCTCGATCAAGGACTCGGCATTCTGGTCTGGAGCCCACTCGCAGGTGGCCTGCTGTCGGGCAAGCACCGCCGCGACACGACGCCCGAAGGCACGCGCCAGCTAGCGGGATGGACGGAGCCGCCCATTCGCGACGCGCAACGACTGTGGTCCATCGTCGACACGCTCGTTGAGATTGCCGGCGAACACAACGTCTCCGCCGCGCAGGTCGCGCTTGCGTGGACACTCGGGCGCCCCGCTGTCACCTCCGTGATCATCGGCGGACGCAACGAAACGCAACTGCGCGACAACCTTTGCGCGGCAAACCTCACATTGACCGCCCCCCAGCGCGAACGGCTCGACAAGGTGAGCATGCCGCCCCTGCTCTATCCCTACTGGCATCAATTGCAGACTGCGCACGATCGGCTCGGTAGTGCCGACTTGTCGTTGTTGGGGCCGTATTTGAAGTAATAGTGGATACCGCGGAAAGCGTCACGACCATCGCCTCGAACGATCGATTCGTTATGCTCATCAACGGACTTCCTCCTTGAACTAGTCGTCCCGTTTGCGCGTTGCCGGATCGCAGCTGGCCAGCGATGAGCCGGCCGCGCTACCCGGCCGATGATGGATGCCCGTTCCCCTTTCACGCATTACAAAATCCGGCTTCATACTGGAAGACGAACGGCTTCTATCCGATGCATGGTGATAACGCCAATCCCCACCTTCCGTCAAAAGCCGAAGCAATTCGATGAATGCGACCCTCTATTCGTCCGACCCATGGGCCGGCGTCCTCGAACACCTCGAGCAGGCCACGTCACTGGATCGAGAGTCCAGCACGTGGGCAGTATCGCGGCTCGCCCAGTTTTTATATAGGAGTACTGGGCCCGACTACCACTGGCCGGCATCGGATGTGCTGAACGCACCGATTGATCGGACCGATTGCCCGACAGGCCCCGGCTTTTCCGTCGTTGAACGTAGCGACGAGCGAGACGTCGTGATTTCATGGCAAGACTCGACGCGCGGCCGCCTGGCGGACCAGCGCTGGCGACGCTGCACCGCATATGTGGAAGGTGTATGCGCGATGAGCGGCCGGCAGATCAGGCGCGGTGACGACATTTACCGGCCGTTACGTCGCGTGTCGAAATTCGCCAACCTGGGCGAGATGATCCTCGCAGCAACGATCGATGGCGCCCATGAGGGCACGCCCGCGTCCTCCTCGGTGCCGGCAAGCCAATCAGCAGTTCGCCGAGCCATGAACGGTTGAATCATGTCGGAACCCGGAACTGTTCGGCACGCCATTAGCGCGGCTGTTTGACGAAGGCTTCAAACGCCGCCGCATAATCCGGATGCCAACGCGACAAGGCAGGCCGGTTCTCGACGATATCCCCTATAGCCCAGAGCATGCGCCGCTCGTCGAGCGAGCGCGGCACATCGTTGTCCGGACACAAGATATAGAAGTCGCCGGCATCGAGGCGCTCGAGCATGAAGTCGACCGTTTGTTCGGCTGTCCATGCCGCGGCGGGTTTATCGGTGCGGCCTTTGCGAGTCAGTTCGGTAAACACGAAGCCAGGAATGAGCAGATGCGCGCTGATCTCGCACCCGGCGGTATTGCGAAGCTCATGTTGCAGCGCTTCGGTGAAAGCCTTCAGCCCGGCCTTCGAGACGTTGTACGCCGGGTCGCCGGGCGGGGTCGTGATGCCTTGTTTCGAGCCCGTGTTGATGACGAGTCCTGGCCGGCCGCGCTCGATCATGTCGGGTACGAAAACCTGCGTGCCGTGAATGGCGCCCCACAGGTTCACGCCCAGCACGCGAGTCCAGTTTTCGGCGGGACCGAACATGCCGCTGCCCGGTTGAATGCCGGCGTTGTTCATCAGCACGTCGGTGCCGCCGAATCGTTCGGTGACGGCCGCGTGCAGATGGCGCACATCTTCGACGAGACTCACGTCCGCTTCGAATCCGAAGACGTCCTGTGCGCCGCTTACGCTCAGCGCGGCGATTTCTTCCACCGCGCGCGCAATGCGATCGGCACCGCGGTCCGCGATGCATACACGAAGTCCGAGCCCCGCAAACCGCTTTGCCGCCGCGAGGCCGATGCCAGCCGCGCCCCCCGTGATGACGGCGACGGCTCCCTTGGTCAGAGCAGGATGAGACATAGCCTGGATCCTTGTAGTGCGTCGAGGTGTCTGCTCAAGCGCAGCACGACCCCGATGTGGGTTGACAGTGTGCGAACGATGCTCGCACGAGCGTTCTTTTGGCATTGGCGCGCGGTGCTTCCGGCCATTCGAGCCAGCGAGCCGATTATTTCAGCTTCTCCGGCCACGCGCCAGAATGCGCTGTGCGGTTCCATGGCTTCCGCCGGGAAACGACCTTCCGCTGCAACGACGCGCTTGAGCAGCCCTTGCGTCGGTTCGTCATCCGCCGCTGACACCACGGTTAGCGGTCTTCGTGCAGGCGGCATGGAATTTCATCACATCGTTTGCGCAAACTATTCTGCCCTGTTCGTCGAAGCGACTGGAACCTGACTCCGGAAAATCCGCGCAGCTGGATTGACCTCGAATGCGCTTCCGAAGTGGCTACCCAGCACGGCAAGCACACACGCTGCCTCTCGCTCCCCATTGATGCACTACGCACATGTCGGGTGAACCGCGCACCAAGTTTGCGCGGTCTGGTCCCATTCCCTCGAACGCTCGCCTCGCGCCCAGGCGCCGGAACGGCTGTCCGGCATAGCACGATTCGACATCGACGGACGCCGCTCACGGCGCTGCCGGACCATTAGGACATGCATCCGGACACGCGCAGCCGGCCGGCCCGGACATCGCTAACAGGTTGCTGGCGTGGCGGCCCGTCACCCTTTGACAACTCGTTAAGGAGAAGGAAATGAAGCAATCCGAAGCGTATACGCTCAGCATCGGCATCCTCGCCGTGGTCGACACCTGGCTGACCGGCACCGTCCTGCCCGTCCCCGTCTGGGTCACGTTCATCGCGTGGGCATCGTTCTTCGTGCTCGGCGGCGGCACGGCGGGCCTCGTCAAGAGCGTCGCGTCGAACCTCGCCGGGCTCGTCATCAGCTCGCTCACATTGCTCGCGGTCGCCGGCACCAGCCAGTCGGCTTTGGCGATCGCGGTGTGCGTCGGCGCGGGCAGCGCTGCCATGGTGCAGGCGTCGAAGATCAAGCTGCTCGACGTACTGCCCGCCATTGTCTGGGGGTTCGCGTCGACGGTCGGCACCACCGTCGCGACCGGCCGGCCAATCACGACGCCAGGACTCGCGAACCCGGCCCTCGTCGCCGCGACCGCGCTCGTAATCGGTGCGGTGTTTGGCTACGTGTCCGAAATCGCCGGAAACGCGCTTACCGCAAAGCGTGCAATTCACGCGAGCTAAGGCGTGGGCGGCGCGGCATAAGCGGCATTGCCGTGGCCGGTTCGCACGTTCAGGCACAAAGCGGCCAATCGAACCCGCGAGGCACGCCAACGTCGCGACCAAACAGGACGTCCACCTCTCAGGCCGAAGAGATCTCGCTATTTTTTGATATATGAGCAACCCAGACACGGAGTTCCCCATGCGGATCAGGAAAATCCCGACGACCGTGATTACCGGCTTTCTCGGCGCCGGCAAGACCACGCTCGTCAATCATGTGCTCGAAGCCACGCGGCCCACGCGCATTGGCATCGTCGTGAACGAGTTCGGCGAAGTCGGCATCGACGGTGAAATGATCGTCGCCGAGGAAGAGGCCATCGTGGAGATCAGCAACGGCTGCGTGTGCTGTACCGTGCGCGCCGACCTCGTGACGAGCGTCCTCGCGCTGCTCGAGCGCTTCGGCGACGGGCTCGAACGGCTCATCGTCGAGACCTCGGGGCTCGCCGACCCGGCGCCGGTGCTGCAGACCTTTCTCGCCGACCCCGACGTGCGCGAGCGCGTGGAACTGGACTCCGTGGTCGTGGTGGTCGACGCCTGCCATGCGCTCTCGCAGCTTGGCGACGACATCGCGCGCGAGCAAGTCGTATTCGCCGATCGCATCGTCGTGAACAAGGCCGATACCGCTACGCCAGCGCAGATCGATTCGCTGCAAGCGAGCCTGCGGCAGCTCAACCCGACCGCGACGCTCGAACTGGCGACGCGCGCCCAGATCGACGTGGCCGCGCTCTTCTCGGCAAAAACCTTCTCGGTCGACCATCTGCTGACCATCGAACCGGAGATTCTCGACGAGGGAGAACACGCGCACGAACACGACACGAGTATCCAGTCGTGTGGGTTCGTGATTCCCGGCGCACTCGACGCGGTGCGCTTCAACCGCTGGGCAAACCAGCTCGTACAGGCGCAGGGCGCATCGCTGCTGCGCATGAAAGGCGTGCTGAACCTTGACGGCGAATCGCGCAGGCTCCATTTCCACAGCGTTCATATGCTGATGGATACGCATTTCGGCAAGGCATGGGCGCGTGACGGGTTGCGCGAAAGCCGCTTCGTCGCCATCGGCCGCAGCCTCGATGTGCAGGCACTGCGCGACGGCCTGCTGGGCTGTGTGGCCACGCAAGCGCAACGCAGCGCGCAGGCGTTGCCGTGACCCCTGCTTCCTTCGCAGCGACCATGCCCTTTGTCAACGATATGGATTCCAAATGAAACTTCAACATTATCTAGGCGGACTCGAAAACCTCGGCCCTGTCAATCTGGACGCGCGCGTGTTCGCCCAACCGTGGGAGCAGCGCATCTTCGGCATTCACACCGTCATGATGTCCGAGAGCGCGCACCTGGACAACGCACTGCCGGGCTACACCGTGAAGTCGCTGCCGACAGCATTCCGTAGCAACTGGACATGGGCATCGCTGCGCACCGGTGCGGAAGCCATGCAGCCGTTCGAATACTTCAAGTACCGCTACTACGAAAAATGGCTCGGCGGCATTTCCCGGTTCTTCATCGATGCGGGCTACCTCACTGAAGAGGAGCTTGCCGACAAGACCGCGTTCTACCGCAACCAGCCTGAAGCACCGCTACCGGATCGGCCCAACGCGGCGCTCGACGCGCAGATCGATGCGTACCTTCAACAAGGCGATTCGCCCCGGCACGCGAGCGAACGTGCGGCACGCTTCAAGGCCGGCCAGCGCGTGCGTATCGCCGACCCCGAGGCCGTCGATCACACGCGTTTGCCGGGCTATCTGCGCAGCAAGACCGGCACGGTCGATCTCGTCTATCCGGACACCTACGCATATTTCGTATCGACCGGCGTGGACGGCATTGGCGATGCCATGCCCGTCTATCGCGTCGCGTTCGATGCGGCCGCCATCTGGGGGCCGGACAAGAGTGAGCCAAACACGACGATTTACGCGGACCTGTTCGAAGCCTACGTAGCGGCGATCGACTGATTACACATGCACCAGCAAATGGAGAGAAACATGAGCGAGATTTTTGGTTTTCCTGCAGACCGCGAAGCTTCGAGCGCAGCAAAGGTACGCGCGCTCGAAGCGCTGCTGATCGAAAAAGGCATTCTTGGCAGCGATTCCGTCGATACCGTGCTGCGCCATTTCGAAACCGTCGCGGGACCGTTCAACGGCGCCAGGATTGTCGCGCGTGCGTGGATCGATCCAGCCTACAAGGAGCGGCTCATCAAGGACACGCCCGCCGCCATTGCCGAGCTCGACCTGCCCGTGGGCATGACGGGTGCCGAAGGCGAGCACATGGCAGCCGTGGCCAACAGTGCCGACGTGCACAACCTCATCATCTGCACGCTGTGCTCGTGCTACCCGTGGCCGGTGCTCGGCCTGCCGCCCTACTGGTACAAGGACCCGGTGTTTCGCGCGCGAGGCGTGCGCGAACCGCGCGCCGTGCTGCGTGAGTTCGGCGTGACGGTCCCGGAGTCGAAAGCGGTGAAGGTATGGGACAGCAGCGCGCAGATCCGCTGGTTCGTCGTGCCCGAGCGTCCCGCGAACACGGAGGGCATGAGCGAGGAGGCGCTGGCCGCGCTCGTCACGCCCGAGTCGATGATGGGCGTCGCGCTCGTCGCCGCGCCGCACGCGTAGGAGCCGCCAATGTTCACTCAATTCGAGGAATACGCGGCGGCGTCGATGCTCGGCCAGGCCGACTCGCCGCCGCGCGTCGACGGCAAGCTGCTGTTCACGAACCGCTGGGAGCGCGACGTGTTCGGTCTTGCGCTTTCGCTGGCGAAGGCCGGCTGCTTCGAATGGGAAGACTTCCGGCAATGTCTGATCGATGCGATCGGCCGCTGGGAAGCGCTCGATTGCGCGAGCCAGCCGCGCTGGGACTACTACGAACGCTTTTTCGAAGCGCTGTTGAACGTGATCGAGGCGAGCGGCACGCTCGACGCAGCGGAATTGGCACGCGCACTCGCACCGCGCGCGGCGAGCCAGCCCGTCCTCACCGACCTGCAATCTCATGAAGGAGACACCCATGCGCCGCGCCACTGAACTGCTGCTGCCCCGCACGTCGAGCCGCACGCGCATCGTCGCGATGTATGCGACGCTTGCGCTCGTCAACATCCTCGCGTGGGCCTGGGCGCTCGTCGTGCTGCGCACGTCGCCGATGCTGGTCGGCACGGCGTTTCTCGCCTACAGCTTCGGTCTGCGCCACGCAATGGACGCCGACCACATCGCCGCGATCGACAACGTCACCCGCAAGCTGATGAACGACGGCAAGCGGCCCGTGACCGTGGGCTTTTATTTCGCGCTCGGCCATTCGCTCACGGTCGTGGTGGGCGCACTCGTCGTCGCGCTCGCGACCCAGGCGCTCGCGCACCATTTCGACGTGCTGCGCGAGACCGGCGCCACCATCGGTACAGTCGTGTCGTCGGTTTTTCTCCTCGCCATCGCCGCGGTCAATGTCGTGCTGCTCATCGAGCTGGTACGCGCGTTCCGGCAAACGCGCCGCCGCAATGCAGCGACCGGACACGACGACGCGCACGACGCCAGCGTGCCGCCACTCGCCGGCAATCTGCTCGCGCGCCTTTTCAGGCCGCTGTTCGGGCTCGTGCGTTCCAGCTGGCTGATGTTTCCGCTCGGCATCCTCTTCGGTCTCGGCTTCGAAACGGCGACCGAGGTCGCGCTACTCGGCACCTCGGCGTCGCAGGCTTCGGCAGGCTTCTCGGTCTGGACGATCCTCGCATTTCCGTGCCTGTTCGCAGCGGGCATGCTCACCGTCGACACGACCGATGGCATCCTCATGCTCGGCGCCTACGGCTGGGCCTTCGTCAAGCCCTTGCGCAAGCTCTACTACAACCTGACCATTACGCTGCTTTCCACGCTTGTCGCGGTGTTGATCGGCGGTATCGAGGCACTCGGGCTCGTGACGCAGATGCTGAATCTCTCCGGCCCGTTCTGGGGCTTCATCGACACCCTCAACGACAATTTCGGGTTGCTGGGCTACGGCATCGTCGCGATCTTCGCGGTAGGCTGGCTCGCGTCCGCGTTGCTGTATAAACTCAAGGGGTACGAGCGGGACGCCGCGCCCGCGTGAGCCGCGGCGGCCGGCAAGACCTGCTTCCTGGCCGGCCCGGGGTCCATCCTAATCTGTCTGCGAGTGAGCGCAATGAACCGCATCAAGGTCGGCATGGTGGTGTTCCCGGGATTCCAGTTGCTGGACATCGCGGGGCCGCGGGATGCATTCGCCGAGGTCCGCGTCCTGAGCCGGGGCGAATGCGAGTACGAAATTCTCACGGTCGGCACGACACGCGGCGCGATCCAGTCGTCGAGCGGCCTGACGATCGTGCCCGAGCGCACGATCTTCGACGCCTGCCCGGATTTCGACACCGTGATCGTGCCAGGCGGCCTTGGCATCTTCGACATTTTCGACGACCCCACGCTCAGCGAATGGCTGCACACGCAATACCGTCGCGCGCGGCGAGTATGCGCCATCTGCAATGGGCTTTTCGCGCTCGGATCTGCAGGACTCCTCGACAATCGCGTCGTCACCACGCACTGGATGGACGTGCCGCGGCTCGCCGCCACCTTTCCGAAAGCGCGCATCGAGCCCGATCACATCTACGTGAAAGATGGCAGCATCTACACGACAGCGGGCGTCACGGCGGGGATCGACCTTGCGCTCGCGCTAATCGAGGAAGACTACGGCCGCGCGACGGCGCTCGATGTCGCGAAGTATCTCATCGTGTACCTGCGGCGGGCCGGCGGTCAGTCGCAGTTCAGCCCGCTGCTGGAGTCGCAGGCGGCACCGCATTCGCAAACGACGGCGCTGCAGCAATACATCCTCGACAACCTGCAGGTCGATCATACGGTCGCTTCGCTCGCCGAGCGCGTGCACATGAGCGCGCGCAATCTCGCCCGCACGTTCAGCAAGGAATGCGGCGTCACGCCCATGACGTTCCTGCTCAACGCGCGCATCGACGCGGCAAGGCGCTACCTGGAGGGCACGGACCTGTCGTTGCGCGAGATTGCGAAACGCTGCGGCTTCGACAGCACCGATGCATTGCGGCGCGTGTTCGCGCGACGCTTGCAGATCAATCCTGCGGACTATCGCGCGCGTTTTCGGTCAGACCGAACGACAGGCACGTTGACGCTGGCCGAGAGAGATACCGCTGCGCAACGCCTCGAACGTGCCGGTTGACGTGTGGTGGCGGGAAAGTGGCGCAACGGCGTTCGCCAGGAACTGGACGATTGAATTCCTCGCCGCACGCGTGGGATTTTCCGACGATCAGGTAGCAGTCCGAACGTGAACGCGGCGCGGTCTGTTTGGACGCCTTCACGATCGTTCAGGACGGCCGGCGCCAATGCGCGTAGGAAAACGCGAGCGAAACGCGCTATCCGCGCAATGAGCGTTTCTGCTGCCCCTAAGGTCGGCCAAGCCGACACTCCCTCGAGTGCGCGCGCGTAGTTAGCCAATACAGCAAGACGGAGTGGTCGGTTCTTGTTCTTTTTGTATTTTTATTGGGCAAGCGCGCAACGCGGGCGCGTCAGTATTCGAGTGTGGGCAAAGCCGGAACGGGCTGCAGGCCGGCTGTGCACAGGCTCGTCCTGTGCGCAGCAACGTTGACCATACGGAGTGAACCCCTCACGGCAGAAATGAATATTGACTACTATTGCGGGTGGATTAGCCTCTAGAGAGGTGGTCTGGAGCTATGAGTCCGTTTGCCGAATCGTTTGACCTCGAAGCTGCGTTCGGCGACGTGTTCGAATATTGGTCGCCGAAAGTTGTCGCGCATGTCAACGATCAATACGTAAAGATCGCGAAAGTACGC
>NZ_DATJWR010000267.1:0-5185 GCF_035501035.1 Paraburkholderia sp.
CGTCCCGCCACTTTGGCAGTGCTGCGCCCGATAGCTCCAGAATGCGGGACTGCTCAAACCACAACATCGAAACCTCCTTGCGGGTGCAGAATTCGAAAATGGTTCAGAAAACTTCGCGTGTGCCAGGACGCGGCGGCCAGGCCTTGATCGTGCCGTCTATCCGGTGCAATCCTGCGTTGCGCGCGCAACTATTCGCGGTGAGTTTTAGCAGTTGAAGGGGACGGACACAATTTATGAGATGCCAATTTGACAATAATTCATAAATTCGCGACCAGAGCGTCGCCAAACCCGAACGGTCGTTACGGAGAACTTTCGCTTGCGTTTTCAGTGTCGAAGAAATCGCATGAAATTCGACTTTCGACGAAAACTACCCAATATGAATTAATCGGAATGCCTCAATATCGTCCCTGCCCCCCGGGACCTGCGCAATGCGGGTTTTGTCGTTCTCAGTGGCTCCCGAATTCCCTCACCATCGCGACTGTTACGCGGGCACCGCTGCGGCCCTGCGCGACACGCTACGCCGCGCAGTTGAACGCGGCGGCGCGCCTTCGCCAGGCGTATTGCACCAGGGTGTGGCGTCCATTGCGACGCCGACCGGCAACGCAGTCACGGCACAGGCAGGCCGCATCTGCCGCCGGCTTGATCGTTTGCCTGATGTACCGCGCACCGCTCGTAGTCGCCTATGCGCCGCGCGATGTGGCGTGCAACTGCCGGGCGCCTTGCCGCTCAGATCGCTATCGCAATCCCGAATGGCGCGATGCGAAGCGCTTGAGCTGCTCGTCGCGCATACAGCGCCGTTGCTGAGGGGGGCACGCGCCGAACGTGCGGTTGAGCCCAGCGCTCGTCGCCAACCTGCTGACGTGGGCCCACGAAACAGGCGTCAGCCTCGCGCAGCGCTGCGGGGTACATCGCAATACGAGCGGAACACACTCGTTACTCGAAGCGGCATTGACCAACGGAACACGGGCGCCACCCCGCATAGGGGCAACCCAGGCACACCGTCACAAAAAAATAAAACCCCAAACACTCAATCAATCCGCGTGCGCACTCTCGCGCACCAACTCGAACAACGCATCAAGCTCCGCAGAATGCGGCTCTTTGCGCGAGACCATTAGCAGGTCAATGGTAGGCGGCTCACCTTCGAGCGGCCGCGTGCAGATCGCGCTGCTCGTGAGCGAAGCCACATAGGCGGGCAGCAGCGCATACCCAAGCCCCATGCCGACAAGATTCAGATTCAGCAAAATATTAGTCGCAACCTGCGCGACCTTACGCTGAATGCCATTCGCCTCGCAATACGCCTCCACCACGCTGTGCACCTGCCCCGAAAACTCCGGATGCGTGCTGATGAACGGCTCACCGCTCAACTGCGCCGGCGCGATGCTCGTCTGCCTCGCAAGCGGGTGGCTACCCGGCAGCACCACGACGAGCGGCTCGGTCAACACCACTTCGCTGCGCAACTGTGGCGAGAGAATGGGCCGCCGCATGAATGCCACGTCGATATCGCCGCGCAAGAGCGCCTCTTCCTGCTCGGCCGTGGGCAGGCTGCGCAATTCCACGTTCACATCGGGATACCGCAAGCGCAGCCGCGGCAGAATCACCGGGAAAACCCGGATTTCCGCAGCGGGCACGAAGCCGATCGTGACAGTCGCGCGGCCCTGCCCCACCTGGCGCGCGCGCGCCACCGCACGGTCGGCCTGCGCCACCACGAGGCGCGCCTCGGCGAGGAACACCCTGCCCGCCTCGGTCAGCTCCACCTTGCGGCGCGTGCGCTCGAACAGCGGCGTGCCCACTTCGTCTTCGAGATTGCGGATCTGCTGGCTCAGCGAAGGCTGCGCCGTGTGTAGCCGCTGCGCCGCGCGCGTGAAGCTCAGCTCGTCGGCGACGGCAATGAAATAGCGCAGGTGTCTCAGTTCCATGCTGGATTTATCGTTCGAAAGTCTAACTGCCAACAAACAAAATATTTCACAACGGTTCAGCGAGCAACGATCATCCGTTTCGCGTTCTCCGCCAAAGGGGAATGCTGCCACGGAGGAGACTCGCATGTCCGCAACCATCGACATCGATGCACTCGTCGACGCGCAAAATGGGCGCGTCACGTCGTCGATCTACACCGACCCCGACATCTACGCGCTCGAGCTCGAGCGCGTCTTCGGCCGCTGCTGGCTTTTCCTCGCCCACGTCAGTCAAATACCGAAAGCCGGCGACTTTTTCAATACCTACATGGGCGAAGACCCCATTGTCGTGGTGCGCCAGAAGGACGGCTCGATCAAGGCCTTCCTCAACCAGTGCCGCCACCGCTCGATGCGCGTGAGCCACGCCGATTGCGGCAATACGCGCGCGTTCACCTGCCCGTATCACGGCTGGTCGTATGGCGTGGACGGCGCGCTCATCGACGTGCCGCTCGAGCCGCGCGCCTATCCGCAAGGCCTGTGCAAGGAGAAGTGGGGCCTGCAGGAAGTCACGCGTGTGGCAGTGTACAAGGGCCTGGTGTTCGGCAACTGGGACGCGAACGCGCCCGACCTCGAAACCTACATGGGTGACATCGCCTGGTATCTGGACGGCGTGCTCGATCGCCGCGAGGGCGGCACCGAGATCGTGGGCGGCGTGCACAAATGGGTGATCGACTGCAACTGGAAATTTCCTGCCGAACAGTTCGCGAGCGACCAGTATCACGCGCTCTTCACGCACGCCTCCGCCATCGAGGTGCTCGGCGCGAAGGAAGGCGCGAGCGACAAGGCGCTCGGTGCGGGCCAGACCGCGCGCCCTGTCTGGGAGACGGCGAAGGACGCGCTGCAGTACGGTCAGGCCGGCCACGGCAGCGGCTTCTTCTTCACCGAGCAGCCCGACGCGAACGTATGGGTGGACGGCGAAGTCTCGCAGTACTTCCGCGACACCTATGCCGAAGCCGAAGCGCGCCTCGGCAAGGTGCGCGCCATGCGGCTCGCGGGCCACAACAACATGTTCCCCACGCTTTCGTGGCTCAACGGCACCGCCACGCTGCGCGTGTGGCACCCGCGCGGCCCGAACCAGGTGGAAGTGTGGGCGTTCTGCATCGCCGACAAGGCCGCCACGGATGAAGTCAAAGCCGCCTTCGAGCGCAGCGCGACGCGCGCGTTCGGCCCCGCTGGCTTCCTCGAACAGGACGACTCCGAAAACTGGGCCGAGGTACAAAAGGTGCTGCGCGGCAGCCGCGCACGCAAGACGAAGCTGTGCCTCGAAATGGGCCTTGGCGGTGAGCGCGTGCGCGAAGACGGCATACCTGGCATGACGAACTACATCTTCTCGGAAACGGCGGCGCGCGGCATGTACCGGCGCTGGGCCGACCTGCTGATGTCCGAAACGTGGGACGACGTGAACGAGCGCACCGCGCGCTACGAAGCGGAGGTGCTCAAATGAGCGAAGTCGCGGATATCACGCCCCTTTTCACGCCCGCGCGAGTCGGCCTCGAACTGCATCACGAGATCGAACAATTCCTCTTCGACGAAGCGGCGCTGCTCGACGAATGGCGCTTTCGCGCCTGGCTCGAACTGATGTCGAAGGACATCCGCTACACGATGCGCACAACCGTCAACGCGCAAACGCGCGACCGCCGGCGCGGCGTGCAGCCGCCCACCACGTGGATCTTCAACGACACGCACTTCCAGCTCGAACGCCGCGTGGCGCGCCTCGAAACCGGCATGGCCTGGGCAGAGGAGCCGCCTTCGCGCACGCGCCATCTCGTGACGAACTTGCGCGCGCTCACCACCGAAACGCCGGGCGAATACGAAGCGCATGTGAACTACGTGCTCTACCGCTCGCAGAAGGAACGCGACGAAACGTTCTACGTGGGCCGCCGCATCGACCGCGTGCGCCGCGTGGACAGCGCGCAAGGCTGGCAGGTGTGCCGCCGCGAGATCACGCTGGACCAGGTGGTGCTCACCTCCCATAACCTGAGTGTGCTTTTCTGATCATGGCCCGTATTTTTGTCTGCCAGGACAATGCATTGTCCGATGGCGAAGCGATCAGGGTTGGCGACCCTTCCGCCGCGATCGCCGTATTCAAGGTGAATGGCGAGCTGTTTGCGCTGAACGATCGCTGTTCTCACGGCAATGCTTCGATGTCCCAATGGTATATCGAAGACGACGGCACTGTCGAATGCCCGCTGCATGCGGCGCGTTTCTGCCTGAAGACGGGCGCGGCCCTGTGCCAGCCCGCAACCGAGCCGCTCAAGACGTTCCCCATTGCGCTCGTCGACGGCGCGGTGTACGTCGACGTGCCGGAGGTCGCGTAATGGCTCACTCCAACGGCTGGCTCGACAACGAAGTCGTATTGATCACGGGTGGCGGCTCGGGTCTCGGCCTCGCGCTCGTCGAACGCTTTCTCGAAGAAGGCGCGCGCGTGGCCGTGCTCGAACGCTCGGCACAAAAGGTCGCGTCGCTACGCGAGCGCTTTGATGTGGCCCGCGTCGTCGTCGTAGAGGGCGACGTCACGTCGTACGCCGACAACGAGCGCGCCGTGAACGCCGCCGTCGATGCGTTCGGCAAACTCGATACCTTCATCGGCAACGCGGCGATCTGGGATCACGCGTCGAGCCTCGTCGATCTCTCGCCCGAGCAACTCGACAGCGGCTTTCGCGAGCTTTTCTCGATCAACGTGAAGGGCTATCTGCTCGGCGCGAAAGCCGCCGCGCGCGCGCTCATTGCGAGCGATGGCAGCATGATCTTCACGCTCTCCAATTCGTCGTTCTATCCGGGCGGCGGCGGTCCTTTGTATACGGCGAGCAAGCATGCGGCCGTGGGCATCATCCGCCAGCTGGCCTACGAGCTTGCGCCCAAGGTGCGCGTGAACGGCGTCGGCCCTTGCGGCATGGCGAGCGACCTGCGCGGCCCCGTTTCGCTCGGCCAGCAGGACCTGCGCATCATGGATTCGCGCTCGCCTGAAGCGATCGCAAGCATTCTGCCGCTGCAGTTCTTCCCGCAGCCCTCCGACTTCACCGGCCCCTACGTGATGCTCGCCTCGCGCGCCAATAACCGCGTGCTGAGCGGCGTGATGATCAACGCGGATACCGGGCTCGGTATTCGCGGCATCCGTCACGCAGCGGGCGGCCTGCATCTGTAACGGGAAACGCGTCATGACCGCCTCGACCATCGTCATCGTCATCGTCGGCGCAGGCCAGGCCGGCGCGCTCGCCGCCGCCGAACTGCGC
>NZ_DATJWR010000268.1:0-48728 GCF_035501035.1 Paraburkholderia sp.
TGCTGCGATCGTCAAGCAGGTGAAGGCCGCCGTCGCTGCCTGATAGCAGGTATTGCGCAGGTTCGTTGCAGCAGACATTCCGGTAGTCTCGGTGATGCTGCAACAAAAACGGGGCTCCTCACCGAGCCCCGTTTTTGTTGGCGAAGCGGTTCCTGCGCGCCTTCTGGCGCATCTTGCGCCGCTTCATGCAGTGCCTTCGCGCGGTCATTGCCACATTTTGTGATGGCGGGCCGTGAATGCTGCTCTAAGTCTCAAACTCTGAAGCTGAAAAGATGGGATCAATGGATCTGGACCAGATTGTCGCCGACGCGCAACGCGCTTTCGCTTCCGCCCCCGACGTCAACACGCTTGAAAACGAAAAGGCCCGCTTTCTCGGCAAGTCCGGCGCGCTGACCGAACTGCTCAAGGGCCTCGGCAAGCTCGACCCGGAAACGCGCAAGACCGAAGGCGCGCGCATCAACGCCGTCAAGCAGCAGGTCGAGGCGGCTCTCAACGCGCGCCGCCAGGCGCTCGCCGACGCACTCCTGAACCAGCGTCTCGCCGCCGAGGCGATCGACGTCACGCTGCCGGGCCGCGGCACGGGCACCGGCAGCCTGCATCCGGTGATGCAGACGTGGGAGCGCGTCGAGCGCATTTTCGGCTCGATCGGCTTCGACGTGGCCGACGGTCCCGAGATCGAAACCGACTGGTACAACTTCACCGCGCTCAACAGCCCGGAAAACCATCCGGCACGCTCGATGCAGGACACGTTCTACGTGGACGGCAAGGACGCCGATGGCCGTCAGCTGCTGCTGCGTACGCACACGAGCCCGATGCAGGTGCGCTACGCGCGCACGCACACGCCGCCCATCAAGGTGATCGTGCCGGGCCGTACGTATCGCGTGGACAGCGACGCCACGCATTCGCCGATGTTCAACCAGGTCGAAGGCCTGTGGATCGAAGAGAACATCAGCTTCGCAGACCTGAAGGGCGTCTACACCGATTTCCTCAAGAAGTTCTTCGAACGTGACGACATTCAGGTGCGTTTCCGTCCGTCGTACTTCCCGTTCACGGAGCCCTCGGCCGAAATCGACATGATGTTCGAGCACGGCAAGAATGCCGGCAAGTGGCTCGAGATCTCGGGCTCGGGCCAGGTGCATCCGACCGTGATCCGCAACATGGGCCTCGACCCGGAGCGCTATATCGGCTTTGCGTTCGGCAGCGGCCTTGAACGCCTGACGATGCTGCGTTACGGCGTGCAGGATTTGCGCCTGTTCTTCGAAGGCGACCTGCGCTTCCTGCGTCAGTTCGCCTGAGCTCATGCGACGCATCCGTTAGCACAGCGCGAGGCGGACGCAGCACTGGAACAAGGTGCGCGAGAAACCTTCGCTGCGGTCACAATCTGTCTGGAACGTAAAACCAAATGCTATTCCCCGAATCCTGGCTGAGAAGCTTTGTCGATCCGAAGCTCACGACCGATGAGCTTGCTCATGCGCTCACCATGGCCGGCCTCGAAGTCGAAGGTCTGCGCCCGGCCGCGCCGCCCACCGAGAGGATCGTAGTAGGCCGCGTGCTCGAAGTCGTCAAGCACCCGGACGCGGACAAGCTGAACGTGTGTCAGGTCGATGCCGGCACGGGCACCACGCTGCAGATCGTTTGCGGCGCACCCAATGTGTCGCCCGGCATCAAGGTTCCGGTCGCGCTCGTCGGCGCGGAGCTGCCGCCCGCCGAAGAAGGCGGCAAGCCCTTCGCGATCAAGCTCTCGAAGCTGCGCGGCGTGGAAAGCCAGGGCATGCTCTGCTCGGCACGCGAGCTCAAGCTCTCCGAAGACCATAGCGGCCTGATGATCCTGCCGGAAGCCACGCCGGTCGGTCAGGACATTCGCGAAGCGCTGAACCTCGACGACACCATCTTCGAAATCAAGCTCACGCCGAACAAGGCCGATTGCCTTTCGGTGTACGGCATCGCGCGCGAAACGGCCGCGATCACCGGCGCGCCGCTCAACGCGCCCGTGTACCCGAAGGTCGAAGTCAAGCTCAACGAAACGCTTCCCGTGAAGATCTCGGCGCCGGACCTGTGCGGCCGCTTCTCGGGCCGCGTGATCCGCGGCGTGAACGCGCACGCGAAGACGCCGCTGTGGATGGTCGAGCGCCTCGAGCGTTCGGGCCAGCGCAGCATCTCGGCGCTCGTCGACATTTCGAATTACGTGATGCTCGAGCTGGGCCGCCCGTCGCACGTGTTCGATCTCGACAAGATCCACGGCTCGATGGACGTGCGTTGGGGCAAGAAGGGCGAAACGCTCAAGCTGCTCAACGGCAACACCGTCGAAGTCGATGAAACCGTGGGCGTGATCGCCGACGATCGCGAGATCGAAAGCCTCGCGGGCATCATGGGCGGCGACAGCACGGCCGTGACGCTCGACACCACGAACATCTATCTCGAAGCCGCGTTCTGGTGGCCGGACAGCATTCGCGGCCGCTCGCGCCGCTACAACTTCTCGACCGATGCGGGTCATCGCTTCGAGCGCGGCGTGGACTGGTCGACGACCGTCGAGCACATCGAGCGCATCACGCAGCTGATTCTCGATATCTGCGGCGGCGAGGCCGGCCCGATCGACGATCAAACGGTGAACGTGCCGAAGCGCGAGCCGGTCAAGATGCGCGTGGCGCGTGCGAACCGCATTATCGGCGTGAAGATCGGTACCGATGAAATCGCGCAGATCTTCACGCGCCTTGGCCTCACGTTCGAGCGCAGCGTTGATAACGAGGGCGATACGTTCAGCGTGACGCCGCCGCCGTACCGCTTCGATATCGAGATCGAAGAAGACCTGATCGAAGAAGTCGCGCGCATCTATGGTGTCGAGAAGATTCCCGCGCTGCCGCCCGTGGCTCGCAGCGAAATGCGCGCGACCAACGAAACGCGCCGATCGATCCATGCGATCCGTCATGCGCTCGCCGCGCGCGACTACGCGGAAACGATCAACTTCAGCTTCGTCGACGCCGAGTGGGAGCAGGACTTCGCCGGTAACGACAAGCCCGTGAAGTTGCTGAACCCGATCGCGAGCCAGCTCTCGGTCATGCGCACGACCCTGTTCGGCAGCCTCATCAACGTGCTGCGCCACAACTTGAACCGTCGCGCGGACCGCGTGCGCGTGTTCGAATCCGGCCGCGTGTTCCTGCACGATCCGTCGATCAAGGCAGGCGAGATGACGGTGGAAGGTTTCGCGCAGCCGAAGATGATCGGTGCGCTCGCATACGGTCCCGCGCTCGAAGAGCAGTGGGGCGCGCAAACGCGAGGCGTGGACTTCTTCGACGTGAAGGGCGATCTGGAAGCGCTGTTCGCTTCTCATGGCGTGGCAAAGGCACCGCGTTTCGTGAAGGGCGAACATCCCGCGCTGCATCCGGGGCGCAGCGCGCGCATCGAAGTGGATGGCAAGGCCGTTGGCTGGATCGGCGAACTGCATCCGCGCTGGATGCAGAAGTACGACCTGCCGCACGCACCGATCCTCTTCGAAGTCGAGGCCGAAGCGCTGATGGCGCGCGACCTGCCCACGCCTGCCGAAGTCTCGAAATTCCCGCCGGTGCGTCGCGACATCGCGCTCGTCGTCGATCAGAAGATCGAGGTGCAGGCGCTGCTCGACGAGTTCCAGAAGGGCATGCAAGACGAGGCTTGCCGGATTGTGCAGAGGGTTGCACTTTTCGACGAATTTCGTGCAAAATCAAATACTTCCGGACTTGGCGCGGACGAGAAAAGCCTTGCCTTCCGGGTGACCCTGCAAGATACTGGCGGAACCCTTCAGGACGAAACGGTCGATGCGGCCATCAAGTCCCTGGTGGATCGTCTGGCTCGAGTGTATGGCGCCCGGCTGCGCGGATAAGCTCATCGGCTCATCACGTACCGACATCGGCTTCCGGTTTGCGATGTCCCAAGCAACCGGAAGCGCGCCATTTCATAGATAGATGAACGAAATGAACTCGAGTGATTTCGAAGCCCTTCTTGCGGCACAGCGTAGCGCCATGATTCGCGACATTCCTGCCTCGTCGGCAAGCGCCACGAACGACACGCCCACGCTGACCAAAGCCGAACTCGCTGAGCTGCTGTTCGACAATGTCGGTCTCAACAAGCGCGAAGCGAAAGACATGGTCGAGGCTTTCTTCGAAGTGATTCGCGACGCGCTCGAAAGCGGCGACAGCGTGAAGCTGTCCGGCTTCGGCAATTTCCAGTTGCGCGACAAGCCGCAACGTCCTGGCCGCAATCCGAAGACAGGCGAGGCGATTCCCATCGCCGCGCGCCGCGTCGTGACGTTTCATGCGAGCCAGAAGCTGAAGGCGCTCGTGGAAAGCGGCGCCGAGGCGAGCTTCACGCGTTGACCTTCTGATCTCGTACGCCCGCGCCGGTGGCAATATGGCGGGCGTGCAGGGAGCGGACGGCATGAGCTGACCAGACTGACCAGACCGACCAATCGGACCCAGGCGGCGACGCCTCATTGCGCAACCACCACGACGGCAACCCGGCGATGACATCGACAAGTGAAAAGGTCGTCTTGCCTCCCATACCCGCCAAGCGTTACTTCACGATTGGCGAGGTGAGCGAACTGTGCGGCGTGAAGCCCCACGTGCTGCGGTATTGGGAGCAGGAGTTCACGCAGTTGAAGCCGGTGAAGCGGCGCGGCAATCGCCGCTATTACCAGCACCATGAGGTCTTGCTGATCCGGCGGATTCGCGAACTGCTCTACGAGCAGGGGTTCACGATCAACGGTGCGCGCAATCGTCTCGATTTGCATGGCGCGATGGCCGGCGAACCCGCGCCGTCCGAAGCATCGGGCGAGCCCGTTGACGAAGGCACGAAGGCGCTCGTCGACGTCGATCAGTTGCGCAAGGAATTGCTGCATGTGCTCGACGCGCTCGGGCGCTGAAGCCGTAGTCGAACGCTTGCTTGCCCGTCGTACGAGAATTGCGCTTGAAGCGGTTCTAATTAGAGAAACTGTCTGTTATACTCTCTAGCTCTCGGGGCGTAGCGCAGCCTGGTAGCGTACCTGCATGGGGTGCAGGTGGTCGGAGGTTCAAATCCTCTCGCCCCGACCAGAAATAGAGCCCGCGTAATCGAAAGATTGCGCGGGCTTTGTCATTTACGCGCTCGCCAGGCGCGTAAATGCGGGCATGAATGCGCGGGTGAATGTGCGAGTGCGAATGACACCGCAAGATCCGGCTGTCAATTTTTCTCACATATCGGTGAGAATCCTTCGTTATACGGCGTGCGGCGCTCGCCTTACGATACGCATACCTTTGCGCCCGTCATACGCAGAATGCGCGCGCCCGCGCGCAACCCGTGCTCATCCAGGGCCACTTCACATGAATCCGATCGAACTCGCGCAACTCGTCGTTCTCGCCGCCCTGTGGGGCGGATCGTTTCTGTTCATCCGCGTCGGCGTGGCCGATTTCGGTGTGGCGCCGCTGATGGCGCTGCGGGTGGGCATCGGCGCGCTCTTTCTCCTGCTGGTGCTGTTTTCGCGACGCCCCGCACGTGAAGCGCTCGGCACGCTCCGCGAGCGCGCGTGGCCGCTGTTCGTGGTCGGCATCCTGAATTCGGCCGCGCCGTTTTGTCTCTTCGCGTGGGCCGAACTCACGCTTTCTGCAGGCGTCACGTCGGTCATCAACGCGACCACGCCGCTATGGGGCGCCGTGGTCGCGTATGTGTGGCTCAAGGATCGTCTGAGCGGATTGCGAGTGGCCGGGCTTGCGATCGGCTTCGCGGGCGTGCTTGCGCTGGTCTGGGATCAGATCGCGACGCGCGCCGGCGACGGCGCTTCCACGACGAGCGCGGCGCTCGCCGCCTGCGCGGCTTTGCTGGCGGCGGCGCTCTACGGGGTGGCCGCCAGCTATACGAAGCGCCACCTCACGGGCGCCGATCCGCTCTCGGTGGCTGCCGGCACGATGACGGGCGCGACCATCGTGCTCGCGCCGTTCGCCGTGGCGACCTGGCCCGCCGCGCCGATTTCGCTGCACGCCTGGGGCGCGGTGCTCGGCCTCGGCGTGGCGTGTACGGGGGTCGCATATCTGCTGTTCTTCCGGCTGATCGCGGCTGTCGGGCCGGCGCGGGCAATCACGGTCACGTTCGTGATTCCCATCTTCGGCATCTTGTGGGGCGCGCTCTTTCTCAGTGAGCGTGTTTCGTTGGGTATGGTCGAGGCTTGTGCGGCGATTCTCGTGGGCACCGCGCTCGCAACCGGTTTCGTGAAGCGCTTGCCGGGGTTCTCCGCACGGCGCAGCGGAGCAGGCGCGGAACGCTAACGCGAGCGCCTGCCCGCGCGCAGTGGGCGAGGCTACATTGCGTGCGCTGCGAGTTGGGCGCAACGCAGTCGCCGGTCTATCAGGTCTGAAAATCGCACGGCGCGCGCCGCCGCGCGATTCGTGCGCTCAGGCGGCCGCGCGCGGCACCGCCTTCACTTCCTTCTCGCGGCCGAGCGGCAGCGTCGCGACGATCACCGCACCCAGCACGAGCAGTACCGCGGAATAGACGAGCCCCGCGGCGTAGCTGTGCGTCGCATCCTTCAGCCAGCCCACCACGAGCGGATTGGCCGCCGAGCTGATATTGCCGATCGCGTTGATCACGGCGATGCCCACTGCGCGTGCCTGTGGCGTGAACGCCTGATCGGGCGTCGTCCAGAAGATCGACATCGCCGTATACGAGCCCGCCGATGCGAGGCACACGCCGAGCAATTGCAAGAGCGGCGCACCGCCTTGTGCGGTCAGCACGCAGCCGAAGCCGGAGAGCAGCATCGGCGCGGCGAGATGCCATTTGCGCTCCTGCAGCCTATCGGAGCGGCGCCCCCACACGATCATCGCGACGATGGTGACGAGCTGCGGAATCGTCGCGACGAGGCCCACGGTGACGTTGCTCGCGCCGGTGCTGAAGCCCTTCACGATCAACGGCGCCCATACGGCGACCATCGCGAGCGTGTTGACGAGGCAGAAGTATGCCGCTGCGAAGCGCAGCACCACGGGCGAACGCAACTGCTGCCAGAGGCCTGGCTTGTGCGCCGGCTGGACATGGGAGGCCCCTCGCATGTCGGAGGCTTCGGCGAGCGCGGCTTCGAGCGTGCGCTTTTCTTCGGCGCTGAGCCAGCGTGCGGCGCCCGGCGTGTCGTCGAGATAGAAGAACGCCACACAGCCGAGAAGCACGGCCGGCATGCCTTCGAGCACGAAGAGCCACTGCCAGCCGGCGAGTCCCGCATGGCCGTCGAGCTTGAGGATGTAGCCCGAGACCGCGGAGCCGAGCGCGGCGGTCACGGGCATGGCGATCATGAAGAGCGCGTTGGCGCGTGCACGCCACGCGCTCGGGAACCAGCAGGTGAGATAGAGCAGCATGCCGGGCAGGAACCCGGCCTCGGTCACGCCGACGAGCATGCGTAGCCAGTAGAGCGTGGTGGCATTGGTGGCGAACATCGTCGCCGTGGAGGCGAGGCCCCACGCAATCATGATGAAGCTGATCCAGCGGCGTGCGCCCACGCGCGCGAGCATGAGGTTGCCGGGAATGCCGCACGCGATATAAGCGACGTAGAAGAGGGTGGTGGCGAAGCCGAACTGCGTGCTCGACAGGCCAAGGTCCTTCATCATCGTCAGGCCGGCGAAGCCGATGTTGATGCGGTCGAGGAACGAGACGACGAACAGCAGGAACAGGAAGCCGAGCAGATGGCGCGACACCTTGCGTGTCACCTGCTCGGTAGCTGCGGCATGATTCGACTGCACTTGCGCGGACGATTGCGGCACGCGCGAAGCGTGCCCTTGCGGGATTGGGCTCATGGGTCTCCTCCGAAGCAACGGGACGTGAGCGCGGCAAGTGTTATGGCATTGTTGTTTGCCGACGATCACAATTCACGCGGATTATGCGAGCGCCTGGCGCGCTGTCTGTCCTCAATTTGGGTACAGCAGCCGCGCGCGATCTGGGGTGTGCGGGAATACCCGAGCCCGCATGCAACGTTGGTTTTGCTGAGCCGAGTAGGAGCCGAGTAGGAGCGATGGGGCAGCCGGCGCGCGCGGCGGCCGGTTCAATAAATTCCCGGCGATAAGCGACTCGAGCAAATGTACTTGCCGAATTCGAATGCTCCGGTAATCGAAAAGTAATCATTGGTGCAATGCCATTCGGAAATGCGCTGGCTAATATCTGCGATTGCTTTCTGCGGATGATTGAAGCTAGGTATTTAGTGGATTCGGCCATTTGCAGTGAAAGCTTTTAGTTAGAAGTCTCGGCGCCGCGCGGTTTGCGTGGTTACGATGCGATGGAGCACCAACGAGCGCTTTCGTTTTTTCAAGGCTAAACTCGAATCTCATATGCGCGCGGATCCCCTCATGAACGTTGCAGGGCGCCTGCGTTTCGCTTTGCACGGCAAATTGCGCTTTTGACTGTTTATTCATCCCTGCAGAACCCGTAGTTTTGTGCCCCACGTCGTGTTTCGGACCGAGCCCATCAGACGGCCGCGCGCCGCGAACCGGGAAGTTGATGTGAGGCATGGCGGCCCGCAATCCGGCCGCCGGCGCAAGCTGCGCCACATGCTGGCCTCGTGCTGAATCGTTCGAATCGGGGAAAAAGATGACAGAAAGAAACTCGATCTGGCGGGCTCGAGTCGCGCGCGGGGCATTTGCCGCACTCTGCGCGTTCGGCGCGGCCAGCGCGCATGCGCAGAACACGTTTGGCATCCAGTTGGGCGCGGGCGTGGCGGACAACGACGTGAAAAAGCTCGATCTCGGCTTTGTATGGGATCCGGCCCTGCAGTGGTGGCACTTCGGCGGCTTTCACTTCACGCTGCTTGGCGAGGCGCACGTCGCGTACTGGAAGCTGGACGACCCTGATGCCATCTATGCGAACACCTGGGAATTCGGCGTGACACCGGTTTTTCGCATCATCAAGGATACTGGCTGGTTCCGGCCGTTCTTCGAGGCGGGCGTGGGCGTGCGCCTGATCTCGCACGTGCGCCAGACGCCGTACCGCACGATGTCGTCGTCGTTCCAGTTCGCGGACATGGTTGGCGTCGGCGCACAGTTCGGCGAGCACGGGAATTACCAGATCGGATTTCGTTTCCAGCACCTCTCGAACGCGGACATCAAGCAACCGGACCCCGGCCTGAACTTCAGCGAGATCTACATCCAGTACAACTTCTAGCGCGGCGGCGGCCGAAGGGGCGCGTATCGGAATGATTCTGCATGCCGTCCGTCGCGCGGTGCATGGCGCCTGGTGACTGCATGGTGTTTTCCATGGTCGCAGGCGGCCAGCCCCCCTTCATGTTCCCGGCGCGTCGGCATCATTTTGCCGCGCCCCCCCGTCGCTCCAGTTCCGGTCGTGTTCCGCAACCCGTTACACTGTGGGTTTTGGTGCGGTGCACCACGCGCCGCGCCGCATGACCGGCATTTTCCATAGGCGACACGCCGGCGTCGCAGACAAGGAGTGAGGAGCAGGCATGGCAATCGAATCAGTAGGGATCGTGGGCGCGGGCACGATGGGCAACGGCATTGCCCAGGCGGTGGCGGTGGCGGGCCTGAAGGCGGTGATGATCGACGTTACCGACGCGGCTCTCGCCAGGGGCGTGGCGGCGCTCACGCACAGCCTCGAGCGGCTCGTCTCGAAGGGCAAGCTCGAAGCCGGCGCGCGCGACGCGGCGCTCGCGCGCATCGAAACGACCACCGACTATCAGCGTCTGTCCAGCGTCGATCTCGTGATCGAGGCGGCCACGGAGAACGCTGAGCTCAAGGCGCGCATTCTCAAGCAGATCGAGGCCGCAGCCCGCCCCGATGCGATCATCGCGTCGAACACCTCGTCGATCTCGATCACGGCGCTGGCGACGACACTCGCCGATCCGTCGCGCTTCATCGGCATGCACTTCTTCAACCCGGTGCCGATGATGCCGCTCGTAGAGGTGATTAGCGGCCTGCAGACGCGCCCGCAGGTTGCACAAGCGGTGCGCGAGATGGCGCTGCGTCTGGAGAAGACGCCGATCGCCGTGAAGAACGCGCCGGGCTTCGTGGTGAACCGCATTCTGGTGCCGATGATCAACGAGGCGTTCTTCGTGCTCGCGGACGGCATTGCGAGCGCCGAGGAAATCGACGCGGGCATGAAGCTCGGCGCGAATCACCCGATCGGTCCGCTCGCGCTGGCGGACCTGATCGGCCTCGACGTGTGCCTTTCAGTGATGGACGTGTTCCTGAAAGACTTCGGCGACTCGAAGTATCGTGCATGTCCGCTGCTGCGCGAAATGGTTGCAGCGGGCCAGCTTGGCCGCAAGACCGGCCGCGGTGTCTACCAGTACGACAAGGCTTCCTGATCCGCATAAATACTGCGTAATGCGACGTGAGTGCAGGCGGTGAGCCACACTGCCTGCCCAGCGGCCGGAATCTGGCTTCAGTTGAGCACGCTGACCTGGTACTGGGTGAGCTGGCGATACGTCTTGCCGGGTCGTAGCACGACTTCTTCGCACGCGGGTGCTTCCATGTTGATCTGGTTCGGGAAACCGCCCGCTTCCAGGCACAGGCCCGCGTAGCGCACACACGGGGCCCCGTGGCGCCCCGGCTGCCCCTCCAGATAGTTCCCCGTGTAAAGCTGCAGGCCGCGCTGATCGGTCGAGACGGCGAGTTCGCGCCCGCTGCCCGGCTCGTAGACGCGCGCCACGGCGCGCACGGGCCAGCGGCCCGGCGCGGCGTGCAGCGTGCCCGCCGTGCTCTCGGGCGCGCGCAGCACATAACAGTGGTCGAAGCCGCGCGCGCGGGCGAGTTGCGCGTGCGGCCAGTCGAGCCGCGCGCCGAGCGGCGCGCCATGGCGAAAATCGAAGGCGCTGCCCGAGACATCGGCGATGCGCACGGGAGTCAGCTGTGGGTCGACCTCGAGGAATGCGTCCGCGTCGATCGTCAGCACGTGGCCGCGAATGTCCGAATTCGCCTCGCCGGTAAGGTTGAAATAACCGTGGCTCGTGAGATTGAGCGGCGTGGGCGCGTCGCTCACGCCCTCGTACTCGATCGTCAGCGTGCCGTCGTCGTCGAGCGTGTAGCGCACCTGCACGCTCACGTTGCCGGGAAAGCCGCCGTCGCCTTCGGGTGAATCGAGCCGCAGCAGCAGTGAGCCGCGATCGTCTTCCACCTGCCAGAGCTGCCGGTGAAAGCCGTTCGCGCCACCATGCAGCAGATTGCCGTTCTCGTTGCGATCGAGTGCATAGTCGATGCCATCGAGCGTGAAGTGCGCGCCTGCAATACGGTTGGCCCAGCGCCCGATCAGGCCGCCCATGTACGTGGTGGCGGCAAGGTAGGCGGCGGGTGTGTCGTGGCCGAGCAGGATGTCGCCGAGGCGGCCGGCGCGATCGGGCGCGAGCCACGAGACGAGCGTTGCGCCGAGGTCGCTGATCGACACTTTCATGCCCTGCGCGTTGCGCAGCGTGTAGAGCCGGACGGCATCGCCGCCGGGCAGGGCGCCCCACGGTTCGGAAGGCAGATGGGCGAGACTGTTCATGAGGCGAAGAAAGCGTGCGAAGTGGGCATGAATTCCCGGGCGGCCGATGCCGGCGTCATGGTGTAGACAGGCGCGCGCCAGAGGCGTTCGCAACGCTGTCCTGGTATTCGCGTGGCGTGCATCCCAGTTCACGCCGGAAAACTGCATACATATATTGCAGCGAGGTGAACCCGCAGCGTATCGCCACCTCGGCGCTCGAGGCATCGCGGCTCGCGAGCATCGCCTTCGCGGCGTCAAGCTTGTGGCGCAGGATCTCCTGGTGGACCGTGCACTGGAGTTCACGCCGGAAATATTCTTCCAGCGACGAGCGCGACACGCCCACATAGTCGGCCACCTGTTCGGTCTTGATGCCCTGGCAGGCGTACTGGCGGATGAAGTGGCGTGCACGCATGACGTGCGGGCTCGACAGCGGTTCATGGCGTGTCGATTCGAGCACATTGATGCCGACAGGCGGAACCAGAATGCGCTGTCCCGGAAAACGTGCACCGCGCAGCATCTGGTGCAGCAGGTGGGCGGCCGTCCTGCCCATTTCCTCCGTGCCCTGAATGACCGATGAGAGCGGGATGCGCGTGAGCGTGCGCGTCAGCGGATCGTTGTCGATGCCGATGATCGCGACCTGCTCGGGCACCGCGATGCCGTGGATCAGACACGCCTGAAGCAAATGCCGCGCCCGGGCATCGGTGACCGCGATCACGCCCACGGGCTTGGGCAGACTGTGCAGCCAGACGCTCAGCTGCTCGATGGCCTGGTTCCAGGCGCTCGCACTGGTGGCAAGGCCACGGTAGATCGGCGCCTGCATGCCTTCTTCGCGCGCGAGCGCCTGGAAGGCCACTTCGCGCTCCTGTGCCCAGCGGTTCTCCTGCGCGACGGGCAGGCTGTACATCGCGAGATTCGGCAAACCCGCGCCGATCAGATGCGTCCATGCGAGCGAGACGAGCTTGCCATTGTCGGTCGCGATGTAGGGCAGTTCGGGCGGATACTGCGCCGAATCTTCGAACGACGAGCCCACGGCCACGACGGGCAGCGGGCAGCCGCGCAGCGCGTCGGCCACGGCGGGGTCGTCGAAGTCGGCAATGATGCCGTCGCCGTCGAAGCGTTCGATGCCCGCAAGACGGCAGCGGAAATCTTCCTCGAGAAAAAGATCCCACGCTACGCGCGTGGAGCGCAGATAGTGGCCGATCCCTGCGATGATTTCGCGGTCGTAGACCTTGTTCGCGTTGAACAGCAGCGCGATGCGATGCGGCGTCTGGGACGCGGGGGCACGGGTCATGTCGTGTCGGCAGCGTTTGCACCAGCGCGGTGCCGAGGTGCTCGCGGCCATCTCTCCAGTTCGGGCGCGCTGCGCGTGAGGGGGCGCAGCGCTACGATGTCTCTTGCGCCCTGGGGCGCGTCTCGTTTTAAGCGTCCGGTTATTTTAGGCCGACATCCGTGCCTGCGGGTGTGGCCCTCGTGCTTGTCGGCAGGAAACATTAAAGCTGTCACGCAATTTCGCAATTGCCGCGCTTTGCCCGACGCGGGCAGTATGGCGTCACACAGATGGATGCGCGCCGCTGCGCCGCAACAAAACAGGAGACATCATGTCGTACTTCGAACACATCCCCGCGATTCGCTATGAAGGCGCGCAATCGGACAACCCGCTTGCATACCATCACTACGACCGTACGAAGAAGGTGCTCGGCAAGACGCTCGAAGAGCACCTGCGCATCGCGGTCTGCTACTGGCATACGTTCGTCTGGCCCGGCAACGATATCTTCGGGCAGGGGGCCTTTCATCGTCCGTGGCAGCAACCTGGCGATGCGATGGAGCGCGCGCGCCAGAAGGCGGACGCGGCATTCGAGTTCTTTTCAAAACTCGGCACACCTTACTATACGTTCCATGACACCGATGTCGCCCCGGAAGGCAAGGACCTGAAGGACTACACGGAAAACTTCAAGCGCATGGTCGATTATCTCGGCGAGCGCCAGCAGGCAAGCGGCGTGAAGCTGCTATGGGGCACGGCGAACCTGTTCTCGAATCCGCGCTATGCGGCCGGGGCGGCCACGAACCCCAACCCTGAAGTCTTTGCCTATGCCGCGACCCAGGTTTGCCATGCGCTCGACGCGACGCGCAAGCTCGGCGGCGAGAACTACGTGCTGTGGGGTGGCCGCGAAGGCTACGAGACGCTGCTCAACACCGACCTCAAGCGCGAGCGCGATCAGTTCGCACGCTTTCTTTCGATGGTGATCGAGCACAAGCACCGCACCGGCTTTACGGGCACCCTGCTGATCGAGCCGAAGCCGCAGGAGCCGACCAAGCACCAGTACGACTACGACGTGGCGACGGTGCACGGCTTTCTGACCCAGTATGGCCTGCAGAACGAAATCCGCGTGAATATCGAAGCGAATCACGCGACGCTCGCGGGTCACTCGTTCCACCACGAGATCGCGACGGCGTTCGCGCTCGGCGTGTTCGGCAGTGTCGACGCGAATCGCGGAGATCCGCAGAACGGTTGGGACACCGACCAGTTTCCGAACAGTGTCGAAGAACTCACGCTCGCGTTCTACGAGATCCTGCGCCACGGCGGTTTCACGACGGGCGGCATGAATTTCGACGCGAAGGTGCGGCGTCAGAGCGCCGATCCGGAAGACCTGTTCTACGGCCACGTCGGTGCGATCGACGTGCTCGCACTCGCGCTCGAACGCGCGGCTGTCCTCGTGGAAAACGACCGGCTCGAGCAGTTCCGCCGTCTGCGCTACGCGGGGTGGGACAGCGAGTTCGGCCGCAAGATTCTCGCGGGCGGCTACTCGCTCGAGTCGCTCGCCGTCGACGCCCTTGCGCGCGGCATGAATCCGCAGCACGTGAGCGGCCACCAGGAGCGGCTCGAAAATGTCGTGAACCAGGCGATCTACGGACAGCGCTAGCCGTGCCGCGGGGCGCGAGAACGCCCCGCGAAAAAACATTAGCGCACGCCGTCAAATTCGCAATTGCGCCGGTTGGCGGTGAAGGCAAACTGGCGCAAAAAAGAAGGAAGGAGACATGTTCATCGGTATCGACCTCGGCACGTCCGGCGTGAAGGCCGTGCTGCTCGATCGCGCGGGCGAGGTGCTCGGCAGTGCGAATGCGCCGCTTACGGTGAGCCGGCCGCAGCCGCGCTGGTCCGAACAGGCGCCGCAGGACTGGTGGCTCGCCACGCAGAGCGCATTGCGCGCGCTGCTCGACGAGGCACGCGGGCGCGGCATCGACGCGGCGCACATCGAGGCCATGGGGCTTACCGGCCAGATGCACGGTGCAACGCTGCTCGACGCGAAGGGCGAAGTGCTGCGCCCGGCGATCCTGTGGAACGATGGTCGTTCGGACACCGAATGTGTCGAGATCGAGCGCGCGGTGCCGCAGTTGCACGCGATCGCAGGCAATCTCGCGATGCCGGGATTCACGGCGCCCAAGCTGCTATGGGTGCGCAAGCACGAGCCGGAGATCTTTGCGCGCATCGCGCACGTGCTGCTGCCGAAGGACTATTTGCGCTGGTTGCTCACGGGCGTGTTCGCGACGGACCCCTCGGATGCAGCCGGCACGCTGTGGCTGGACATTGCGAAGCGCGACTATAGCGACGCGTTGCTCGCGGCGTGCGGCCTCACGCGCGCGCAGATGCCGGACGTATTCGAAGGCAACCAGGTGACCGGCACGCTGCGGCCCGAACTCGCACGGCAATTCGGCCTGCGCGAGATTCCGGTCGTGGCGGGTGGCGGCGACAACGCGGCGGGCGCCGTGGGCGTGGGCATCGTGCGGCCCGGCGATGCGATGCTTTCGCTTGGCACCTCGGGCGTCTATTTCGCGGTGTCGGACGGCTTTCTCGCCAATCCCGATTCCGCTGTGCACAGCTTCTGCCATGCACTGCCGCACACCTGGCATCTGATGTCGGTGATGCTCAACGCCGCTAGTTGCCTCGACTTCACGGCGCGGCTCACGGGCTACGAGAGCGTTGCGGCGTTGCTCGCGGACGCGCAAGCGAACTCGAACGCAGACCTGGACGCGCGACGTCCGTGGTTCCTGCCGTATCTCACGGGCGAACGCACGCCGCACAACAACGTCAACGCGAAGGGCGTGTTCTACGGCATGACCCCGCAGACCTCTCGCGCCGATCTCGCGAACGCAACGCTCGAAGGCGTGGGCTTTGCGCTGCTCGACGGCATGGACGCACTGCATGCGGCGGGGCTCGTGCCCGAGACCATCACTGTGATCGGTGGTGGCTCGCGCAGTGCCTGGTGGACGCAGATGCTCGCCGATATCAGCGGTCGCGCACTCACGCTGCGCGCGGGCGGCGAAGTTGGCCCGGCGCTGGGCGCCGCTCGCCTCGCGCATCTGGCGCTCGAGCCCGGCGCGACACTCGACGAGGTATGCCCGCAGCCGCCCGTGCACGCGGTGCGCGAGCCCGATGCCGCGCGCCACGCGTGGTACCGCGAAGCGCGCCGTCCAACTTTCCGCGCGCTCTATCGCGCACTCGAACCGGTTTTCGCAACCGGCGCCTGACGAAGCCGCCGGCGAAGAAAAAGCTGCGCGACCAGTGTAGCCGCGCAGTCGATTGGCAGTCCTATGGTTATACCGCACGCCATGCCTTTTCGTGTGCGTCTTGCAATCATCCTGGCAACTATCCGGCAACTAATAACCGGGGCGGCGGCACGTTCGCACGTGAGCGTGCACCGCTATCAAGAGGAGTATGGAGACATGAGATTCGCCAAACGTCGTTCAGTCCTGGGCTCGCTGGTATGTGGCGCCGTGCTTGCGAGCCTGACGCTCGCCGCACCGCTCGCGCACGCGAGCAAGGAACATCCCGAAATCGGCTTCTGCATCGACGACTTGCGCGTTGAGCGTTGGTCGCGCGATCGCGATTACTTCGTCGCGGCGGCGGAAAAGATGGGCGCGAAGGTGTCCGTGCAGTCCGCCGACGCGAGCGAGGAGCGTCAGGTCTCGCAGATCGAGAACCTGATCTCGCGCGGTGTCGACGTGATCGTGATCGTGCCGTTCAATTCGAAGGCGCTGGGCAACGTCGTGGCCGAGGCGAAGAAAGCGGGCATCAAGGTCGTCTCCTACGACCGCCTGATCCTCGACGCCGACGTGGACGCCTACATCTCGTTCGACAACGAAAAGGTAGGCGAGCTGCAGGCGCAGGGTGTCTACAACGCGCAGCCCAAGGGTAACTACTTCCTGTTGGGCGGCGCGCCCACCGACAACAACGCGAAGATGCTGCGCGAAGGACAACTGAAGATCCTCAAGCCGGCTATCGACCGTGGCGACATCAAGGTGGTTGGCCAGCAATGGGTGCCTGAGTGGAGCGCTTCTACGGCGCTGCGCATCATGGAAGACGCGCTCACGGCAAACAACAACAAGATCGACGCGGTCGTCGCCTCGAACGATGGTACGGCAGGCGGCGCCATCCAGGCACTCGCCGCGCAGCATCTCGCGGGCAAGGTGCCCGTGTCGGGCCAGGACGCCGATCTCGCGGCGGTCAAGCGCGTGATGGCGGGGACGCAGACCATGACGGTCTACAAGCCGCTCAACCTCATCGCCAGCGAGGCGGCGAAGCTCGCCGTCGATCTCGCGAAGGGTGAGAAGCCCGCGTACAACGCGCAGTACGACAACGGCAAGAAGAAGGTCGATACGGTGCTGCTGCAGCCCACGCTGCTCACGAAGAGCAATGCGGACGTCGTCGTGAAGGACGGCTTCTATACGCAGGCGCAGCTGGCCAGCCAGTAATCGCCATTGGGCAGGCGGCCCGCGTGCGCCACAGCGGCGCGCGCGGGCCTTCGCAGCGAGTGAACCAGCGTATGACCGAACCCTTGCTGACGATGCGCGGCATCGTCAAGTCCTTTGCGGGCGTAAAAGCGCTCGACGGCATCGACCTCACGGTGCGGCCCGGCGAATGCGTGGGCTTGTGCGGCGAGAACGGCGCCGGCAAATCCACGCTCATGAAGGTCCTTTCGGGCGTGTATCCGCACGGCACCTGGAGCGGCGAGATCCGGTGGGAAGGCGCCCCGTTGCAGGCGCAAAGCGTGCGCGACACCGAACGCGCGGGCATCGTCATCATCCACCAGGAGTTGATGCTCGTGCCCGAGCTTTCCGTGGCCGAGAACATTTTCCTTGGCAATGAGATCACGCTGCCTGGCGGCCGCATGAATTACGCAGCGATGTACCAGCGCGCCGACGAACTGCTGCGCGAACTGAATATTGATGCGATCAACGTGGCGCAGCCGGTGATGAACTATGGCGGCGGCCATCAGCAGCTCATCGAGATTGCGAAGGCGTTGAACAAGCGCGCGAAGCTGCTGATTCTCGACGAGCCTTCCTCGTCGCTTACGGCGGCGGAAACGAAGATCCTGCTCGATATCGTGCGCGACCTGAAGCGGCGCGGCGTGGCGTGCGTCTACATCTCGCACAAGCTCGACGAGGTCGAGGCCGTGTGCGACACCGTCTCGGTGATCCGCGACGGCCGCCACGTGGCCACGGAACCGATGGCAACGCTCACCACCGACCGCATCATCGCCATGATGGTGGGGCGCGAAATCCGCAATCTCTTTCCGCGCGAGCCGCACGATATCGGCGACGTCGTGTTCGAGGCTCGCAACGTCACCTGCCACGACGTAACGAATCCGCGCCGCAAGCGCGTGGACGACGTGTCGTTCTCGGTGCGCCGCGGCGAGATCGTCGGCGTGGCCGGGCTCGTGGGCGCGGGCCGCACGGAGACGATGCAGGCGATCTTCGGCGCCTATGCGGGCACGTGCTCGGCGAAGGTGCTGCTCGACGGCAAGCCGCTCAAGATCCGCTCGCCGCTCGACGCGATCAAGGCCGGCATCGCTATGGTGCCGGAGGACCGCAAGCGTCACGGCATCGTGCCGCAACTGGGCGTGGGCCACAACATCACGCTCTCGGTGCTGCAGCGCTTCTCGAAGCACGGACGCATCGACACGGCCGCCGAACTCGACACGATCCGCACGGAGATGCAGCGCCTCTCGGTGCGCGCGGCCAACCCCATGCTCTCGATCGCGAGCCTCTCCGGTGGCAATCAGCAGAAGGCGGTGCTCACCAAGATGCTGCTCACCGACCCGAAGGTGCTGATCCTCGACGAGCCGACGCGTGGCGTCGACGTCGGCGCGAAGTACGAGATCTACAAGTTGATCTTCCAGCTCGCGAGGCGCGGCGTGGCGATCGTGATGGTGTCGTCCGAATTGCCCGAGGTGCTCGGCATCAGCGACCGCGTGCTCGTGATCGGCGAGGGCGAGTTGCGCGGCGACTTCGTCAACGAAGGCCTCACGCAGGAAGACATTCTCGGTGCGGCGATCCAGAGCGCGCGCGCCCAACCCGATACAGCGAGTGCAGCATGACACCCGACGTCACGACCCAAGGCGCCCGCGAAGGCCTGCCGCAACACGACAATGAAGGCGGCAACGGCTACGCGCTACGCTTCCAGCAACTCTTCGCACGCTACAAGATTCTCGCGCTGCTGCTCGCGGTAGCGGCGATCTGGCTGTTCTTCTCGCTGCTCACGCACGGCGCGTTCGTGACGCCGCGCAACGTCTCGAATCTGCTGCGGCAGATGTCGATCACCGGCATGCTCGCGTGCGGCATGGTGTTCGTCATCATCGCTGGCGAGATCGATCTCTCGGTCGGCTCGCTGCTCGGTCTGCTCGGCGGCGTGGCCGCGATCCTCGACGTGAACCGCGGCTGGCCCATCGGCGTCACTGTGCCGGTGGTGCTCGTGCTCGGCGTGCTGGTCGGCCTCTTCAACGGCTGGTGGTCGACCTATCGGCGCGTGCCGTCATTCATCGTGGGCCTTGGCGGCATGCTCGCGTTTCGCGGCGTGCTGCTCGGCATCACGGGTGGCTCGACCATCGCGCCGGTGTCCGATTCTTTCGTGTTCCTCGGGCAAGGCTATTTGCCGCGCGTAGCGGGGGACGTGCTCGCGCTCGCACTCTTCGTTCTACTGATGGTGCTCACGGTGCGTCAGCGCGCAAACCGCAGACGCTACCAGCTCAACGTCGTGCCGCTCTGGCAGGACGCCGTGAAGATCGTCGGCGCGGGGGCGCTCCTGCTCGCCTTCGTGCTGATGCTCGACAGCTATGGCGGCATTCCGGTGCCCGTGCTGGTGTTGCTCGCACTGCTCGGCGTCTTCACGTGGATCGCGACGCAAACGGTGTTCGGACGCCGCATCTACGCAGTGGGATCGAATCTCGAAGCCACGCGCCTTTCGGGTGTGAACACGAACCGCGTGAAGCTCGCGATCTTCGCGTTGATGGGGCTCATGTGCGCATTCGCGGGCATCGTCAACACGGCGCGTCTCGCGGCGGGCTCGCCCTCGGCCGGGACGATGGGCGAACTCGACGCGATCGCGGCATGCTTCATTGGCGGCACGTCGATGCGCGGCGGCTCCGGCACGGTTTACGGTGCGCTGATCGGCGCGCTCGTCATGGCGAGCCTCGACAACGGCATGTCGATGCTCGACGTCGACGCCTATTGGCAGATGATCGTGAAGGGCGGCATTCTCGTGCTCGCCGTGTGGATCGATGTGGTATCGGGGTCGAACCGGCGCTGAGCGGGCCGCGCCACGCCGGCGAAAAGCCGCTTTTCGCCGGCGTGCATGACAGTTGCTCTCAGTTGCTCTCCTCGCGCGCCTGACGCGCGCTCTCGGGGGCGGGACGCGTTTCCCGCCCCTTTTTCTGCCCGCAAGCCGAGCTATTTCACGCCTTGAGCGCTACACGTTTGGTGCGTTCATCGGGGAATCCTGCCACAATCGCTTCCACCTGTTCCGGGCAATCCGCGCATTCGAAGCGCACGATCCTCCTTGCCCGCACAGTCGACGTATGCCGCAGCGCCGCGCGCGCTTTGCGCGCTCCTCGCTGCTTTGTCGCTCATCAGGCGCACCTGCTGCACTGACTGTCGGGTCGCGCCGAATCGCGCCGCAAGTTGTAGCGCGATTGCGAACTGGAGACAAGCCGACCATGCCCACTCTCTGCGAAATCTGTCATGCGAGGCCCGCTATCGCACGCGTGACTGTCGTGCAAAACGGCCAGCGCAAGTCGATGTCGATCTGCGATTACGACTATCGCCAACTGATGCGTCACCAAAGCATGCTCAACCCGTTCGACTCGCTGCTGGGCGGCAGCGGCCTGTCGCGCTTCTTCGGCGGTCCCGGCGGCGAGGGCGAACACGACGACGAGGAGCGTGGCCTCGCGGCCGAGGTGCCGCGCGAATCCGTGGACGCCACCGACGCCTTCAGCGAGCAGACGCTGGAAATCCTCCAGCGAGCCGCGGAGAAGGCGCACGAACTGCAGCGCAATGAACTCGACACCGAGCATCTTCTCTACGTGCTTGCTGATACCGACGTTTGCGCAGCACTGCTTAAGGAATTGAAACTCTCGCCGCAGGACATCAAAGGCTATATCGACCAGCATGCGCAGAAGGGCACCGCCGGCCCTGATGCGTCCATCGAGAAGATGACGATCTCGCCGCGTCTGAAAAAGGCATTTCAGTTCGCGTTCCAGGCGTCGCGCGATCTCGGGCATTCGTACGTTGGCCCGGAGCATCTGCTGATCGGTCTTGCCGCGGTGCCCGACAGCATCGCGGGCACGTTGCTCAAGAAGTACGGCGTGACGCCCGAGGCGCTGCGCCAGAAAGTCGTGAAGGTGGTGGGCAAAGGGGCCGAGGACGGCCGCGTCGAGGCGCCTACGGGCACGCCCACGCTCGACAAGTTCGGCCGCGACCTCACGGCAATGGCGCGGCAAGGCAAGCTCGACCCGGTGCTCGGGCGTGCGCAGGAGATCGAGAGCACGATCGAGGTGCTGGCGCGTCGCAAGAAGAACAACCCGGTGCTGATCGGCGAGCCGGGCGTGGGCAAGACGGCGATCGTGGAAGGGCTTGCGCAGCGCATCGTCAACGGCGATGTGCCGGAGGTGCTGCGCGGCAAGCGGCTGGTCGAAGTCAACATCAACTCGATGGTCGCGGGCGCGAAGTACCGCGGCGAGTTCGAAGAGCGCGCGAAGCAGCTGATCGACGAAGTGAGCGCAAAGCACGACGAGCTCATTCTCTTCATCGATGAACTGCACACCATCGTCGGCGCGGGGCAGGGCGGCGGCGAAGGCGGCCTTGACATTGCGAACGTGCTCAAGCCCGCGCTCGCGCGCGGCGAGCTGAGCTTGATCGGCGCGACCACGCTCAACGAGTACCAAAAGTACATCGAAAAGGACGCAGCGCTCGAACGGCGCTTTCAGCCCGTACTCGTGCCGGAGCCCACGGTGGAGCAGACCATCGTGATCCTGCGCGGGTTGCGCGACAAGCTCGAGGCGCATCACCAGGTGACCTTCGCCGACGACGCGTTCGTGGCCGCCGCCGAAATGTCGGATCGCTACATCACCTCACGCTTTTTGCCCGACAAGGCCATCGACCTGATCGATCAGGCGGCCGCGCGCGTGCGCATCGGCTCGACCTCGCGCCCGGCCGACATGCAGGAGCTCGAAGCGGAGATCGCGCAACTGAAGCGCGAACAGGACTATGCGGCTTCGCGCAAGCGCTTCGACGAAGCCAAGGGTTTCGAGGAGCGCATCAACGAGAAGCAGGTCGAGCTGGACGAGCTCACCGAGGCGTGGCAGCGCAAGACGGGTTCGGAAACGCTCGAAGTCACCGTTGCCTCGATCGCGGAGGTGGTGTCGCGCCTGACGGGCATTCCCGTTGCGGAGCTCACGCAGGAAGAGCGCCAGAAACTGCTGAAGATGGAGGAGACGCTGCGCGAGCGCGTGGTGGGTCAGGACGACGCGGTGGCGGCGGTGAGCGACGCCGTGCGTCTTTCGCGTGCGGGTCTTGGCCAGGAGCATCGGCCGATCGCGACGTTCCTGTTTCTCGGGCCCACGGGCGTCGGCAAGACGGAGCTCGCGAAAGCGCTCGCGGAAACGGTGTTCGGCGACGAGCAGGCCATCATCCGCATCGACATGAGCGAGTATATGGAGCGCCATGCGGTGGCGCGCCTGATCGGTGCGCCGCCGGGCTACGTGGGCTACGACGAGGGTGGTCAGCTCACCGAGCGCGTGCGTCGGCGCCCCTATAGCGTGATCCTGCTCGACGAGATCGAGAAGGCGCACGCGGATGTCTACAACGTGCTGCTGCAGGTGTTCGACGATGGGCGCCTCACCGACGGCAAGGGCCGCGTGGTCGACTTCAGCAATACGATCCTGATCGCCACGAGCAACCTGGGCGCGTCGATCATCATGGGCAATCTCGAGCGCCCAGAGAAGTCGCGCATGGACGACAAGAAGGTTCGCGAAGAACTCATGAAGGTGCTCAAGGGCCATTTCCGGCCCGAGTTCCTCAATCGCATCGACGAGATCATCGTGTTCCACGCGCTCTCGCGCACCAACATCCGCGCGATCGTGCAGATCCAGCTCGAACGCGTCACGCGCACGGCGGCCGCGCAGGGTATCGCGCTCTATATGGGTGAAACGCTCGTCGATCATCTCGTGGAAGCCGGCTATCAACCGGAGTTCGGCGCGCGGGAGCTCAAGCGGCAGATTCGCCAGTCAGTGGAGACGCGTCTCGCCAAGGAAATACTCGGTGGCGCGCTGCAGTCGGGCGATACCGTCGAGATCGGCTACGACAAGGCGAACGACGAGGTAACGATCAACAAGGTGGCGTTCCCGCCCGACGTTAAGGATAGCAAACCGACGAAGAAGGCAAAGAAGGGCGAAACGCCGCCTGTCGAAGAGGTCGCGCCCGAAATTGCCGCGGACGACATGGAAGGCGACCCGCCTCCGCCCCCGAAAAAGAGCAGCAAGGGCGCGGGCAAGGCGAAGCCGGCCTGAACGGGGCGAGAGACGGCTGGCGCGGCGCAAGGCGCGCCAGCCGTTTTTTTCGCCCTGGTTGATATGGACTCTTAACTAACTGGACATGATGCGCCACCATGCGGGCAGCAGCGCGCGCACGTCCGGCTGCCCGAAGCGGTCGTCTAGCAGATGCACGACGCCGCGATCGTGCTCGGTGCGGATCACGCGGCCCGCGGCCTGTACGACCTTGCGCAGGCCGGGAATCAGATACGTGTAGTCGAAGCCCGCGCCGTAGAGCGTGTCCATGCGCGCGCGCATCGCCTCGTTCACGGGGTTCACTTGCGGCATGCCGAGCGTCGCGATGAACGTGCCGATGAGGCGCGTGCCCGGCAGGTCGATGCCCTCGCCGAACGCGCCGCCCAGTACCGCGAAGCCGATACCGCAGCCGCCTTGCGCGAAGCGCGCGACGAAGGCCTGCTGGCCGGCTTCGTCCATGGTGCGCGATTGCCGCCAGACATCCACTTGCGGGTGGCGCGCCGTGAACGCGTCGGCGGCTTGCTGGAGATACTCGTAGCTGCTGAAAAAGCACAGATAGTTGCCGGGACGCTCGGCATATTGCGCGGCCACGCGCGCCACGAGTGCGTCGAGCGAACGCTCGCGGTCCTTATAGCGCGTCGAGATCTGGCGCGCGATGTGCACGTCGAGCTGCTCGGCGCGAAACGGCGTCTCGATGTCGACGCTCACCGTGTTGGGCGGCAGGCCGAGCATGTCGGCGTAGTAGTGCGTGGGCGAGAGCGTGGCCGAAAAGAGCGTGAGACTGTGCGCCGCCGCGATGCGCGCGCGCAAGGCGTCCGCCGGGACGATGTTGCGGATCGCGAGCGTCGAGCGCGGGCGGCGCGCGCTCTGGCCCGGCACAGGCGTCACGTCGAAGAGCGAATGGGTGTCGAAACGCTCGGCGATGCGCGTGAAGTGCAGGGCGTCGAAATAAAAGCGCTCCAGCTCGGGGTCGCGCATGAGCGCGGGTTCGGCGAGCTGATCGCCTATCGCGCCGATCACGTCGCCGAGCGCCGCAACGAGGCCTTCGGGCAAGGTGTCGCTCGCGCGCCATGCGCCAGGCTGCACAGCGTTCTGCGCGTTCCAGTGCTTCTGCAGACGCGCGAGCGCGCGCTTGAGCGGCGCGCCCGCCGAGCGGCGCACGGCGTCGATGCGCGTCTGCACGAGTTCTGCCGAGTACATCGCGCGGGCGCGCTCGGGCAGGTTGTGCGCCTCGTCCACGAGCACGCTCGCGCGCCACTGGTTGTGCGCGGCGAGCATGAACAGCATTGCGCTCGTGTCGAACCAGTAGTTGTAGTCGCCGACGATCACGTCGCTCCAGCGCGCGAGCTCCTGGCCGAGGTAATAGGGGCATACGGCATGCACGCTCGCCACTTCGCGCAGCGCCGCGCGATCGAGTCGCACGCGTTCGAGCGCCGCCGCGCGCGCCGCCGGCAATCGATCGTAGAACCCGCGTGCGAGCGGGCACGATTCGCCGTGGCACGCCGCTTCGGGATGCTCGCAAGCCTTCTCGCGCGCAACGAGTTCGAGCACGCGCAGGGGCAGCAGCGCCGGTGCGGAATCTGCGGCCCGCTCGCCGTGCGTGTTGGCGAGCGTGTGAAGGGCGTCGAGCGCCAGTTGGCGCCCCGAACTTTTCGCGCTCAGAAAGAGCACCTTGTCGATTGCGGCGCGCGGGCAGGCCTTCAATTGCGGAAACAGCGTGCCGATGGTCTTGCCGATGCCGGTGGGCGCCTGCGCGAGCAGGCAGCGCCCCTGCGTCGCCGCGCGCCAGACGGCTTCGGCGAGCTCGCGCTGACCGTGGCGAAAGGCCGGATGAGGCAGAGCCAGCGCGGAGAGCGCTTCGTCGCGCGCGGTGCGGTGCGCGGCTTCCTGCTCGGCCCACGCGACGAAGCGGCGGCATTGCGCTTCGAACGCGGCGCGCAGATCCGGCGCGCGTGCCTGCTCGACGAGCGCCGTCTCGCGGCCCGAGCCGATGTCGTAGTACACGAGCGCGAGCTCCACCGTTTCGAGGCCGAGCTTCTCGCACAGCAGCGCCCCATACGCGCGCAACTGCGCCCAGTGCAGCGCGCGCTGGTTCTCGCGCATCGCGTCGAGGTCGCCCCGATAAGTCTTGAACTCTTCGAGCCGCTGCCGCGCCGGATCGTAGCCGTCCGCGCGGCCGCGCACGGTGAGCGTGCCGAACGTGCCGGAGAGCGCGATTTCGGTTTCGTAGCCGGGCGGGCGGCGCGCGGCGATGGCCGCGTGACCGGCGCGGCCATCGCTCGCGTCGGGCGAGGGCGTGAAGCGCAGGTCGAGGTCGCCGCGCTTCGCGGTGAACTCGCACAGCGTGCGCACGGCGACGGTGTAGCTCATGGCGCGGGCATTGGCTGCGCAGTGGCGCGATCGCCCATTTCGGTCGGCCAGCGCACCTGCAGTACGGAGACCGGCATGCCGTGCGTCGCGCAGTACGCGAGCCAGCGGCGCTGGTTGTCCTGCAGCCGGTCGCCGGGGCCCTTCACTTCGATCAGCTCGTAGCGCCGCTGCCGTGGCCAGAAGCGCACGAGATCGGGCAGGCCCGAACGGTTGGCCACCGGTTCGCGCAGCAGGCGCTCGAACCATAGGCGCAGATGCGTGGCCGGAAAGCAGTCGAGCGCGAGCGTGAGCAACTCGTCGCCGAGCGCGGGCCATGCAACGAAGGGCGACTGGATGCCGGTTTTTTCCGTGTAGCGCCGCAGGATCGACTCCCGGTACGCGTGGGTTTCGAGTTCGGCGAGGCAGGCTTCGAACTGCGCGGCGCGGCGTGCGACGAAGTCGGCGGCATGCAGGTCGGCGGGGCCGCGCTGGAACGGATGGAAGAACGCACCCGGCAGCGGCGCGAATAGCGCGGGCCAGCACAGAAGGCCGAAGAGGGCGTTGATCAGCGTGTTCTCGACGTAGAACACGGGGGCGTGCGGCGCGGCGAGCGAGGCTCGCGCGGCCTCCTCGACGCGCAGGCCCACGGGCGCCGCCGGCAGCGTGAGTTCGAGCTGCGTGAATTGTGGCGCGGCAATGGCGGCGGCGCTCGATGAGGCTGCCTTCGGTTTTGCGCGCACGCGTGCGAGACGCCCAAGCGTGCGCGCTGCGCGTTGGGCTTCTTCCTCGCTTTCTGGCGCATCGGCGATGGCCTGGGCGAGCGCGAGGGCTTCGTCGCGGCGGTTCAGTTGCTCCAGCACGCGCACGCGCCGGTAGCGCGACTCGGGGTGTGCGCAGCCGACGTAGGCGCGCCACGCGAGTTCAGGCTCACCCGCGCGCTCCGCGGCCAGTCCCGCCGCGTGGCGCAGCTTGTCGTGGCGCGCGCGCAGCCACGCATTGGCTTGCGTGCGCGGGGCAAGGGCGTCGAGCGAGGCGAGCGTCGCGGCGATTGCGGTGGCGACCGTCGTGGTGACCGCCGTGGCGGCGTCGAAGTCCGCAGCCTGCGCAGCGTGGTCGAGGCCATCGCGGCAATCGCGTAGCGCGAGATATACGTCGATGTCCGCGCGGCGCTGGAACGCGCGCGAGGTCGCGTCGAAGGGCACGCGCTCGTAGCGATAGACGCCGAGCTCGGCGAGCACGAACTCCGACCAGTCCTGATGCAGGTTGCCGAAAAACATGAGTCGCAGACGCTCGCACAGCGGTGCGGCGGCGAACAGCAGCACGGTGTCGCGCGAAGCCGGGAACCAGGCGCGCCACGCGCGCGGCTCGGGCGCGGCGGCGTAGAGCGTTTCGAGCGTGGCCGCGCGGGTTGCGCGCGCTTCGAGCGCAATGCCGAGGTGCGCGGCGAGCGCCTGAAGCTCGGCCTTCGTCGCGAGTGGCGCGAGCGCTTCGAGTTCCAGCGTGGGTGAGTCGTCGAGCCAGCGTACCGCGACGAGCGGCGCGGCGGCCGCGAGCGGGCAGCCGATTTCGTCGTAAGCGAGCCGGCTCGCGCGGAAATGCGGACCCTTGCGCATCAGCATGCGAACGAAGAGCGCGCGCGAAACTTGCGGCATGCGCGCGAAATCGTCGACGAAGCGGCGCTCGGCGTCGTCGAACAGGTCGGCGCAGCGCTCGTCGAGCCACGCAAGCGCGCGCTCGAAGTTCGTGAGGTAATAGAACGGATCGGGAGAGTCGGGAAACACGCGCGGCACTGTACGGATATACAGCAGCGATGATAGCAGGCTCGGGCGCCAGCGCCTCGAATCGTCCGGGCCCCGCAGCCATGGGTGCGAGGGCGGGCGGCGCGAGCGGCGTAAGAGTGGGCGACGCGAGCGCCGTAAGGGATTGCCCGGCCCTTACGCTACAATTGCCGCAGCCTGAAAAACGGAAGAGCGATGAACAAACGGAACGCATGTTTCGCCGGCCTGGCGGCCGCCGTCACCCTGCTCGCGGGATGCGCGGCGCAATACCGTAATCCCGACGCCTGCGAAGAGGAGATGCGTAACCGCCTTGCCAAAACGACGCTCGGCGAGCTGAAAGTCACGCATAGCGCGACGACGTATCGCGGCACGCGCGTCGTGATCGAAGGGAGGCTCGAGCATGGTGCGGCGAGCGCCGTAGCGGCGTCGTCTGCATACGCGGCGCAGGCGGCGCAAACGGCATCGGGCGCGGTGTATGCCTCGTCAGCCGCGCCGGTGAGCGCGCCTCAAGCGTCGGCGATCACGGCGCCCTCAGCTGTCGCCGCCGTGGTGCCCGGCATGATGGCCGTTCCGTCGTCGCCGGCCGTCGCAACCGGAGGCGGCGCCCAGGACACACCAACCACGCCAGTCGCCATACTCGCCGCGAAACTCGGCATCAGGAAGCACCCGGTGACCGCTGCGGCCGCGGAGTGCATCTTCAACGAGTCCGGCCTCACGGCATTCCGTTGGCTCGCGCCGGCGGCCCTCGCGAAAACCACGCCCGCCCCGAACGCCGCCGACTAGCGCGGCGAAAGCGCCACGCGGCGGCGCTTTGCGGATCCTCGGCAAGCCTGGCGCGTCACGCGTGTTCATGGCGGCTTCGCAGGACGCCTTCGCCGTCCATGTCCGCCGGCGCGCTCAGAACGCAAAGAACGGACCGGGACCGGCGGGCGTGTTCTGTGCCTCGATTGCCGTGAATATGCGTCGCCCGTAGAAGAACGGCAGTCCCCAGCCGAACACGCGAGAGGTGTAGGCCGCCAGATTATCGAAAGCCCAGTTGCCGCTGCCGAAGAGTGTCTGCGCGTTCGTTACCGAGAGGTCCACGGAAGCGCTCACGCCATCGGTGCCGGAGATCGTCGCGCCGAGGCTCACGGGCGAACTCGGGCAATACCAGACGCCGCAGCGCGTTAGCGTCGAACTGCTGAAGAACAGCGCGTTCGAGCCGCTGTCGAGGTAGCTTTGCGCGTAGACGGAGCCGTCGGATGTCGTCGTGCGCACGTAGCCCGTGCCCGTGTTCGAGCGCAGCACGGTCGCGCTGCCGAGCGCGTTGTTCGACTGCGAGCCGATACCGAAGATCAGTGAACCACTAATCGAAGACGCGCCGCTGTCGGCCACGGCGGGCAGGTCGATCACGACGCCGTTGTTGTCGGTGGCGAAGTTCGCCACCGGATTGCTGACCTGTTGTGCGAGTGGTTGAACACTCGGCGTGCAACCACTCGCCGGGCATGTGTAATACCACGAGGGCAGCGCCGTATTGACACAGCCCGCACCGCAATCGGCATTGAACGGACCCACGCCGAGAATGCCGTTCGCGCGCAGCGTGGCGGGGCTGTTCATCGCGAGGCCGAGGCCCGCGCAGCCGGATGGCGCGGCGGGCACCGCGGGGTCGGCGATCACCTGGATGGGGAGCGACGCGGCGACTTCACCCGCGAGCTTCACGTCGGCGCGGCGCACCGCGCCCCACGTATAGCCCGTGCCGAACGCGGAGCATGCGCCCGCAGGGTCGGAGCCCGCGCCCGCCGGCACCGCAGGCAGCGCGAAGCCCGCCGGCAGCGCCGAGGCGAGCAGGCGCAAGCCCTGCGAGCCGGTATCGACCTGCACGTTGTCGATGGTCGCGCAGTCGGTGGTGCCCGGCACGCAGACCATGACGCTCGTCATCAGCATGTTGCGTGTCGAGGTGGGCGTGGAGCTGACCGTCACGGCAACGACGTTGGGGGTGCTGGATTGCGCCACGGTGCCGTTCGTGTTGCCGGGCGGTGTCGTGCTTCCCGTGTTCGCCGTGCTGCCGGTGCCCGGCGCACTGGCGGCCGCGGAGCCGCTCGCGTCCGCGCCGGCCGGGCTGGAACCACCGCCGCCGCAGGCGCTCAGCGCCGCGCAGAGCGCGAACGCGCCGATTTGCGCGACGCCCGGCGCGCGCGCGAATCGCTGCGGCCGGGCGCTCATTGCAGATCTCCTTCGCTGACGCCCGCGGGCAGCGCGGCGGGTAGCCACGCGCGTCCCATGTAGGCGCGCATGTGGCCGCTGGTCTCGACCACGACACGAGCGCCGTCCACGCGCGCGGTGTGCAGGTCGTCGCGCCCACTTGCGCGCTGGGCGGCGGCGTCGTTGCGCCAGTCGGCTGCGTAGCGGCCGAGCAGCGTGTCGAGGTTCGGTTGCGTCGGCCCCTGCCAGGTGTAGGCGAAGATCGTGCCGGTGCCGCTCGTCACGTATTCGTTGATTTGCGTGCCGCCGCCGTCGAGGTAGCTGACAACTTGTGCGGCACCACCCGCGAGGGTGCGGGTGGTGGCGCCTGCCGGCACCGATGCGGCTTCGCCGAGCGCGGCGTGCGCCGGCGCTGCGGCGAGACACAGGCCGCCTAATGCGCAAGCGAAGGCCGCGGCGCGGCCCGCCTGTATGAGGCTGTAAGTTTTCATTGACGGTCTCCGGTCCTGCGCTGTGTAAGCTTCTTTTTTGAGATTTCATGGGCAAATTAGCATCAGGGAAAGTCTCGCAAGACGCCCGCGCTGAAAGCACGGCCTCACGCAAACTGGCGCCAGGTCCGGAGTCGAGGCTAATTACGTTGATAAAAAAGGAGATTTTCAGTTTGGAGGCGGATGCCGATCGTCGATTTGAATGTTGACAAATGTTACGTAGGAATGATTTGGGGTCGGTGCAGCCGCTGCTGGGGCGGGTCCCCTTCCCCGAAAGCGTCGCGCTGCCGCGGTTTTTGCACAGCGGGCCGCTGGCCCGGTAAAATGGTTGGTTGATCCACGGAAACTGGCCGTGGCGTAGCCGAAGGATTACCCGAACATGAGTGATTTTCATCAACGTCTTGCCACGCGCGCGGTTGCGCTCCTGATGGCGGGCGGGCTGGTCGCCGGCTGCAGCTCGCCGACGCCAGGCAAGATCGATTACCGTAGTGACGCGAAGGCGAAGGAGTCTTCGCTGGCCGTGCCGCCGAACATGCTCGACGAGACGGCCGACCAGCGGTCGCTGCCGCCGCAGGGCGGGGAAACCTCACTGTCGTCGCTGAAGCAGACCCAGGCCGCCGCGCCGGTGTCCGACCAGAGCCAGGTGCTCCCGCAGGTGCCGGGCATGCATATCCAGCGTGACGGCACGGAAAGCTGGCTCGTCATCGACAACCGCACGCCCGACCAGGTGTGGCCGCAGGTGCGCCGCTTCTGGCAGGAGCAAGGCTTCCTGCTGGTGGTCGACCAGCGCGACAAGGGCGTGATGGAAACGGACTGGAACGAAACCCATCCGAAGATCAGCGACGGCCTCGTCCGCAACACGCTCTCGTGGGCCATGGGCAACTCGTACGTGGGCGCCGAGCGCAACAAGTACCGCACGCGTCTCGAAACGTCGTCGGCTGGCGGCACTTACGTGTTCATCAGCCAGAAGGGTTTGAGCGAGCAGGTCACGGGTACCAACAACGACTCCAGCAAGTGGGTGCCCAAGCCCAACGATCCCGCGCTCGAAGCCGAATATCTCAAGCGCCTCATGATGACGCTCGCGAACGCGAAGCCGGGCGTGCCCGACGCGCAGATCGCGGCCGACGCCGACGCGAAGGCCAGCAGCAACTCCGCCTCGAAGTCGAAGATGCCGGACAGCGCGGCGGCGGCCACCGCTGCGCAGAACGTCGCGGCCGTGGGCCAGCAGTCGGGTAGCGGTTCGTCGTCATCGTCTGGCGCGCAAGGCACTTCGGGCCAGTACAGCTCGACCGAACTCACGCTCGGCGAACCGTACGAGCGCGCGTGGGTGCGCGTGGGCATCGCCCTCGATCGCGCCAACTTCACCGTGGACGATCGCGACCGCACGAAGGGCATCTATTACGTGCGCTACGTCGATCCGCAGGACAAGACTTCGGACGAGCAGGGCTTCTGGAATCAGATCTTCCACGGCCGCAAGGAGAAGACCGCGAAGCAGTACAAGCTCAACGTGCGCGCCGTGACCGAGAACCAGACGCGCATCGCGATCGTGGACGACAGCGGCCAGATCGACTCGTCGCGCCCGGCACGCGAGATCATGAACCTCATGGTTGGCGAGCTGCAGTAAGCCTCACGCTCACGCCAGCATTCGCTATTCGCTATTCGCTGGCGCAAAAAAAGCCCGCCTGCGCTTTGTCGCGCAGGCGGGCTTTTTCGTTGCTTGCGCACTCAGTGCGGAATCATCCAGGTCAGCACGTTCTGCTGCAGCCACACGAGTATGCCGAGCAGCACCGTCAGCACGATCGAATGCTTGAAGGTCTTCGCGAATACGTGGCCTTCCTTGCCCTTGAGGTCGGTGGTGGCGACGCCCGTCGCGATGTTTTGCGGCGAGATCATCTTGCCCATCACGCCGCCCGACGAGTTGGTCGCCGCCATCAGAATCGGAGTGAGGTTGAGCTGCTTCGCGGCCACCACCTGCAGGTTGCCGAACAGCGCGTTGCCCGAGGTGTCGCTGCCCGAAAGGAACACCGCCACCCAACCGAGGAAGGCCGAAACGAGCGGGAAGAGCGCACCGACCGAAGCCACCCCGAGGCCGAGCGTATAGGTGAGTCCTGAGTAGTTCATGAGGAACGCGAGCCCGACGATGGTCGCAACGGTCAGGATGGCGATGCGCGTCTGCACCCATGTGTCGACGATCGCACCGCCGAAGTCCGCGGGCTTCAGCCGCACGACGAAAGCGGTGATGATCGCGGCGACGAGAATCGCCGTGCCGGTGGCGAGCGGCTGGAAGTCCCAGATCGCGCCATAGGGCGTCTTGTAGAGCGTGATGAAGACGGCCTTGTCGAGGCCGGGCCACGGCACCTTCACCTCGCCGATCGTGAAGACCTTCACGAGCGTCCACACGATCACGACAGCCGCGACGATGATCCACGGATACCAGCCCTCGGTGCCGGTCACGGCGCCGCGCACCTCGCTCGCGCGGTCGACCTTGATGGCGAAATTCGGGTCCGGCGCCGGTTTCCATACGCGCAGGAACAAGACCGTGAGGATCAGCGAGACGAGCGACGAGAGCACGTCGGTGAGGCTGTAGTTGATGAAGTTCGAGGTCACGAACTGCGTGATGGCGAAACTGCCGCCCGAGACTAGCAGCACCGGCCAGATGCGCAGCATCCCGCCCATGCCCGCGTAGATCGCGATCACGTAGAACGGCAGCAGCAGCGCGAAGAACGGCAACTGACGCCCGACCATCTGCCCGAGCACGTCGGAGGGCAGGTGCGTGACGGCGCCGAGCACGGTGATCGGCACGCCGAGCGCCCCGAACGCCACCGGCGCCGTATTGAAGATGAGCGTGAAGGTGAGGGCTTCGAGCGTGGGGAAGCCGAGCATGATGAGCAGCGAGCTCGTGATGGCGATCGGCGTGCCGAAGCCGGAAATGCCTTCGAACAGCGCGCCGAACGAAAAGCCGATCACGACGAGCACGATGCGCCGGTCGTTGGGCAGATTGTCGAGCAGCCACATGCGAAAGGCCGCGAAGCGACCCGAGCGCAACGCGATGTTGTAAAGCAGGATGGCCGTGACGACGATCCACATGACCGGCCACAGCGCGAACACCGCGCCTGCGAGCACCGCACTGATCGCGAGATTGACCGGGAATTGCCAGCCGGCAATCGCGACGATCAGCCCGACCACGAGGCCCGCGAGCGAGGCCTGCCAGGCGGGCCGGCGCGCCCAGCCGAGCAGGGCGAGCACCGTGGCGATGGGCAGCACGGCCACGATGAACGAGAACGCTAGTGAATTGCCTATGGGAGTCAACAGCTGGTGGAACATTACGTCTCCTTTGTGCTGGTTCGTTATTGGCGCAGCGTTGCGGCGGGCTGTGCCGTCGGCTTTGGAGTGCATTGTCCGGCGAGGCGTGTGGCAGGCGAGGCGGCCACGCAGGCAGGCTTAGTTAAGGCTGTGCTTCAATCCCCGATAGCCCACTTGGAGGATAGAAAACGTAACGCGAGCGTCAAGGAGGGAAAGTACGGTCCGGCACCGTTTGGCCGCGATGCTGGTGGCGCTCCCTGGCGGTGCGGTTGCGTGGCACGTTTGCCGGCACCGCTTAGCGGCACGTTTAGCGGCACCTTTTTTGCGGCGCAGCGAGGGCGCGCAGCGAGTGCGGCCCCGCTGCAGCCTGGATTTGCGTGTCGCCGTTAGTGATGCCAGCTTCCGCCGCCACCCCAGTAGCCGAAGCCGAACGAGACCGCGGGCGCGCCCCATCCCCATGCCGGATACGGATACGCAGGGTAATACGCAGGCCAGGGCGGATACGCAGGCCACACGGGCACGGCGATCGCGACGGGAGGCGAGGCATATAGCGGTCCTGGATATTGCGCATCGGGCATGGCCGCGGGCGCGGGGTTCGGTGCGGTTTGCGCGGCCGCGGTTTCCTGCTGCATGCCCGCCACCGGCACGGTGCCGGGGTAGTAGGGGGCGTAACCGGCGGGGTAGTAATAGCAGCCGGAAAGCGCGAGAAGCGTGCTGGCGGCGGCGCCGAGCTTCAGCGCGTCGCGCAGCATGCGCGTAGCGCGCGGATTGGGGAGCGACGAAGGCGCGGTGGCAATCACATGCACAGACGGGCAATTCATGGCGGGCTCCGCGAACGGGCGAACGGCCGGGCAGGCATACCGTGCCAGGGTTTCAGGCCGTGATCTTTCGAGCTTACGCCGCATGCGCGCGCCTCGCGTTGCGACTCTTTAACCGAATGTTTCGCGTGGCGCTGTCCGCCATCACTTGCAAGCGCAAGCGGCCAAAGCAAACGCGGCGCAGCCCCAGGGAGGGTCTGCGCCGCGCATCCTGCCCTGATGCACGCCGTGTCGCGCGTGTTGCCTGTCGTATCGTTCCTGTTCTGTGCCGTCGCTTCGATCGTGCGGCTAGCCGTTTCGATGGCATAGCCGTACCGCCCGTATCGCCGCGCGTATCGGCTCGGGCTTGCGCGGCTTACTTGCCCACCTGGTTGCCTATCACGCCGCCTACTGCCGCGCCGCCCACCGTGGAGAGCGCATTGCCGCCGACTGCCGCGCCCGCGGCGCCGCCGACGCCCGCGCCGATTACCGTGTCGCGGTCGCGTCTCGACATGTCGTCGCAAGCCGCGAGGCTGCCGAGCACGGCGACGAGCGTCGTCACCGTGAGTAGAGTGCGTGCACGTACGAGGGATTTCATTTTCGGCTCCTGTCGACCAGAGTTTGGCGCCTAAGCTGTCGGCCGGAGTGAGTGCTTCAGCACTTACTCCGGGCCCATGCAAAGCACTTACTCTCGTCACACGCAACGCTGTCGATCACAGTCGGGGCTTTGGCGCCTCGCGCGATCCCAGGCGATGCCGTATTGAGACTGCTGTGCGACATGCGCTGCAGAACACACCGCACCTTCCATACCTGCATCGTAGGCACCCGACCCGTATCCGGGTGTGTGCGCTTGTCAGCGAATTGTCGGAGTCGTTAGAAAATGTTTCGCGCCGGGCGGCGAGCCGCAAGCGGCGGAGCTGCCGCTTGCGCTATCCCGTCGCCATGGAACGCTTACTGCCGCTGATAAATCTCGGCGCCCTGCTTGATGAACTCGACGGCCTTCACTTCCATGCCCTTCTTCAGCGCCTCGTCGTCGCTCACACCCTGCTTCGCTGCGAAGTCGCGCACGTCCTGCGTGATCTTCATCGAGCAGAAGTGCGGGCCGCACATCGAGCAGAAGTGCGCGACCTTCGCCGAGTCCTTGGGCAGCGTCTCGTCGTGGAACTCGCGCGCCTTGTCCGGATCGAGGCCGAGGTTGAACTGATCTTCCCAGCGGAACTCGAAGCGCGCTTTCGAAAGCGCGTTGTCGCGCACCTGCGCGCCCGGATGTCCCTTCGCGAGATCGGCCGCATGCGCCGCGAGCTTGTACGTGATGATGCCTTCCTTCACGTCGTCCTTGTTCGGCAGGCCGAGGTGCTCCTTGGGCGTGACGTAGCAGAGCATTGCCGTGCCGAACCAGCCGATCATCGCCGCACCGATGCCCGAGGTGATGTGGTCGTAGCCCGGCGCGATGTCGGTGGTGAGCGGCCCGAGCGTGTAGAAGGGCGCTTCCTTGCACCAGTCGAGCTGCAGGTCCATGTTCTCCTTGATGAGTTGCATCGGCACGTGACCCGGACCTTCGATCATGACCTGCACATCGTGCTTCCACGCAATCTGCGTGAGCTCGCCGAGCGTCTTCAGCTCGCCGAGCTGCGCTTCGTCGTTGGCGTCGTAGATCGAGCCGGGACGCAGGCCGTCGCCGAGCGAGAAACTCACGTCGTACTCCTTCATGATTTCGCAGATCTCTTCGAAGTGCTCATAAATGAAGGACTCCTTGTGATGCGCGAGGCACCACTTGGCCATGATCGAGCCGCCGCGCGAGACGATGCCCGTCATGCGGTTCGCGGTGAGCGGCACGTATTGCAGGCGCACGCCCGCGTGGATCGTGAAGTAGTCCACGCCTTGCTCGGCCTGTTCGATGAGCGTGTCGCGGAAGATTTCCCATGTGAGGTCTTCAGCTTTGCCGTTGACCTTCTCGAGTGCCTGATAGATCGGCACCGTGCCGATCGGCACCGGCGAGTTGCGCACGATCCACTCGCGCGTTTCGTGAATGTGCTTGCCGGTCGAGAGATCCATGACCGTATCGCCGCCCCAGCGGATGGCCCACGTCATCTTGTCCACTTCCTCGCCGATCGAGGACGTCACTGCCGAGTTGCCGATGTTCGCGTTGATCTTCACGAGGAAGTTGCGCCCGATGATCATCGGCTCGCTTTCCGGGTGATTGATGTTCGCGGGAATGATCGCGCGGCCGCGCGCCACTTCGTCGCGCACGAATTCGGGCGTGATCTCCTGCAGCGCCTCGGCGCCGAACGCGGCCGCGCCGAACGCCTGGCCCGCGTGCTGGCGGCCCATCATCGCTGCGAGCTTCGCGCCGTTCGGGCCGCTTGCCTTCAGGCTTTCCAGATATTCCGCGCGGCGCTGGTTCTCGCGAATCGCAATGAACTCCATCTCGGGCGTGATGATGCCCTGACGCGCGTAGTACATCTGAGTGACGTTCTTGCCGGCTTTCGCGCGGCGCGGCGTGCGATGCAGGCCCGGGAAGCGCAGTTCGGCGGTGGCCGGGTCGGCGGCGCGCTCGCGGCCGTATTCGGAGGAGAGGCCCGGCAGCGCTTCGGTGTCGCCGCGTTTTTCGATCCAGGCCTGGCGCAGTGCGGGGAGGCCCGCGCGAATGTCGATCTTCGCCTCCGGGTCGGTGTACGGGCCCGAGGTGTCGTAGACGTAGATCGGCGGGTTCTTTTCGCCGCCGAAGCCCGTGGGCGTGTCCGACTGCGTGATCTCGCGCATCGGCACGCGGATATCGGGCTGCGACCCGCTCACGTAGATCTTCCGGGAATTGGGCAGCGGCGCGATCGCGGCTGCGTCGACGTGTGCAGTGGCAGAAATGAACTTCGGATTCGCGTTCATGCGACTCTCTCCTATCTCGACCGGCGTCGGCACTTGGGCTTTCGGCCGGAGTTAGTGCTTTTCAGCACTTACTCCGGGCCCGCGCAAAGCGCTGACTTCGGTCCTGTGCAAAGCAATGTGGGAACAGCGGCTTCGCAGGAGACGAGACGGAACGTGAACGGACTTCGCTATGAAGATTTGAGGCACCAGGCGATGCTGCGAAGTCCGGACGCTTCCCTGCGCTGGCATTATCCAGATCAGGTTCAAAGGGTATTTCTCACCCGCGCAATACGCTGCTCGACTTTCGTTCGAAGCGGCGCATGACGCAGGACCCCCGCGTAAGCAGGCCAAACGATACACCCCGCTGCGACGATCTGGCAAGTGCCTTCTCGCGCGAGATGCGCTACGCGTGGCGCTCGGCGTGCGTGGAACTTACAGCGTGAAATCGTTCGAGGCTTCGGGCTGGAACACGATGCGCTCGATCTTCAGCGCCTCGATTGCGCCGCCCGGCGTCGTGAAATGCACGGTGCTGCCGCGTTTCGCGCCGATGAGCGCAAGCCCCGCGGGCGAAAACACGTTGAGCCGGCCGGCATCGACATTGGCGCCTTGTGGATAGACGACGGTGTACGTGAGCGCTTCGCCGGTGCGTTCGTTCACGAGTGTCACCTGCGAGTTCATCGTGACGACATTGGCGGCGACCTCGCGCGGTTCCACGATCACGGCGAGTTCGAGCAGTTCGTCGAGCATGGTCTGGCGCGCGTGCGCGGCGCCGGGCTCGGCGGCGCATTTTTCGAGGCGGGCGACATCGAGCTCGCTGAGATAACGGATTTTCTTAGACATTGCGGTTCTCCTTGCGGTCCAGAAAAAGGGACGATATGTGCACGAAGGATAGATAGCGAAACGTTACAAATGGAACGCGGCACAAATGGGACAAGCGGCACAAAGCGGTATCAGCGGCGCAAACGGATCGGCCCGGAGTCCGACCGAACGGGCTCCGATAAGGCAGGGAGGCAGGTTCAGTGCGGGCGCCGGGCGGCGGGAAGCGGTGTGTGCGGGGCCGGCAGGGCCAGAGGGCGGGTGACGGGAACGCGCGCGTCAGTTCGCATGCGGATCTCCCGCGCGCGCGCGGACGCGCTGCGCAAACTGCGCGGCGGCAAGGCGATGAGAGGGCGCGAGACGAATGGAAGCACGGCGAACGGCTGTTTCGAAAGAAAACTGAAAGATTTTGCCATGCTAGCACGAACTTCCTCCCGTGGCTCACAACATGCCGTCGCATTTTCGTCGCGCGTGGGGGCTCGATTTGCCCCCTTTGTTGTCTTCACCGCCTTCACAGCTTTCGCCGCGTTTGCCGTGCAACAACGCCGTCGCGCATAAAGCGTCCTGAAAGCATCCGAAACGTCAGACCTTGTTGCATAATGCGGGTCGCCCGCTTCGGGTGTCTTTCGTACTCCGTCTTTTTTGCGTCTTTGCGCACCTGCACCATGCCGTCGAGCTTCACCCGTCCCGCCGCATTGCCGCCGGGGCGCCCGCGGTCCGTCTCTTCACCCGCCGCGGCGGTATGACGATGCCTCCCCGTTTGCCATCCCGAGCTTCGACCGGCGTGTGGACCCGATACCTGGCCGTTGTGGCCGTGCAGGGCGCGGCGACGCTCTGGCGTCTCGCACGCGCGGTGCGGCTGCCGCAGTCGCGCAGCGGGCGCGTCGCGCTCTCGCTCGCCGTCGTGTACTTCGTATGGGGCTCGACCTATCTCGGCGTGAAGGTCGCGCTCGATTCGTTCCCGCCGCTCCTGCTCTCCGGCATGCGCAACCTGTTTGCCGGCGTTGGCCTCTTCATCTTCGCGATGCGCCGGCGGCCCGTCATGCCGACGCTCATCGAAGTGCGCAACGCGGGCGTGGTGGGGACGATGCTCGTGGGCCTGTCGAGCGGCATGCTCGCCTACGGCATGCGCACCGTGGGTACGGGCACGGCGGCCGTGATGATCGCCACCGTGCCGCTCTTTGCCACGATGATCTCGGCAGTCACGGGGCGGCACATCGCGAAGGCCGAATGGGCCGCGGTCGCGCTCGGGCTCGTGGGCATCGCGATCCTGAGCCATGGCGGCGGCGCATCGGCCGCAGGCTCCGCGGGCGGCAGTCTCGCGATCCTGTGCGGCGCGCTCTTCTGGGCGATCGGCGCGCATCTGGCCGCGCGGCTCGCGTTGCCGGCCGACCTCTTCATCGCCACGGCGCTGCAGATTGGTCTCGGCGGAGCCATTTCGACGGCGGTGGCGTTGATCAGCGGCGAGCGCATGGCGCCGCTGCATTTCCTGCCGCTTGCCGCATTCTTCTACCTGCTCTTCATCGGCACGATGGCGGCTTACGTCGCCTATGGCTATCTGATACGCCACACGAGTCCACTCGTCGCGAGCAGTTGCATGTATGTGAATCCGGTGGTCGCCGTCGCGCTCGGCGCGCTGCTGCTAGGCGAGCCGGTGACGCGTGGCACGGTGATCGCAACCGTGCTGATCCTTGGCAGCGTGGGGCTGTCGTTCTTGTTCGACGACCGGCGCCGCGCTTCTTGAGATTGTGTGAATTCCTGGGTTGCTGAGGTCGCGCATCCGCTTGCCTTGCGTCACGCGAAAATTGCGTGGCCGACGCACACGAGCGCACATGGGTGCAGCCGCGCCACATAGTCCGCACGCCGCGGCGCGGCCGGTCATCCCACCATCGACTATCGTTGCAGCGGCCAACCGCACCCGCACGGGGCGCGCGCGGGTGGTCGGCGTCATTACTGTCGGTCGCTCACTACTTCGCCTTTTCGGCGGTGTTCGTGATGGCGTGGCCGCCTGCGGAGACGTCCTCGCCGGCGCCCGCGACCGTATTGCAGGCCGACAGCGCTGCGACCGAAGCAGTAACGAGAAAGAGGGCAATCAGGCGTTTCATGAGGAACTCCTCCACGGTGTCAAGGAAGCCCTCATACAGCACTTCGCGTGCCCGGTCATTCGGTATGCCTGGCGCCTCCCGATGCCATGCACCGGTTGCGTCGGGCCCGGCGATTGCGCACAGGGATGCCAGAGCGCGGCGAGTCACCTTCGCTTCCCGCTCGCGGCCGCGAGATCGCCAGGATCCTGTTCGACAGCTTCATCGTGGTCAGGCAGCGGCGAGGCGTGCTGCGTCAATGACGCGCGCAAACTTCTCGGCCCATCCAGGCATTCAACGTTCCAAGGAGAGTCAGATGTCGAAGACACACGCTTCGTTTGATTTCGACCTCAAGCGCGTGCGCGAAGCCGCACGCCACAATCTCGAGCAGGGGTCGGTCACGGCGGGCTACGCTGCGGATCGCGAAACCGTGCTCAAGCTGCTCAACGATTCGCTCGCCACGGAGCTCGTGTGCGTGCTGCGCTACAAGCGGCACTATTTCATGGCGAAGGGCATCGAGTCGGAGTCGGTTGCGGCCGAATTTCTCCAGCATGCGAACGAGGAGCAGCAGCACGCGGACATGCTTGCGGCGCGCATCGTGCAGCTCGGCGGCGAGCCTGACTTCTCGCCCGCGCACCTGAGCGAGCGCTCGCATTCGGAGTACAAGGAGGGCACCGACCTGCACGACATGATCCGCGAGAACCTGATTGCCGAGCGTATCGCCATCGAGAGCTATCGATCGATCATCCAGTACCTGGGGGATGGCGATACCACCACGCGGCGCATCTTCGAGGAGATCCTCGCCGTCGAGGAGGAGCACGCGGACGATATGAGCGACCTGCTCAACGCGGGAAAATAGCGCGGCGAAGTTCCGCGCACGGCGTTGCGCCATGCGCGGGCTGCGGCTGGCGTCAGGAAGAAGCCTGTGCGTCGGCGCTCACGCGCGGGCGCGTCGCGTAGTGGATCCACGCCGCGAGCGCGGTGAACGCGAGGCCGGCCACGCACACGCCGCTCCAGCCGAATGCGTGCCAGGCGGCGACGCCCACGGCCGAGCCGGTCGCGCCGCCAATGAAGTAGCAAACCATGAAGACGGTATTCACGCGGCTGCGCGCCTCGGGGCGCAGCGCGTAGATGCGCGACTGGTTCGAGATCTGCGCGGCCTGCACGCCCACGTCCAGCACGATGACGCCGACCACGAGACCGATCAGGCTCTTGCCCGATACCGCGAAGATGAGAAATGCGACTGCCATGAGCGCGATCGACATCGTGATGACCGCGCGCGTCCCGCGCTTGTCGGCGGAGCGGCCCGCCATCGGCGCGGCGAGCGCACCCGCCGCCCCCACGATGCCAAAGAGGCCCGCCGCCTGCGGCCCGAGATGGAACGGCTCGCCCGCGAGTAGCAGCGTGAGCACGGGCCAGAAGAGGCTGAACGCGGCGAAGAGGCACGCGCCTGTAGCGGAAGCCTCGCGCAGCCCCCGCAGTTCCACCACGAGATGCCACATCGAGCCGAGCAGCTTGCCGTAGCCGAGCGTCGAAGTCGGCTGGCTCTTCGGCAGTTTCTTCACGATCACCAGCGCGAGCACGAGCAGCGCGACGATCGATGCGCCGAACACGGCGCGCCAGCCGAAGAACTGTCCGACGAAACCGGCGGCCGTGCGCGCGAGCAGGATGCCGAGCAGGAGCCCGCTCATCACCGTGCCGACTGCATGGCCACGTGCTTCGGGCGGCGCGAGTTCGGCGGCGAACGGCACGGCCTGTTGCGCAATGGTCGCGACCACGCCGATCGTGAGGCTCGCGCCCACCAGCACGCCAAGCGTTGGCGCGGTGGCCGCGGCGAGCAGGGCGACGCACAGGGCGGCGGTCTGCAGGAGGATGATGCGGCGGCGGTCGTAGCGGTCGCCCAGCGGCGCCAGCAGCAGCATGCCGGCCGCGTAGCCGAGCTGCGTGGCGGCCGGCACGGCGCCGATCCAGGCAGCGCCGGCGGGGAAGCTCTGACGGAAGTCGTCGAGGAGCGGCTGGTTGAAATAGATGTTCGCGACCGTGACGCCCGCGATGGTCGCGAGCAGGAGCAGCAGGCCGCGCAGCGACTGGCTTTCGCCAATGGTTGCGGAATCGGATGTGGACATGTGCGCAGTGCGGGCGGCGCCCGGTAGGAAGGCAGGCTTCGAGCGTGCCGATCATACCGGAGCGCGTGCAATCGCGCTGGCGCCGCCGTGGCCGCGGATGCGCTTGAGCAAGCCGGCCGTCGGACCTCTAGTCGATCAGGTCGCCCGAGGGTTCGTGGAACGGGTACGGGCCCTCGAACGTTTCGACGTAGCCGTGGTGCGTCACGATCCCGCCGCGCGGGTCGTAGCGATGCAGCGCGAAGGCGGGAGGCTCGAGCGTGAAGGTGGAGGGCGCTTCGGGCGAGAGATCGAGCGTCACTTGGTGCGCGGGCGCGGGCACGGCCGAAGCGATCGTGCCGCCAAAGCGCACGAACATGGGCCGGTGCACATGGCCGCACAGCACGCGCTCGACGTTGGGGTGCTGCGCGATGAGCGCTTCGAGCGCCTGCGCGGCCGCGCTGTCGAGACCGATCGCGTCCATGTGGCCGATGCCGCAATCGAAGGGAGGGTGATGCAGCGCGACGATCACGGGCTTCTCGCGCGCCGCGTCGAGCGCGCGCGCGAGCCAGGCGAGGCGCGCTTCGCAGAGCGTGCCTGCGCTCTGCCCGGGCTGCATCGAGTCGAGCGCGATCACGCGCAGCGGGCCGATGTCGACCGTGTAGTGAACGAACTCGCCGCCCGCGCGCAGTTCGGGCCGCCCGGCGAACACCTCGCGCAGCGGCTCGCGCGCGTCGTGGTTGCCGATCAGCAACCACCAGGGAATCTCGAGCTTGTCGAGCAGCGTCTTGAGGTGCCGGTATTCGTCGGCCGTGCCGCGATCGACGAGATCGCCGGTCACGAGCACCGCGTCGGGGCGCGGCGCGAGCGCGTTCAGCCGTGCGATGGCGCGCGCGAGGCACGCGGCCGTATCGACGCGGCGATAGGCGAGCGCGCCCGGTTGCTTGATGTGCAGGTCGCTGAGCTGGACGAGCAGCATGGAGGTCCTCGCTTTGTAAGATTTACGCGAGCGCGATGAGCGCTTCGGGGGCGATCGAGATGCCGACCGGCGTGCCGCGCGCGAGTTCGACGCGGCCCGCCACGTCGACAAGAAGCGCGTCGGGCGCGGCGCCGCCGATGGTGAGGCGCGTGCGCTCGCCGAGGAAGGTCGCCTGCTCGATCACGCCGCGCAGATGCGCTGCGGCGGGGTCGGCGAGCATGGCGTCTTCGGGGCGGAAATAGAGCTCCGCGGCACCCGTCGTCCGCGCTGTGCCCGCCGGGACCGCGCCGCCGCTCGTGCGCAGCATGCCGCCTTGCCATTGTCCCGCGATGCGATTGAGCGTGCCGACGAATTGCGCGACCGCGCGGCTCGCGGGCTGATAGTAGATCTCGCGCGGCGTGCCGATCTGCTCGATGCGGCCCGCGCTCATCACCACGATACGGTCGCCCAGCTCCATCGCCTCGGCCTGGTCGTGGGTCACGTACACCGTCGTCACGCCAAGCTCACGCAAGAGCGCGTTCATCTCGCCGCGCAAGGCGTCGCGCAGGCGCGCATCGAGCGCGGTGAGCGGCTCGTCGAGCAGCAGCACGCGCGGGCGCGGCGCCAGCGCCCGTGCTAGCGCGACGCGCTGGCGCTGGCCACCCGAAAGCTGGGTGATCGGCTTCGCGGCGTGTGCTTCGAGCCGCATCATCGCGAGCAGTTCGTCGACGCGCGTGCGCACGTGAGCTGCACTCACGCGCTGGATCTTCAGGCCATAGCCGATGTTGCCGCGTACATCGAGATTCGGAAAGAGCGCGTAGTTCTGGAACACCATGCCGACCTTGCGGTGCTCGATGGGCAGCGCGGTCACGTCCTCGTTGCCGAAGGCCACGCGGCCGCCCGCGTCGGGAGTCTCCAGACCGGCGATTATGCGGAGCGTGGTGGTCTTTCCGCAACCGGAGGGGCCTAGCAGTACGAGCGTTTCACCCGCGCCGATCGTGAGGTCGAGCGGTTCGAGCACGCGCGTGCCGCGAAACGTTTTCGCGCAGCGCGTGAGGGTGATCGGGATCGATTCGAGTTTCATTCGGAATCCTTGTTTTCATTCTGCGTGCCTGCATTGCGCCGCTTGCTGCCCGTGCCCGGCACGTCCACGCCGAGCCATTGAATCGCCACGAGCAGCGGCATGGTCATGAGGAAGAACAGGATCGTGTAGGCGCTGCCGACTTCGATGCGCAGCGACGCGTAGGTGTCCGCAAGACCGACGGGCAGCGTCTTGGTGTCGGGCGTGTGCAGCATCCAGGTCAGGTTGAATTCGCCGATGGAGAGCGTGAGCACCGCGAGCGCGCCCGCCACGATGCCGGGCCGCGCGTTGGGCAGCACGATCGTCGTGAAACGCTGCACGAAGGTCGCGCCGAGGCTCGCCGCGCCTTCTTCCAGCGTGCGCAGGTCCGCCGACGCGCACACGGCCGCCACCGGCCGCACCATGAACGGCAGCGTGAACACCACGTGGCCGACCACGATGAACGCCGCGCTCATGCGAAACGCGCTGAAGCCACCGTACACGACGAGCAGCGCGAGCGCCGAGGCAAGGCCGGGCAGCGCCACGGGCAGCACGAGCAGTTCCTCGATCAGGCGCGAGAGGCGCGTGCGGCTGCGCGCGAGCGCATAGCCTGCGGGCACGCCGGTCGCGAGCGTGATGACGAGCGTGGCGGCGGCCACTTCGAGCGAAAGAAACACGCTCGAGTGATACTGCGTCCACACCTGATCGAGCCAGCGCAGCGTGAGGCCGCTGGCCGCACCGCGAAAATAGTTGACCGTGAGTCCCGCGATGATCGACATCGCCACAGGCACGACGAGAAACGCACAGGTGGCGAGCGTAACGACCCATTGCGCGCAGGCAAGCCACGCGCGCGCGGAGCTCAGCGCGAGGCGCCGCCGCGTGGCGGGCGGCTGGCCCGGCGCATCGTGCATGCCGGGCGCAGTGGGATTGACGAGCGAATTCATGCGGGGATCCTCGATTGCAGGAGGGCGCTCATGCGGTGGCCGCCACGGCCCCGCCCGTCATGCTGCGCGCGAGCGTGAGCACCGCCCACGTGACGAGGCCGAGCACGATGGAGAGGCCTGCCGCGGTCACCATGTTCGCGTTGAGCGTGAACTCGGTGTAGATGGTCATCGGCAGCACGTCGATGTCGGTGGCGAGCGTGAAGGCCGTGCCGAACGCGCCCATCGCGGTGGCGAAGCAGACGGCGCCTGCCGCGACGAGGCCGGGCGCGAGTGCGGGCACGATCACGTCGCAGAGCACGCGCCACGACGAGGCGCCAAGCGAGCGCGCGGCCTCTTCGAGCGAGGCGTCGAGCTGGCTCGCGCTGGCCATCACGGTCACGATCACGCGCGGAATCGAGAAGTACAGGTAGCCCGCGAAAAGCCCCGCCATCGAGTATGCGAACACCCAGCGCTCACCCGTCAAGCGCAGCGAGAGCGCACCGATCAGCCCCTGGCGCCCGGCGAGCATGATGACCATGAAGCCGACCACCACACCCGGAAACGCGAGCGGAAACGTGAGCAGCGCAACGAGCGCCCGCCGGCCCGCAAACGCGCGCCGTGCGAGCAGAAGGCCGCAGATCGTCGAGATCACGAGCGTCGCCGCGGTGACCGCGGCCGAGAGTGCGACGGTCGCGCCGAGGCTTTTCATATAGCGGCCATTCGTTAGCAGTGCGCGATAAGTCTCGATCAAGTGTCCGTCTGCGCTCACCTGCACGAGCGCGACCATCGGCAGTAGCCAGAACGCAAGGAATACCGCGAGCGCGGGCGCGACGAGCGCCACGCGCCAGCGCAACGGGAAAGTGAGGTCGTGCATGGGCGGGCTCGGCTCGAGTATCAGTGCATGATCTGCAGATAGCGCTCGCCGAAGGCCTGCTGCTGGGCCGCCATCCTCGCGAAGTCCACCGGCTTCGCGCGTGCGTAGTCGCTCGCGGGCAGGAACTTCGCGGCCGCCTCTGGCGAGAGCGCGCTCGCGCGCACCGGGCGAAGATACGCATTGGCCCAGAGCTTCTGGCCTTCGTCGGAGAGCACGAAGTCGAGCACCTTCTTGCCGTTGGCTTCGTGCGGCGCGTTTTTCACGAGGCTCATCACGTAGGGCACCGAAATCGTGCCTTCCTTCGGGATCACGAACTCGACGTTCGCGTGGTCCTTGTATTTGGCACGGTAGGCGTCGAAGTCGTAGTCGAGCAGGATAGGAATCTCGCCGGAGAGCACGCGCGCGTAAGCCGTTTGCTTGGGCACGATGGGCTCGTTGGCCTTGAGCTTGCTGAACCAGTCGAATGCGGGCTGGAAGTTATCGAGCGTGCCGCCCAGTGCGAGATTCACGGCCACCGCGCCGGCGTAGCCCACGAAGGCGCTCGACGGATCGAGGTAGCCGATCATGCCCTTGTACTCGGGCTTGAGCAGGTCCGCCCAAGAGCGCGGCACCGGCTTGCCTTCGAGCGCGTCCTTGTTGACGAAGAAGCCGAGCGTGCCCGAATGGATCGCGAACCAGTAGCCTTGCGGGTCCTTCAGGTCGGCGGGAATGTCGTTCCAGTGCGCAGGCTTGTATGGCGCAATCACGCCCTTGTCCCTGGCCTGGAACGCCGACGAAACGCCAAGGTAGACGACGTCGGCGACCGGGCTCTTCTGCTCGGCCATGAGTTGTGCGATGGATTGGCCGGAGTTCTTGTTGTCGAACGGCACGCGAATGCCGGTTTCTTTCTGGATGGCCTGGATCTGGCTTGCCCAGTCGGCCCACTCGGGCGGGCAGTTGTAGCAGATGGCGGTTTGCTCGGCCTGGGCCGCTAGCGGCGCACACAGGCCGGTCAAGCCGGCCATCAGCGCGGCGGCGCTTGCGGCGAGCGGCAGCGCGCGGGAGAGGCGTTTCATGCGCAGCAAGGGCGCGGCGAGCGTGCGCAGGGCGCTGCGCGCGGACGCAGACGAGAGCGGGCCGGCAAAGGCGGGTCGGCGGATCACGGCGGGTCTCCGGGTCGGTTGGGAAATCGTTCTGGTGGATGGGGGCCGCGTGCGGGCGCGGCCCGGGTTGTTCGAGCTGTCGTTCCAGCGTGCGTGCGTTCGATTCAGGAGAGCGCGTCGCCAAGTTCGAGGTCGCGTCCGGTTGGTCCGCCGTGCACGACATGCGCGCGGGGTCCGTGGGTAGCGAGCGGCGCGTGCGCGATCGCTGCGATGGTGTCGCCCGTGCGCAGCGTGTGCGGCAGCGTATTCGAGAGCGCGCCCGCGTGCTCGCCGCCGATGCGCGCCATCAGGCATTGCCAGGCAGTGCGACCGATCTCGCGGTTCGGCGTGGCGATGCTCGCGAGCGGCGGCGCGAGAAGCTCGCCCATGGCGAGGCCGTCGAAGCCGAGAATCGACATGTCCTGCGGTACGCGCAGGCGGGCGCGGCGCAGGCCGCGCATCACGACCATGGCGAGCAGGTCGTTACTGCAGAAGAGCGCCGTGGGGCGCGCAGGCCCGCTCGTCAGATGCGCGAGAACGGAGGGCGCGAGTGTTTCGGCATTGAAATCGATTTCGAGCGCGGGAGCCGGGGTGAGGCCGGCCTGCTGCATCGCGTACGTATAGCCGGCGTGGCGTTGGCGTGCACGGTCGGAGGCGGCGAGCGTGCCGGCGAGCATGAGGATGCGGCGGTGACCGTGCGCGATGAGCATGCGCACGCCGTCGCACGCGGCCTCGCGGTTGTCCACTGAAACCGAAGGGCGGCGTTGCGTGTCGTTGTGCATCAGCACGTAGAGCGGGCCGTCAGCGTCGAGCTCGTCGAGCAGCGGGTGGGTGTCCGCGTCGGCGACGGTCAGGATCAGGCCCTCCACACGTTGAGCGCGCAACGTTTCGATCGCGTGACGCTCGCGATCGCGGTCGTACTGTGTGGTCATCAGCATAAGGCGAAAGCCGTGCGCGGCGGCGAACTCGTCGATGCCTTGCAGGCACTCCGCGAACACCGGGTTGGTGAGCGTGGGCAGCACGACGCCGATCAGGCGCGTGCGCTCGCCGCGCAACTGGCGGCCGAGCGGATTCGGGCGGAACTTCAGGGCGTCGATCGCTTCGCGCACCCGCGCGAGCGTGACGGGGTTGACCGTATGAGGCGCGTTGATCGCACGCGAAACGGTGGCAATCGAGAATCCAGCGTGTGCGGCGACATCCTTGATGGTTGGCGTCATGCAATCGGCCCCGTTCGTCGTTGTAAACGTTTTCGATGGGCGGATTATGGAAAGCGCTCATGACGCGCAGATGACGGGCGAAGGGGTGCCGCACAGTGTTCCTGGCATGCCGGCACTGTGTCCCTTTTGGGTGGGCACCGTGCAATGGTAGAATCGCGTCCGCCCTGCCGGGGTGATGAAATTGGTAAACATAGCGGACTTGAAAGACGATTGAGTGCCCGACCGGAAACGGCCGGTGCAGAACCCCTCAAATTCGGCGAACCCCCTGGGCCTCGAGGCGCACTGCGCCGGGCGCCGAGGCAACGCCGAGCCAAGCCGGCTGCCACGCTACGTGGCGGCGCGGAAGGTGTAGAGACTAGACGGGGGGCGCCTAAGGCGGCGCGCGGCGTGCGAACGCAGCGTGCAGCGACGGCGAAGGCATAGTCCAGCGCACGAACGCGCGCCCATGCGAGGGCACGTGGCGTCGAAAGACGTGGTGTGACGAAAATCCGCCGCCTTACGGCTTGCCGGTTCGAGTCCGGTCCCCGGCACCA